>NZ_PZKG01000075.1 GCF_003034985.1 Cereibacter changlensis JA139
GCTGCGGGGCGGAGGGGGGCAGATCGGTCATGCTCAACCCTCCGACATGAAGCCGTCGAGCGACGGGAACAGATCAAGGCTCGGCTGCAGCTCCACCACGTCGATCTGCTGCACCGCGCCCTGCCACAGCGCATCGGTCACCGAGACCATCGACGAGGGTTGGGCGAAGCCGATCCAGACCCCGGCCAGCGTCGCCGTCATCATCCCCGCCCCGGCCAGAGCCCCGCCGCGCAACCCGGCAAACCAGGACGACCAGCCCGACGACGGGCGTGCAACGCGAACCGGCGCCGCGGCGGGCCGCGGCTGATGCGTCGCCGCATCGGCCAGCACCCGCGCCATCAGCGCCTCCGAAGGGGCCGGCGCCCTGGTGCGGGCCTCGGCAAACAGATCGTCAAGATCGCTGTCGCGCATCTCAGCCTTCCTCATATCCCAACTCGGCCCGCTGCCCCGAAAGCAGCGCGGCCAGCGACCTTTTGCCACGGGCGGTCAGACTTTCGACCGCCTCGACCCCGATGTCCATAACCTCGGCGATCTCGGGGTTGGTCAGCCCCTCGAGATGCCTGAGCACCACCGCCTGCCGCTGCCGATCCGGCAGCGCCGCCAGCGCCGCGTCGAGCGCCCGCATCCGGTCGCCGTCGATCAGCGCCGCCTCGACGCCCGGCGCGGCGTCGGCCACTTCTGGCGCGTCGTCCAGCGCGGTCGCCGCCCGACGCTTGCGGCCGCGCAGCCGGTCGGTGCAGAGGTTGCACACCACGCGGTAGAGCCAGGTCGAGACCTTCGCCTCGCCCTGCCGCCACTCGCGCGCCACCTTCCAGAGCCGCAGCATCGCCTCTTGGGCCACGTCCTCGGCCTCGGCCCGGTCCGACAGCATCCGCGACGCCACCGACAGCACCCGCGGGGTCAGGCGCGTGGTCAGCGCCCGGCCAGCCGCCGGCTCGCCATTGGCATAGAGCACCAGCAGCGCCTCGTCCGAGACTTCCGAAAAGGCGTCAAACGGCATTTCCATCCTGTCCCGGGGCTTAGCGCCAAACCGCGAAACCTTCAAACGCCGCGTCCGGGGTCAAAGACTCCGGGCGCGGCCTGCGCTTGGCCCTGGTCAGTCGCGGCCGGGACGCTGCTTGCCGCCGTCGCGCTTGCCATGCGGGCGGTCGCCCTTGCGGCCCTGCATCCGCTGTTTCGCCGCATCGGCCTCGGCCTGCGAGATCGCGCCGTCCTTGTCGGTATCCATGCGCTGGAACAGGGTCGCCGGGCGGGGACCGGCGGCGAATTCGGCGGCCGAGATCTGGCCGTCGCCATTGCCGTCGAACTGCTCGACCATCCGGGCGGCGCGAGCGTCGGCCCGGGCCTGCATGCCCTGCATGAACATCGCCGACAACTCGGCTGCGCCCACCTGGCCGTCATCGTTGCTGTCGAGCAGGTCGAGGCGCGACTGGCGCTCGGCATCGACCTCGGCCTGGGTCACCCGGCCGTCCTTGTCGGCGTCGAGCGCCTGGAAGTCGAACATCGCGCCCATGTGGCCCATGGGGCTCATCCCGCCCATCGGACCGCGGTCCATCCGGTCGGGGCCACCCATCGGGCCGGCCCCCGGCATGGCGCCATCCGGCATCCGGCAGGCGGCGCCGGGCGCGCAGGGCGGCTCGGCAGGGGCGGCGGTCTGGGCGAAGACCGGCATCGAGAAGGCCGCGGCCGAAGCGATCGCGAGGGTCAGGGTGGCGAAGCGGGTTGTGCGTTTCATCTGTGTCTCCGTTGATCGAGGCATTGTCTGCTGCCTTCTGATCTTCAAACGCGCCGCCGCCCGGCTTCCGTCGCCGCGACCACGAAATTCTCACATGTCTAAAAAATCAATACATCCGCTCTCAACTTTGCGGCGGGAACACTGTATCTCTTCCCGCGTTGACCCGAGACACCCGTATCTCGACGGAAGGGACCGAATGACCGACCGACAGAGCACCTTGGAAGAAGACCGCCCGCTGATGCCCGCCCTCGTGCGCGGATGGCAGTGCCGCTGCCCGTCCTGCGGCGCGGGACCGATGCTGCGCGGCTATCTGACGGTGCGCGAAAGCTGCCCGGTCTGCGGCGAGGATCTGCATCACCACCGCGCCGACGACGGCCCGGCCTATCTGACGATCCTGATCGTCGGCCATATCATGGCCCCGCTGATCCTCTGGGGCTTCGTCGAATACCGTCCCGACCCGATGGTGCTGGCGACAGTCTTCACCATCGGCACGGTGGCGCTGTCGCTGTTCCTGCTGCCCCGGCTGAAGGGCGCGATGGTCGCGCTGCAATGGGCCAAGCGGATGCACGGCTTCGGCCATGCCGCCTGAGGCGGCTCCTGCAACCCTGCCGCCTGAGGCGGCTCCTGCGATCCGCTCCGCCGCCACCATCATCCTGACCCGCTCCGGCCCCAAAGGCCCCGAGGTGCTGATGGGGATGCGCGGCGCCGCGGCGGTGTTCATGCCCTCGAAATACGTCTTCCCCGGCGGCGCGGTCGATTCCGGCGATGCGTTGGTAGCGCTGGCGCGGCCCCTGCCCCCCCGCTGCGCGGCGCGGGTCGGCGGCGGCGCCCAGGCCATCGCCGCCGCCGCCATCCGCGAGCTCTGGGAAGAAACCGGCCTCGCGCTCGGCCTGCCCGGCGCCTGGACCGCCCCCGCGGGATGGGAGAGCTTCGCCGCCCGCGGCCTCGCCCCCTCCGCCGAAGCGCTGCGCTTCGTGTTCCGCGCCATCACCCCGCCCGGCCGGCCGCGCCGCTTCGACGCGCGCTTCTTCCTCGCCGACGCCGCCCACATCGCCGGCGACCCCGAGGATTTCTCCGCCGCCTCCGACGAGCTGTCGCATCTGCACTGGATCGCCCTCTCCGAGGCGCGCTGGCTCGACCTGCCCTTCATCACCGAGGTGGTGCTGGCCGAGGTCTCAGCCCTGCTGCGCGACGGTCCCGGCGAGGCCGGCGTGCCGTTCTTCGACAATTCCGGCAATACCCCGATCTTCCGCCGTCTGACCTGACCCGAAGGGCCAGAGCGGGTGCGGCACCGGGTCCTTGGCGCGGAGCAGATGCAGCCCGAAGATCTCGGCGTAGGAGCGGTAGACGTAACCAGCGTTGCGCCGCAGGTAATGCTCGCGGTTGGCGGCATAGATCGACGGCAGCCGGTACCACGGCACCTTCGGGTGCATGTGGTGCACGACATGCAGGTTGTTGTTCAGAAACAGCAGCGCCAGCGGCCCGCGATCCTCGATCACCACCGTCCGCGCCCGCGCCGCCTCATGCGCCCGGTGCTCGAGGAAGGTGCGGATCTTCAACAGCCCATGCCCGACCCAGGCCGCCAGCAGATAGCCGCCCCAGCTCATCGCGGCCTGCGAGAGCCAGAGCGCCACCGGAATCAGCCCCGCGAGATGCAGCAACCAAGCCTGCTTCACCGCGGCGTCGCCCTGCCGCATCAGCCGCAGGTCGCCCATCAGCCACAGGATGTTGCCGAGGATCGGCCCGATCACGATCCGCCCCAGCAGCGTGTTGTTCAGCCGCAGCACCGTCCGCGCCGGGCCAGACAGCCGGGCCCAGACGGCGGGATCGAAATAGTTCGACTCCGGGTCGTCATAGGGGTCGGTCAGCAGCGGGTCGTGGTGGTGCTGCAGGTGGCTGTCGCGGAAGCGCCGGTAGGGCACGGTCAGCGCCAGCGCCGGGAAGACCAGCGCCTCGTTCAGCCGCTCGCTGCGGAACGGGTGGCCATGCAGCGCCTCGTGCTGCAGCGACGAGAATTGCGCGATGGCGATGCCGGTCGCGACGATGCCCAGCGGCAGCCAGAGGCCGGTGAGAAGCGTGGTGCCGAGAAGCCAGAGCGCATAGGTGGCGATCAACAGGAAAACGGTCGGCCACTCGACGGCCTGATCTATGCGCACTCTCGGGGCTCCTTCTGCTATCCTGTGATGGTTAGCACTTGCCCCGCTCCGGGATAATTCTGAAGATACGCAACGGAAACGCAACTTTGGTGATTTAAATCACATGGCGGGAGATAAAGTAGACAAGCGCGACCGCGCGGCGCTGTTCCGGGACCGTCTGGCCGAGGCGATGGCCGAGCGCGGCATGACCCAGAGCGCGCTGTCGCGGAAGGTGCAGGTCGACCGCTCGACCATCTCGCAGCTCTTGGCCCCGCAGGCCACCCGGCTGCCGAACGCCCAGCTTGCCGCCGATTGCGCGCAGGCGCTGGGGATCAGCGCCGACTGGCTGCTGGGGCTCTCGGGCCGGCCCGAGCCGCTGGCCGATCTGCTCGCCATGTCGCTCATCATCACCGAGGCCCCGCGCGCGCCGATCGACGAGACGATCTACCGCTGGCACCGCGAGGCGGCGGGCTACAAGATCCGCCATGTCCCGGCCACCCTGCCCGACATGCTGAAGACCACCGCCATGCTGGAATGGGAATACCGCCCGCAACTCGGCCGCACCGCCGAGCAGGCCATCGGCGCCTCGGAGGACCGCTTGAGCTGGATGCAGGCGGCGCGCTCCGACTACGAGATCGCCCTGCCGCTGCACGAGCTGGCGGCCTTCGCGGCGGCCACCGGCTATTACGAGGGCCTGCCCCCCGAGGTGCGGCGCGAGCAGATCGACCGGCTGATCGCGCTCTCGGCCGAGCTCTACCCCTCGCTCAGGATCTATCTCTTCGACGCGCGGCGGGTGTTCTCGGCCCCGATCACCGTCTTCGGGCCCTTGCTGGCCGTGCTCTACCTCGGCCGCCACTACCTCGCCTTCCGCGACTCAGCGCGGGTCGGCAGCTTCACCCAGCATTTCGACTGGCTGGTGCGCGAGGCGGCGGTCTCGGCGCGCGAGGTCGGCGACCACCTGCGCGCGCTGCGCGAGACGATCTAGGACCAGACGGTCTACGGGCAGCGCGTCAGCCGCACCGGCTCGCCGCCGCCCGCCAGCATCAAAAGCGAGCCGGGCGCGTCGGCGATCACCAGCCGCGTGTCCTCCATCACCTCGCCCTCGGCCTCGCATCGCATGACCAGCTCGGCACCCGGCAGCACCTGCAACGGATGGGTGGCGGTGATCTCGCAGCGGTTCTCGTAGCCCTGGAACTCGACTTCGGTGATGCGGATCGGCGTCGTCTCCTGCTGGCCGATGCTGTCCGAGAAGGCGCACCATTCCGGATCGGCGGCCCAGATCCCGACCCAGGGCGCGGGCTCCTGCGCGACAGCCGGCAGGCCGAGGGCGATGAAAGCGAGGGCGAGACGGATCATGCGGCGCTCCTTCTTCAATAGACAGTCAACCGCGACAGGTCGTAGCCGTTCCACTCGAAGATCTCGCGCGCGGCCGTCAGCCGGTCGGCGGGCAGCGGTCCGCCGCGGTTCAACAGGAACCCGAAGCTGCCGTCGGGCGTGCCGATGGCCAGGGTGCGATAGTCGGTATCGACCCAGATCACCCACCAGGGCGCGCCGATGCCGTCGGGCGCAGCCCCGCGCAGCGCCAGTCGGCCCGGGCCGGTGACGGCGAAGGCGCCGGCAAAGGCCTGCTCGCGCCCGCCAAGGCAGAGCTTCGTTCTGACCTGCCCGCCCACGAAACTTACCCCGCCGGGACGGCAGCCGGCGCCAAAACCCGCCACCTGCACCCAGTCGCCCTCCAGCCGCGCCGCATCGAAGACGGCGTTGGAATAGATCGGCGTGCCGGCGCGGCGGAAGCCGGGGCTTTCCGGCGGCTTCGGGGCGGCGCAGGCCGCCAGGGCCAGCAGCAGGATCGGCATCAATCGAGACACAGGGTCACCCTTCTTCCGTCGGATTGCAGGATTTCGTTGCAGCCGAGCAGCGGGGCGACCGGCGCGCAGCTGTTCGACCGGGCGAGGCACTGCCCGGAGCAGTCGCCCTTCCCCCGGCACTGCTTGCCGCCATCACTCGTCGGGGTGACGCAGGTCCGCGCGCCGCCGACCGAAACGTAGCGCCCCTGCCGCCGCTCGCAGGCCAGCTCGCCCGCCGACTTGACAGCGACGGGAGCCGCCGGAGGTTCGGGAGTCGTTTTGACGGACTCCGTCCCGAGCGGACTGACGGCGATGGCCTCGGCCGCCAGCGGCGACGCGGGCTCGGGTGGCGCGGCCCGCCCCGGCAGCCGGTCGCAGCCGGCAAGGCCGGTCAGCAACACAAGCAGCAGGGCGGACAGCACGGGCCAGCGACGCATCGGCTCCTCCGGAACAGGTCCGTCACAGAAGCCGATGCCGGCCGCTGCCGCAAGGCGATTAATAGGGTGCGGGCCAGGCGCGATGCGCGGCGTCGATCTCGGCCAGCACCTCGGGCGACAGCGTCACCTCGACCGAGGCGATGTTGCTTTTCAGCTGCTCCAGCGAGGTCGCCCCGATGATCGGGATCAGCGGGAAAGGCCTCGTGCGCAGGAAGGCGAGCGCCATCTGGCAGGGGTCGAGCCCGTGCCGCGCGGCGATGCCCAGATAGGCGGCGACCGGCTCGAAGACGTAGGGCGTGATCCGCCCGCCGAGATCCGGCGTGCGCTCGCGCCGCGTGCCGTCCGGCGTCACGTCGCCGGCGTATTTCCCCGACAGAAGCCCCGCCGCCAAAGGCGAGAAGGCCAGCAGCGGCATGTCCTCCATCACCGCAAGCTCGGCCCAGTCGGTGTCGAACTGGCGGCAGAGCAGCGAATATTCGTTCTGCACCGTGGCCATCCGCGGCAGCCCGTTCTCCTCGGCCAGCCGCAGCCATTGCGAGGCGCCCCAGACGCTCTCGTTCGACAGACCGATGGCGCGGATCTTGCCCTCGGCCACCAGCGCCTGCGCGGTTTCCAGCACGTCGAGCATGTTGGCGAGCACACCCTCGCGGTCGCCGTTCGGCGTATAATTCCACATCTTGCGGAAATGGTAGGAGCCACGGTTCGGCCAGTGGATCTGGTAGAGGTCGATGTAATCGGTCTTCAGCCGCCCGAGCGAGGCCTCGACCGCGCCGCGCAGGCTGTGGCCGGTGACCGGCTCGCCGCCGCGCGCCTTGCCGCCCTCGCCGGCGATCTTGGTCGCCAGCACCACCCGGTCGCGCCCGCCCTTGGCGAACCACGCGCCGATGATCGTCTCGGTGTCGCCGATGGTGCGCTCGGTCACCGGGTTGGTCGGATACATCTCGGCGGTGTCCCAGAAGGTCACGCCATGTTCCAGCGCCAGCTCGATCTGCTGATGCGCCTCGGCTGCGGTGTTCTGGCTGCCCCAGGTCATCGTGCCGAGGCAAAGCTCGGACACGCTCAGGCCGGTTCTTCCAAGCGGAAGCTGTTTCATCGCGGGCTCCTCAGTTTCGGCGCAAACCCTAGCGGGCGCAGCCGGAATGGCAAGGCGATGCGGGCCGATTGGGGCTGGGCATTCCCCGCCGGCTGCGCCAAGGTGACCGCAGATCGCGGCCGCCGGTAAGCCTTCCTGATGCGCCTTCTCGTCTCCTTCGCGGCCCTGTTCCTGTCGGTCGTCCTCTTGCAACTCGGCTCCGGCGGGGTGGCGCCGCTGGATGCGATCTCGGGCGCGGCGCTTGGGTTTTCCACCACCGAGCTTGGCATGCTCGGCTCCGCGCATTTCTTCGGCTTCTTCTTGGGCTGCTGGTGGGCGCCCCGGCTGATGGGCGAGGTCGGCCATTCCCGCGCCTTCGCCGCCTTCACTGCCGCCGGCACCATCGGCATCCTCGCCCATATGCTGATCATCGACCCCTGGGCCTGGGGGATCATGCGCATGGGCTCCGGCCTCTGCGTCGCGGGCTGCTACACGATCATCGAGGCCTGGCTTCAATCCAAGGTCACCAACGAGACGCGCGGCCGGGCGATGGGGATCTACCGCATCGTCGATATCGGCGGCTCGCTCGGCGCACAGCTGATGATCGGCGTGCTGGAGCCTGCCTCCTACGTCTCCTACAACCTGCTGGCGCTCCTCTGCTGCGCCGCGATCTTCCCGCTGACGCTGACCAAGGCCGCCCCGCCCGAAACCCCCGACGCCCCCCGCCTGCGCCCGCGCCTCGCCTGGGACCGCTCGCCGCTGGCGGCGCTGGGGGTCGTGGTCTCGGGGATCAGCGGCGCCTCTTTCCGCATGGTCGGGCCGGTCTACGGCATCGAGGTGGGTCTGCGCGCCGACCAGATCGCGCTCTTCCTCGCGGCCTATGTGCTGGGCGGGGCCGTCGCGCAGTTCCCCATCGGCTGGGTCGCCGACAAATACGACCGGCGCTGGGTGCTGATCTGGCTTTCGGCGGCGACCATCGCCACCTGCGCCGCGACCATCCTGCTGGCCGGGTCCGGCACCGTCGCCGTGTTCAGCGCGGCGGCGCTCTTCGGCTTCGCCACCCTGCCGGTCTATTCCGTCTCCACCGCCCATGCCCATGACTTCGCCGAAAGCCGCGAGCGGGTGGAGCTGTCGGCAGCGCTGATGTTCCTCTACGCCGTCGGCGCCATCGCGGCGCCCATCCTGTCCTCGGTGCTGATCGACGGCTTCGGCCCCTCGGCGATGTTCGTGCTGATCGCGGTCTCCTACCTCTTGCTCATCGCCTTCGGCATCAGCCGGATGTGGGTGCGCCCTACCCCCGCCGAGCGCACCGCCTATACCTACGAGCCGCGCACCTCCTTCCTCATCGGTCGGCTGCTGCGGCGCAAGCGGTCGGATTGATGGCTCTGGCTCTTGGCCCGCAACGAGGCTAAACAGCGCCGGACCGGGACGAAAGGCATGATCATGGCGCGGATTCTCATCACCTCGGCGATTCCCTACATCAACGGGATCAAGCATCTGGGCAACCTCGTCGGCAGCCAGCTGCCCGCCGACCTCTTCGCGCGCTACATGCGGGCGCGGGGCCACGAGGTCATGTTCATCTGCGCCACCGACGAGCATGGCACCCCGGCGGAACTTGCCGCCGCCAAGGCGGGCAAGCCCGTGGACGAATTCTGCGCCGAGATGCATGCCGTCCAGAAGGACATCGCCGACGGCTTCCGGCTGTCCTTCGACCATTTCGGCCGCTCCTCCAGCCCGCGCAACCACCGCCTGACCCAGCATTTCGCGGGGGCGCTGGCCGAGAACGGCTTCATCGAGGAAGTCTCGGAAAAGCAGGTCTTCTCCATCGCCGACAACCGCTTCCTGCCCGACCGCTACATCGAGGGCACCTGCCCGAACTGCGGCTATGACAAGGCCCGCGGCGACCAGTGCGAGAACTGCACCAAGCAGCTTGACCCGACCGACCTGATCAACCCGCGCTCGGCGATCTCCGGCTCGACCGAGCTCGAGGTGCGCGAGACCAAGCACCTCTACCTCAAGCAGCGCAGCCTGCGCGCCGATCTGGAGGCCTGGATCGACAGCAAGACCGACTGGCCGGTGCTGACCACCTCGATCGCCAAGAAATGGCTGAACGACGGCGACGGGCTGCAGGACCGCGGCATCACCCGCGACCTCCACTGGGGCGTCCCGGTGAAGAAGGGCGACCAGCCCTGGCCGGGGATGGAGGGCAAGGTCTTCTACGTCTGGTTCGACGCCCCGATCGAATATATCGCCGCGACCGCCGAATGGGCCGACGCCCACGGCAAGGCCGACGCCGACTGGGAGCGCTGGTGGCGGACGGACAAGGGGGCGGAGGACGTGCGCTACGTCCAGTTCATGGGCAAGGACAACGTGCCCTTCCACACCCTCTCCTTCCCCGCCACCATCATGGGGTCGCGCGAGCCGTGGAAGCTGGTCGATTACATCAAGTCCTTCAACTACCTGAACTACGACGGCGGCCAGTTCTCCACCTCGCAGGGTCGCGGCGTGTTCATGGATCAGGCGCTGTCGATCCTGCCCGCCGACTACTGGCGCTGGTGGCTGCTGTCGCATGCCCCGGAGAACAGCGACTCCGAGTTCACCTGGGAGAACTTCCAGACCTCGGTGAACAAGGATCTGGCCGACGTTCTGGGCAACCTCGTCAGCCGCGTCACCAAGTTCTGCCGCTCGAAATTCGGCGAGACGGTGCCGGCGGGCGGGGAATTCGGGCCGCGCGAAGCGGCGCTGATCGCCGAGCTTCAGGGCCGGCTCGACGCCTATTCGGCCTGCATGGAGGCGATGGAGGTCCGCAAGGCCGCGATCGAGCTGCGCGGGATCTGGGTGGCGGGCAACGAATACCTGCAAGCCGCCGCCCCCTGGACCGTGGTCAAGACCGACCCCGAGCAGGCCGCCGCGATGATCCGGCTCGCGCTGAACCTGATCCGGGTCTATGCGGTGATCTCGCAGCCCTTCATCCCGGATGCCGCCGCCTCGATGATGGCGGGCATGGGGACCGAGGACTGGAGCTGGCCGGAAGACATCGCCTCGGCGCTTCAGGTGCTGCCGGTGGGGCATGAGTTCACCGTGCCGGAGGTCCTGTTCCGCAAGATCACCGACGAGGAACGGGCGGAGTGGCAGCAGAAGTTCTCGGGCGTCCGGGCCTGAGGCGCACGGGTTTTCACGCGTGAAAATCTGGCTATGCCATTGGAATGGTTGAGATAGTTCGGCGGCGTTAAGGGTTTGTCAGTGATTTGATGGCGGGGCGGGCGGCCTTGGCGTGGCGCCTTGATGGGGGGCCGCCCTTCGAAGGTGCGCAATGAATGCGCACCCTACGGGGGAGAGTCGCCGGGCGGGACCGATCGCGCGCACCGGTGAAGAAGCAGGCTTTCGTCATGCGCGGGGTGGGGGGACCCGCCCAACGGATCGCCCCCCTCACGCCACCTCGTCCAGATCCAGCGTCACGCCGCGTTTGGCGGCGCTTTCCTGCACCGCCTGTTGCAGCGCGGTGTTGCCGCGCAGCAGGGCCTTGAACTGGACCTCGTCCAGGCCGAGCAATGTGCCGTGGCTGATCGCCGTCACCTGCGCCCGGCGGGTCTTGCGGGTGAGGATCGCCAGCTGGCCGAACATCTCGCCGCGGCCGAGCAGCAGCTTCTGGCCCGCCACCTCGGATTCCACAGCGCCCGAGGCGATGAAGAACACGTTGCGCGGGGTCTCGCCGCGGCGGATCAGCACCTCGCCCGGCTGCACATAGACCGTCTTCAGCGCATGGCCGAGCGCGCGGCGCTGCTCGGCCTCCATGTCGGCGAAGAGCGGGAACTGCCGCACCAGCTCGGATTTCTGCACCGCGAGATCGAGCTTCGGCCGCTGCTCGACCTGCGCCCGCTCGACGCTGATGCGCTGGCGCAGGGTCAGATAGAGCTCCTGCCCGATCAGCCCGTCGCCATGCAGCACGTCATATTCGCGCTCCTCCATCCTGAGCGCGGTGCGGCGGATGAAGCGGCGCTCCATCTCGTCGGAGTAGCCGGGATATTGCAGCCGCAGGCCTTCGAGCGCGCGGGCGGTTTCCTCCTCGCGCCGCTTCAGGAGTTCGTGCAGCAGGTCGGCGATGCGCTTGCCGTGGATGCGGCGGATCTTGCCGCCGATATGGCCGTGCAGGTCGCTGAGGATCAGCCGCTGGTTCAGCAGCATCTCGAAGCGGTCGGCGGTCATCTGGCTGAGCCAGCCGGAGAGATAGAGCCGGTTGTGCGCCCAGACCGCCGCCCGGTAGCGGCGGCCATAGCCGAGCGCCAGCCGGCCGGCGCTGCGGTAGCCGTCGCGGCCACCGACCCGGGTGCGCTCCATCAGCCGGTCGACGTCGGAGAGCATCTGCTCGATCAGCCGCGAGGAAATGAGCTGCTGGCGGAAGCTTTCGAGGATCATGTCGCGCTCGCGCCCGGCCAGCGCCACGAGGCCCAGGGTGATGCGGTCGCGGTCGGCGATCTCCTCGGCGCTTTCGGCGCGGCTCACCGCCGCCTCCAGCCGCTTGGCGAAGCGCTTGGCCTCGGCGCGGACGATCTCGCGGTCGAGATCATGCTCGCGCGCGGTCTCGGCCACCTCCTCGCGCACGTTCTGCAGCGCGACGGCGATGACCTGGTTGGAGAGCGCGAGGTCGAGCGGGGCGAGGCGCCCCAGCCCGAGGCGCCGGATCACCCAGCGCAGCGAGGTGCCCTGCACCAGCAGGGTGAAGAGGGTGAAGCCGGTGGCGAGGATGCCGACCTCGCGCTTGATATGCGGCGGGACCAGCGGGTTCTCGGTCACCGCCAGCGCCAGCGCCAGGGTGATGGCGCCGCGCAACCCGCCCCAGAGCAGCGCCACCCGGTAGGGCCGGTCGACCTTGGGCGAGAGGTTCACCCGCGCCAGCAGCGGCAGCAGGCCGAAGAGCATCAGCGCCCGGGCGGCGACGGCCGCCAGCACCACGACCAGCACCAGGAAGACATCGAACAGCGTGGCCCGGCCGAGGAGCCGCGGGATCAGCAGCGCCGCCAGCACGAAGATCAGCGAGCCGGCCCAATGCGCCAGCATCTCCCAGATCTCGGTCAGCGAGGTCCAGATCGCCGGGGCGAGCCGCCCCGGTCCGGCGAGGTTCATCGCCAGCCCCGCCACCACCACGGCGATGACGCCCGAGGCATGCAGCGCCTGCTCGGCGATCACATAGGTCAGATAGGGCAGCGCCAGGCTGAGCGACATCTGCGCCGTGGGATGCGACGAGATCATCGACATCCCGGCCAGCGCCAGCCGGGCGCAGACATAGCCGGTGGCCACCCCGCCGAGGATCAGCAGCGGGAAATCGACCAGCGCCTGCT
Organism: Cereibacter changlensis JA139; assembly: GCF_003034985.1. GTDB lineage: Bacteria > Pseudomonadota > Alphaproteobacteria > Rhodobacterales > Rhodobacteraceae > Cereibacter > Cereibacter changlensis. The sequence goes on from NZ_PZKG01000075.1 coordinate 12,566, forward strand.
CCAGCGTCGGGTCGGGGATGCCGGCCATGACGAAGGTGAGAAAGAAGCCGAAGAGCGCGATGGCGGCGGCGTCGTTCAACAGGCTCTCGCCCTCGACGATCCGGGTCAGCCGCTGCGGGGCGGCGATGTTGCGGAACACGCTGATCACCGCCGAGGGGTCGGTGGTGGAGACGATGGCGCCGAGCAGCAGGCAGGCCATGAAGGACATGTCGCTGAAGGGCGACAGCGCCGTGCCGATCAGGACGGTGGAGGCCACCACCGCCGCCACCGCCATGACGAGGATCGGCACCCAGTCGTCGAACATGCGCCGCAGGTTCAGGCTGAGCGCCACCTGGAACAGCAGCGTCGGCAGGAACATGTAGAGGAAGACGCTGGAACGGATCGGCAGCGACAGCATCTCCAGCGCCTCGGGCGGGAAGCGCTGGCTGAGCTCGCTGCCCTGCAGCAGGAGCGCCCCCGTGCCGAGCATGGCGCCGACAACCGCCAGCACCACAGAGAAGGGCAGCCGCAACCGGGCCGCGATCGGCTCGCAGGCGGCGATGACGATGAAAAGGCAGGCCATGACGGCGACGAGGAGCACGATGTTCATGCTGATCCTGATACGGCTGAACCCCGGCCTGGGAAAGCCGCCGTCAAGCAGATCGGCGTGATTGGCGGCAATCTGTCCGGCGCGGGGCACGGCGCCCTGCTGGCGCCCGCCGTTGCCTCATCGCCGGGCGGTGCATGGCATGACAAAGGGGCGCGCCGATCGGTCGCGCCCCTGCAGGCAATCATCGCGCTGTCGTCAGCGGGAGGGCGGGCTCAATGCGCCAGCTGCCCCGCCATCCGGCCCAGCTTGTAGGCCCGGGCCTTGGTGAGCGGGGCATGATCGACGAAGCCCTTTTCGACCAGCGAGCGCAGGGCGCGGTGAAAGGTCGGCGTGGCGATGGCGCTGCAGAGGTTGTGGCGGCGGATCGCGTCGGAGCGCACCACTGCGTCCTCCGATTCGCCCAAGAGTTTAAGAGCGTAAAGCACATCTAGCTCGTTCCGAGACAATTCGGCGATTCCGAGGTCGTGTTCCAGCCCAAGGAGTAATTCCCGCAGCTGAGCGACACTCTGGAATCTTCTTGTTCCGGTTGTGCGATCATCCATTTTGCTTTTTACCATATTTGTGCCTCCACCAACATCACGACGTGTTAAACTGATAACGTGCAAAGCAGCACCGCATGACTCAGGAAAAAAATCCAGCACCAAATTGCCACGCTGGCCACGTCATTCGGACGTCCTGCGCCGTTCTGCCGATGCCCCAGAGGCAACCAGCACCATTTTGCTCAACTTGACAAGTTCACGGATTTGCGCCGGAACATGTTCACGGGCTTGGTCGCGTCGCGCGAAAATTTGCTAGGCTCCCGCGCCGGGGCTGCCGCCGGCGCGGCTTGGGCGCGCCAGAATGCCGCGCCGGGCGTCGGGCGGGGGAGAATCGGCGCGCCGCCGCGACGACCGGCCGCTGTCGATCCTGATCGGGATGATCGCTCTGGACCGTCGCTAGCCGAGACTGCGGCTGAGCGCCCCGGCCATCGCCGCCGCGGTGTCGGCCCAGCTTGGCAGCGCCTGCCCGGCGGCGGTCGCGGCCTTGGCCATGGCGCTGCGGCGGGCGTCGTCGGTCAGCAGGCTGCGCAGGGCGGCGGCGAAGGCTTCGGTGTCGTCGGTGGGCACGAGGATGCCAGCCTCGGGCGGAACGGTGTCGGGGACGGCGCCGCTGGCGCAGGTGACGATCGGCAGGCCGTGCAGCAGCGCCTCGCTGAACACCATGCCATAACCCTCGTAGCGGGTGGCCAGCGCGAAGACAGAGGCGCGGCGGAAGCCGTCGCGCAGCGCCGCCTCGCCCAGCGATCCGGTGAAGCGCACCCGCGACGCAAGGCCGAGCGCCACGCTCTGCGCCTCCAGCGCCTCGGCGGTGGCGGGATCGTAGCGCGCGCCGACGATCCACGCCTGCCAGTCGAGATCGCCAAGCCGCGCCAGCGCGTCGAGCAGCATGTCATGGCCCTTGCGTGGCACGAGGATGCCGACGGCGAGGATCAGCGGCGGTTGGTCGGGGGTGCGCAGCGGGTCGGGCGCGCCGAAGCCCGGCAGGGCGATGGAGATCTTTTCGGCGGGCACGGCGTAGCGCTCGCGCAGGATGGCAGCGGTGTGCGGGCTCGGAACCACCACCTCGGCGGCGAGCGCCAGATTGTCGGCCTCGCGCCGGTGCAGCAGTGCGGCGCGCTGGGGCGGAAGCCCGGTCTCCAGCGCAAGCGGGTGATGGATCATCGCCACGATGGGGGCGCGGACCTGCGCCAGCCCCTCGGTCGCGATGGCGCCGTAGACCAGCCCGTCGAGGATCAGCGGCGCGTCGGCTGGCAGGGCAGCCAGCGCGGCGACCGCCTCGGCCATCTCGGCCGCAGTCGGATCGGGGAAGCCCGCGGGCAGTTGCAGATGTTCCACGTCATGCCCGGCCTCGCGCAGCGCCATCAGCAGCGCGCGTTCGTAGATGAACCCGCCGGTGCGGGTCTCGATGTCTCCGGGGATGGCAAAGACGGCTTTCATGTCACCTGCTCGCTGGCATAGCGCGCCAGCACGGCCCGCTCGATACGTTCGATCCCGAGATAGGCCAGAGCCGCCAGCAGCGCCAGCAGGACCGTGGCGCTCCACAGCATGCCATAAGCCGAGGTGGAGGCGGTCAGCGCCATCAGCGCGCCGACGCCGGTGCCGGTGGCGAGCCACTCCGCTGTGGTGGCGGCCAGCAGCGCCGCAGGCACCGCCATGCGGGCGGCGGCGAAGAAGGCGGGCAGCATGGCGGGCAGTTGGGCATGGATCAGCCGCCGGACCGGGCTCGCGGCATAGCTGTCGAACAGCTCGCCCACCTGCGCCGGGGTCTGGCGCATGCCCTGCAGGCAGGCGACCAGCGTCGGGAAGAAGATCATCACCGCGACGATGGTGATGGTGCCGGTCGCCCCCCGCCCCAGCGCCAGCACCAGAAGCGGAGCGGTGGTGACGATGGGGATGGAGCGCAGCGCGATGGCGGCGGGCAGCAGCAGCTGCGCCGTGCGCGGCCAGAGCACGACCCCCGCCGCCAGCGCCGCGCCGAGCAGGAGCCCGGCGAGATAGCCCGGCAGGGCGAAGGCCAACGTCTCGGCCAGCGCCGCGCCGAGCGTGGCGCGATGTGCGGCGGCGTCGGGGGCGGTGACGAGGAAGGCCCAGACATCCCAGGGACGCTTGGCGAAGAAGGGGCTGAGGCCGAAGCCCTCCATCGCGAGGGTCCAGAGCGCCAGCACCGCCAGCGCCACCAGCCCGGCGGTGACGAGCGGCCTGCCCTGCCGCGCTTGCCTCGGCGGCGACAGCAGCAGTGCGGGCGGGATCTGGAGCCGCTGCGCCAGCGCGCCGATCCCGGCATAGGCGGCGACCGAGACCGAGGCCGCGACCAGCGCCAAGGCCCAGGTGCCGGGCGCATCGAGGCCGCGCATGGTTCGGATCACCAAGACGCCGAGGCCGCGCTCGGCCCCGGTGAACTCGCCTACCAGTGCGCCGAGAAGTGCGGCGGGCGCGGCGATCTGCAGCCCCGCCATGAGATAGGGCAGCGCGGCGCGGGCGCGAACCTGCAGCAGCTCCTGTCCCGGGCCGCGGCCATAGCTGCGCACCAGATCGAACCATGCGGCAGGGGCGGCGCGCAGACCGACCAGAAGCGCGAGATAGGTGGTGTAGTAGACGGCGAGGGCTGCCAGCGTGACCTGCGGGCCGATGCCGGGGCCGTAGAGCACGCGCAGGATCGGGCCGGTCGCCACCAGCGGCAGGCAGAAGCAAAGGAGCGCCAGCGCCGAGATCACCCGCTCCGCCCGCGGCAGAAGGAGTGCGGCGAGGGCAAGGATGGCGGCGGCGAGGTTGCCGAGGAGGAAGCCGAGCGCCGCCTCGCCCAGCGTCACCGCGAGGGCGCGGCTGACCAACCCGGCGTTGCGCCAGAGCCAGAGCAGCACTTCGAGCGGGCCGGCCAGCAGGTAGGAGCCTGCGAGGGCGAGGGCCGCGGCCTGCCAGAGCGCCAGCGCCAGCAGGAGGCCCCAGGGCAGGCGCGGCAGTTGGGCAGTCATTGCGCCGCCAGAGGCCGCGCCGCAGGCTCGCTTTCGGCCAGCGAGGCCGAGATCTGGTCGACCAGATCGAGAAACCGCGCCTCGCGCACCATCCCGGCCCGGCGCGGCTGCGGCAGGTCGATGGCGATATCGGCCAGCACGGTGGCCGGGCGCGGCGAGAAGACCACCACGCGGTCGGAGAGCAGCACCGCCTCGCTGACCGAATGGGTGACGAGGATCGCCGTCGTCCCCCGCTCCTGCCAGAGCCGCGGCAGGTCGAGGTTCAGCCGGAGCCGGGTCTGTTCGTCGACCGAGCCGAAAGGTTCGTCGAGCAGCAGAAGCCCCGGTTCGGTCACCAGACAGCGGGCGATGGCGGCGCGCTGGCGCATGCCGCCGGAAAGCTCGGCCGGGCGGCGCTGTTCGAAGCCTTCGAGGCCGACCAGCGCGATCAGCCGCTGCACCGCCTCGGGGTCGGCGCGGCGGCGGGCGAGGGTCAGGGCGAGGCCGATGTTGCTGGCGACGCTGCGCCAAGGGAGCAGTGCGGCCTCCTGGAAGGCCATGGCGAGGCCGGCGCGGCGGCGCAGCTCCAAGGGCGTCTCGCCGCCGATGCGCACCTCGCCGGCGGTCGGCTCCTCCAGCCCGGCGATCATGCGCAGGACGGTGGACTTGCCGCAGCCGGAGGGGCCGAGCAGCGCCGTGGTGCGACCCGCCGCGAAGGTCAGGTCGAGCGGGCGGACCGCCTCGACCGGGGCGCCCGCGTCATAGGTCTTGGCCAGCCCGCGACAGGCGACCTCCGGCGGCAGGTCAGCCGCCATGGGCTTCCTCGAGCAGCGAGCGGTCCCAGAGATCGGGCGTCACCTCGCGCCCCAGAAGGGCCAGCGTGCGGATATTGGCGGCCACGGTGTCTTCGGTGAACCAGCCGAAGCCGCGCGCCTCGGTCAGGTCGGAGAACATCAGCTGGAGCTGGCGTTCGGCCTGCAGCTCCTGCGTCGGCAGGTCGAGGCCCGCGTCGGGGAATTTCGCCATGGTGAGGGCGGCGGCGGCCTTCGTGTCCTGACGGTAATCCTCCCAGCCGCGCGCCTCGCCCTTCAGCAGCGCGATCAGGTCGGCGCGGCGGTTGGCGATGCTGTCGTCGGTGGCGATGTAGGTCTGCGAATGCAGCGCATAGCCGTGATCGGCCATCAGCATCGTCTCGGCCTCGATCCCCTGGATCTGCATCGCCACCGGCAGGTCGGTGGCCCAGCAGAGCAGGCAATCCACCTGCCCCGCCACCAGCGGCGCCGCGTCATACTGGGTGGGCACGATCTCGATCGCGTTGATGTCGACATCGTTCAGCGTGCAGAGCGCCTGCAGCACGGGGGTGTTGGCCAGCGCCATGCCGATCTTCTTGCCCGCGAGGTCGGCGGGGCTCCGCACCGGGTTGTTGGGCAGCGAGGCGATGGCGAAGGGGTTCTTCTGCATCGCCACGCCGATGATGCGGAAGGGCGCGCCCTCGGCCACCGCTGCTGCGGTGTAATCGGCGGCCGAGATGCCGACCAGCGCCTGACCTGCGACAACCGGCGGCTCGACGGGGGCGTTGGGACCGCCGGGGTTCAGCGCCACCTCCAGCCCCTCGTCGCGCCAGTAGCCGCGCTCCTGCGCGATGTAGCTGCCGGCGAACTGCACCGAATGCAGCCACGAGAGCTGCATCGCCACCGCGGTCTGGGCCCGGGCGGGCCAGCCGAGGGCGGCGCCGCCGAGCCCCGCCAGACCGAGCCCGAGAACGCCGCGACGTGATGGCCGATAATTCTGCATCCGCTTTCCCCCCGTTTCATTGGAACATTAGGGCAATGCCCCCTCCGGGCAAGCCCAGACTGGCTCAGCCGGGGGCTGCGGGGCTGACGGCGTCGAGAAAGCGGTCGCGGAAGCTTTCCATCGGCCAGGCGGCGAGGTCGGCGTCGGGGACGAAGCCGGGGGTCCAGCCCCAGCCGTCGAACAGCGCCAGAACCTCGGGCGGGCCGATCAGATGCACCGGCACGTCGCGGCTCGCGCCCTGCGCCACGAAGGGCGCGGGCTGGTGGTCGCCGAGCACGATCGTCAACGGCGGCCGCGCCCGGGGCCGCGCCGCGTCGGCGGTCACCGCCTGCAGCGCATAGTCGATCGAGCGGCGGTAGGCGTCCTGGATCAGCGCGGTGTCGCTCCAGACCGACTCTGGCGTCTCGCCGCCCTCGACCTGGGCCGCGAAGCCGCTGCCGTCGCCGAGGCTGTCCCAAGGCAGCATCCGGGGCACCGGCACCCAGGGGGCGTGGCTGGAAAGGAGCGTGATCTGGGCGAGGCTCGGCCCCTCGACCGCCGCCATTAACCGGTCGGCGGCGGCGAGGGTGAACTGGTCGGGCACCGTCACCCAGTCGAAGGCGGGGCCGCGATAGCCGAGATCGCCCGCCGCATGGATGCGTCCGAAGCCGAGGCGCTGACCCTCGGGCCAGTCGCGGGTGATACCGGGCGCCACGGCCACGGTGCGATAGCCCGCCTCGCGCGCCAGATGGAACAGCGTCCGGCGCGGGCTGGCGAGCATGGCGCCGTAGCGGCTCTGCCCGTCGATCCTGAGGCCCGAGGCCAGCGTGCCATGCGCGAGCCAGCTCTGCCCGCCCGAGATCGGCGAGGTGAGCCAGCCCGACCGCACCGCGAGCCCCGCCTGCAGCAGCGGGCCCTCGGCGCCGCGCAGCGTGGCGAGATGGGTCTCGGCATAGGCGGGCACATCGAAACTGGCGCGGCCATAGCTTTCGACGAAGACGATGCGCACATCGCGCCCGCCGAGCCGCCCGAAGAGCGCCTCGCGCCCGGTATAGGGATCCTGCTCTGCCGCCAGCTCGAAACGGGCGAGGTCGTCGAGGGTGCGGCGCACGGCCTCGACCCGCTCCAGCGCCAGCCGCGTGGTGAAGGCCGCGCCCGGCAGTTGCACCGCGCGCAGCCCGTCGGCCATGGCGAGCCCGGCGAAGACCAGCGCCACCGCCCCGGCCCAGCGCAGGCCGAAGCCGGTCCAGACCCCGGTCGCCCACCAGAGCGCCGCGATCAGCGCGCCGAGGATCACCGCGCCGCCGAAACCCGCCAGCACGGCGAGGCCGACGCCCAGCGCGCCGCGCCCGAGCTCCCAACCCGAGAGGATCAGCGGCAGGTCGGTCACCAGATCGAAGGGCCGCCCGAAGGCGCTGAACATCGCGAGATCGGCGGCCTTCAGCACCGCGCCCGCGACCAGCAGCGTCACCAGCACGACGCGAAGCACCCTGCCCCGGCCGCTGACCGCCATCAGCGCCAGCAGGATCACCGGCAGCTCCAGCGGGAAGAACCCGAGCGCCCCGAGCGTCATGGCGCCGGGGTGGTTCGGCTGGATCAGCACCAGA
>NZ_PZKG01000076.1 GCF_003034985.1 Cereibacter changlensis JA139
GAGACCAAGCTGCAGGGCACGGTCAACGTGGTGGACATGAACAACAACGCCAATTTCGAAACCTTCGACCTGACCGTCAGCATGGACCAGGCGCTGCCTCTGTTGCCGCCGGGCACCGACCTGAACATCATCCCGCCGACCAGCACCGAGGTCTATGCCGGCGTGGTCGCGGCCTTCGCCAAGGCCGTGGTCGACCGCATCGACGGCTGACCGACCGGCAGGCGGCGCACCTCGCGCCGCCTCGCCCTGACAGAAACGACCAAGCCCCGGCAGAACCGGGGCTTTTTGCTGTGCTGGTTCGGGAAAAGGGGCGCGCCGTCGGTAAGGGAGGGATGGCCCCACCGACGGCGCTATAGACCCGTGGCTGTAAAGGGGCAGGCGTTTGGGGAAAAACCGCCAGCCACGGGGATACCTGTTCAACCCTGAGGACCCGTCCGGGTTCCGCAGATTATTGAGAAAATTTTCGCCGCTCAGTCGATCAGCCGCAGCGCCCCGTCGCGCAGCCCCCGCGTCACGCTGCCATTGGCCGGGACCAACGGAATCAGGCAGGCCTGCACCGCGTGGTAAAGGTCTGGCTTCCCTTGGAAAACCCGGTTCACCGGCCGCAGCTCCGGGTCCAGCTCGGGGAACCAGCCGCCATGCCGGCGGTCGATGAGATGCGAGGCCGAGAAGCCCCAGATCCGCCGGTACCACTCCTCGAACCGCGCGTCGCCGCCCATCTGCCCCAGCACCGAAGCGGCGGCGATCCCCTCGCAGCAGGGCCACCAGAAGCGATCGGCGCGGGCCGGCCGGTCGTTCCAGTCCAGCGTGTAGTAGAACCCGCCGCGCTCGCCGTCCCAGGCGGTCTGCACCGTGGTGAGGAACAGCGCCTCCGCCGCCTCGTGCAGCCAGCCGAGCTGCTGGCCCCCGAGCTGCCAGAGCTGCACCAGCAGCCGGCTCCATTCCAGCGCATGTCCAGGCGTGGTGCCCGCCGGGCGGAACATCGGGTCGCCCTCGTAATCGCGGTCGACCCGCCAGTCGGCGTCGAAATGCTCCGGCACGCGCCAGCCCGCCGCCCGCGCGTGGCGGTTGATGATCAGGTCGGCGATCCGTTCGGCCATGCCAAGATAGCTCAGGTCGCCGGTCGCCTCGAAGGCCGCCATCAGCGCCTCGGTCAGGTGCATGTTGGAATTCTGCCCGCGATAGCCGCTCAGCGGCTGCCAGTCGCGCGCGTATTCCTCGCTGGTCGCCCCGGCCTCCGCTTCCCAGAACCGGGTCATCAGCACCTCGGTCACATCGGCCAGCAGCCGGTCGGCATCCGGATGCCCCACCACCTTGGCCGAGGAGGCGGCCAGCAGCACGAAGGCATGGCCATAGGCCTGTTTCGTGCCATTGGTCGGGTCGTCGTTGTCGAGCCCCCAGAGATAGCCGCCATGGCTGGCGTCGCGATGCCCGTTCCACAGATAGGCCATGCCGTGGTCGATCATCCGGTCGGCCCCCGGAATGCCCAGCTGATGCGCCATGGCATAGCAGTGCACCAGCCGCGTCGTCTCGTGCAGCTGCCGCCGCCCGTCCTCGACCGGCCGCCCCTCGGTGTCGAGCGCATGGAACCCGCCGGCCGGGTTCAGCGTGGCCAGGAAGAGCTTGAACAACTCCTGCGCCTGGTCCAGCAGCCAGAGCCGGTGCGCGGGTCGTTGAATGAAGTCCGGCCCCTCGGTGCCGATCCAGTGCGATGCCGTCATGTGCCCTCCGCGCGAAAAACTGTCGTCGCAGAGGCATATAGGGCAGAATGCCGCGCCGGGAAACGCCTCAGCTGCGGGCGAGGCCCTGCAGCAGGGCTGGCAGCGCGTCGAAATGGCTGAACAGCGCCTGATGCGGCAGGTCCTGCGCCGGGGTCTTGCGATAGCCCTCGGTGAACAGCGCGAAGGGCAGGCCGGCCGCCGCCGCGGTCGCTGCGTCCACCTCGCTGTCGCCGACATAGAGCACCGGCCCCGCGGCAAAGGCCGCCGCCGCCGCCCGCAGCGGTGCGGGATCGGGCTTCTTCACGCTCAGGCTGTCGCCGCCGATCACCACGGCGAACAGCTCCAGCAGGCCGAAGCTGCCGAGGATCTCGCGCGACGGCCCCTGCGGCTTGTTGGTGCAGAGCCCAATCTGCCAGCCCGAAGCCGACAGCCCGCGCAGGCAGGCCTCCACCCCGGGATAAAGAGTGGTCAGCGTCGCCGGGTCGGCGTTGTAGTGCCGCATGAAGCGGTCGTGCAGATCCTTGTGCCGGGCGGCGTCGGCGGGTTCGCCCCGCGCCCGCATCACCCGCTCGATCAGAACCGGCACGCCGTTGCCGATGAAGCTCACCACCTGCGGCAGGGTCAGCGGCGGGGCCGCCTCCTCCGCCAGCGTCAGGTTCAGCGCGGCATGGATATCCGGCGCGGAATCGACCAGCGTTCCGTCCAGGTCGAAGATCACCGCCGCCATATGCTCTCAGGCCCCCACCGTTTCCCGCAACCCGTCGAGGCCGCCCAGATCCGCGAAGCAATCCACCCGGCGCGCCGCCCCGGTGAAATCCTCGCCGAGCGTATAGAAGCCCGGAGAGACGATGCAGCGCAACCCCGCCGCCCGCGCCGCGCGCAGACCGTTGCGCGAATCCTCCAGCGCCACGCAGTCCTCCGGCGGCAGCCCAAGCTGCTGCAGCGCCAGCAGGTAGACATCCGGCGCCGGCTTCTTCGCCGCCACCATGTCGCCGGCGGCGATCGCCTCGAAGACCTCCGCCGCCGGCCTGCCGAAGGCCGCGCGGCACAGCGCATCGGCGCTGGGCAGGCTGGTGGTGGTCGCCATCGCCAGCCGCACCCCTGCGCGCTGCGCCTCCTCGATCAGCGCGGCGATGCCCGGCCGCAGCGCGACATGGCCCGCCGCCACCAGCTCGACATAGCGCGCGGTCTTCAGCGCGTGTATCTCGGCCACCGGCAGCGGCGCCGGATCGCCGGCCTGATAGCGCAGGAAGCGCTCGATCCGCTCCTTGCCCCCCGTGGTGGTCAGCAGGTCGCGGTAGATCTCGCGGTCCCAGTGCCAGTCGACGCCGATCCGGGCGAAGGTGTCGTTGAAGGCGCGTCGGTGCAGCTCCTCGGTTTCCGCCAGCGTGCCGTCCACGTCGAAGATGATGGCGCGGATCATGCCTGGACCTCCGTCCGGCGCCGCTCGCTCTCCAGCCCGCCCTGAAAAACCCGGCTCGCCCGGATATCCTCGGCGGTGAGGGTCGACAGCGCCGCGGCGTCCAGCGGCCCGGTCGAGGCGCTGAACAGCCGGTTCGCCTGCCTGAGCCGCGCCCGGTCCAGCGCATTGCGGATCGAGCGGGCATTGGCGAAATGCGGCTGCGCCCGCCGCAACGAAATGTAATCGGTCAGCGCCGCCTCGGCCTCCTTGGTCAGGCGGTAGTTCTGCTCTTCCAGCATGTGCCCGGCGATCCGGTGCAACTCCTCGTCGGTGTAGTCCGGGAATTCGATGTGATGCGCGATGCGCGAGCGGAAGCCGGGATTGGAGTTGAAGAAATTCTCCATCCGGTCGGCATAGCCAGCCAGGATCACCACCAGATCGTCACGGTTGTTCTCCATCACCTGCAGCAGGATCTCGATCGCCTCCTGCCCGTAATCCCGCTCGTTGTCGGGCCGGTAGAGGTAATAGGCCTCGTCGATGAACAGCACGCCGCCCATGGCGCGCTTCAGCACGTCCTTGGTCTTTGGCGCGGTATGGCCGATGTATTGCCCCACCAGATCGTCGCGGGTCACGCTGACCAGATGGCCCTTGCGCACATAGCCCAGCCGGTGCAGCAGTCCGGCCATCTTCAGCGCGACCGTGGTCTTTCCGGTCCCGGGATTGCCGGTGAAGCTCATGTGCAGCGTCGGCGTGCCATGCGCCAGCCCCAGCTTCTGCCGCGCCTTCTCCACCAGAAGAAGCGCCGCCGTCTCGCGGATGCGGTCCTTCACCGGCTTCAGACCGATCAGCTCGCGGTCCAGCTCCTCCAACACCTCGCGCGCGCCGGAGCTTTCGTATTCGGCGCGAAGGTCGATCGTGGTCGGCGCCGCCGCGGCTTCTTCGGTCATCGCAGTCTCCTGCCCCATTTTCTGTCGAAAAATATCCTCGGGGGGTCCGGGGGGCAGACAGCCCCCCGCCTTTCCGCCGGTCGATCCGTCCGGGAGGAAGCGGATCAGCGGGCGATGCTGTGGGTGTAGCGGATCGCCCGCCCGTCCACCTCGGTCCGGGTCATCGAGATCTCCGGCTCGGTCTCGGGACGGTTCACGATGAAGCTCATGGTGATCGTCTCGGTGCCGCGGCTGTTGTCGAAGGCGTTCAGCCGGATGTAATGCTGCGGGAAGGCCTTGCGGCATTCCTCCAGCTCGATCATCACCCCCTTGGCGTCGCGCAGGTCGAACATCGGCATGCCCCACATCTCCCAGAAGGTGTTCCGGGGATGCGGGTCGTCGGTGTATTCCACCCCGATCGCCCAGCCCTTGCCGAGACAGTATTCCACCTGTGCGGTGATCTGCTGGTCCGTCAGGTCCGGCAGAAACGAGAAGCAGCCCTGTGTGATACGCATCCGTTCGCTCCTTACATCGAGACCGAGGCCGTCGGCACGAAGTCCGAGGTGTCGGTGGAGGTGTAGTTGAAGGTGATGTTGCCCCAGGTATCGAGGGCGGCTTCCAGCGGCTTGCACCATTTCGCGGCGGCGCGGAGGATCTCCGGCCCTTCCACGTCGATGTTGCGGCCCTCGTTGCGGGCCAGCACCATCGCTTCCAGCGCCACGCGGTTGGCGGCGGCCCCGGCCTGGATGCCCATCGGGTGGCCGATGGTGCCGCCGCCGAACTGCAGCACCACATCGTCGCCGAACAGGCTCAGAAGCTGGTGCATCTGCCCGGCATGGATGCCGCCCGAGGCGACCGGCATGACCTTCCTGATGTCGCCCCACTCCTGCTCGAAGAAGATCCCGCGCTGCAGGTCGACCTCGTTCTTCGTCTCGCGGCAGACGTTGTAATAGCCCTGCACCGTCATCGGGTCGCCTTCCAACTTGCCGACCGCCGTGCCGGTGTGCAGGTGGTCCACCCCCGCCAGCCGCAGCCACTTGGCGATGACGCGGAAGCTGATGCCGTGGTTCTTCTGCCTTGTGTAGGTGCCATGCCCCGCGCGGTGCATGTGCAGGATCATGTCATTGGCCCGGCACCAGTTCGAGATCGACTGGATCGCCGTCCAGCCGACGATCAGGTCGACCATGACGACGATGGAGCCGAGCTGCTTGGCGAACTCGGCCCGCGCATACATCTCCTCCATCGTGCCGGCGGTGATGTTGAGGTAATGCCCCTTCACCTCGCCGGTCCGCGCCGAGGCCAGGTTCACCGCCTCCATCACGTAGAGGAAACGGTCGCGCCAGTGCATGAAGGGCTGCGAGTTGATGTTCTCGTCGTCCTTCATGAAGTCGAGCCCGCCGCGCAGCCCCTCGTAGACCACCCGGCCGTAGTTCTTGCCGGACAGCCCCAGCTTGGGCTTCGTGGTGGCGCCAAGCAGCGGCTTGCCGAACTTGTCCAGCCGCTCGCGCTCGCCGACGATGCCGGTCGGCGGCCCCTTGAAGGTCTTAACATAGGCCACCGGCAGGCGCATGTCCTCCAGACGCGCGGCCTTCAGCGGCTTGAACGAGAAGACGTTGCCGATGATCGAGGCCGTCAGGTTGGCGATGGAGCCTTCCTCGAACAGGATCAGGTCGTAGGCGACATAGCAGAAATACTGCCCCGGGGTGCCCGGCACGGGTTCGACCTTGTAGGCCTTGGCGCGGTACTGGTCGCAGGCGGTCAGCCGGTCGGTCCAGACCACGGTCCATGTCGCGGTGGAAGATTCGCCGGCCACGGCGGCGGCGGCCTCGATCGGGTCGACGCCCTCCTGCGGGGTGATGCGGAACAGGGCCAGGAGGTCGGTCGGTTTCGGCTCGTAGTCGCCATCCCAATACCCCATCTGCGCGTATTTCAGCACGCCCGCCTTGTAGCGTTCCTTGCCTTTGATTTCGGTCGCCTTGGTATCCATGATGCGTCCTCCCTTCACGCGGCCCTGGCGGCGCCGATCGCCGGATCAAGGGTGCCGCTTGCGTAGCGTCTGGCCATGTCATCCAGCGGGATGACGGTGATCTTCGAGGCGTTGCCCGCCGTGCCGAACCGCTCGAAACGGTCGCGGACCAGCGTTTCCAGCTCCTTCATCGCCGGGATCAGGAACTTGCGCGGATCGAACTCCGCCGGGTTCTCCATGGCGACCTTGCGGAACTGCCCGGTCAGCGCCATGCGGCAATCGGTGTCGATGTTGACCTTGCGCACCCCGTGACGGATGCCGCGCTCGATCTCCTCCACCGGCACGCCATAGGTCTGCGGCATCTGCCCGCCGTAGCGGTTGATCAGGTCCTGCAGCTCCTGCGGCACCGAGGAAGAGCCGTGCATCACCAGATGCGTGCCCGGCAGCCGCTTGTGGATCTCCTCGATCACCGACATGGCGAGGATCTCGCCGTCCGGCTTGCGGCTGAACTTGTAGGCGCCGTGGCTGGTGCCCATGGCGATGGCCAGGGCATCGACCCCGGTGCGCTGCACGAAATCCACCGCCTGATCCGGGTCGGTCAGCATCTGGCTGTGGTCGAGCTCGCCTTCCGCGCCCGACCCGTCCTCCGCCTCGGCCTCGCCCTTCTCCAGGCTGCCCAGCACCCCCAGTTCGCCCTCAACAGAGGCCCCCACCCAATGCGCGCAATCGGTGACGCGGCGGGTGATGTCGAGGTTGTAGTCATAGGAGGCCACGGTCTTCATGTCGGCCTCCAGCGAGCCGTCCATCATCACCGAGGTGAAGCCGTGCCGGATCGCCGACAGGCAGGTGGCCTCGTTGTTGCCGTGGTCCTGATGCAGGCAGATCGGGATCGTCGGATAGGTCTCGGCCAGCGCCTGCACCATATGCACCAGCATGATGTCGCCGGCATAGCTGCGCGCCCCGCGCGAGGCCTGCAGGATCACCGGCGCGTCGACGGCCTTCGCCGCCTTCATGATCGCCAGCCCCTGCTCCATGTTGTTGATGTTGAAGGCGGGCACGCCATAGCCGCGCTCCGCGGCATGGTCGAGCAATTGTCTGAGGGTAATCAAGGCCATATCGGGTTCCTCCGGGTTCAGGCGCGCTTGCTCTCGCGCACGAGCCGCTCGATCAGCGGGGTCAGGATCAGTTGCATCGCGAGGTCCAGCTTGTTGCCGGGAATGACGATGGAATTGGCGCGGCTCATCCAGGAGCCGTGGATCATCGAAGTCAGGTAGGGAAAATCGATGCCGCGCGGGTTGCGGAAGCGGATGACGACGAGGCTCTCGTCGGCAGTCGGGATCCAGCGGGCGATGAACGGGTTCGAGGTGTCGACCACCGGCACCCGCTGGAAGTTGATGTCGGTCCGGGTGAACTGCGGCGTGATGCAATGGACGTAGGCATGCATCCGGCGCAGGATCACGTCGGTCACCGCCTCGGTGGTGTAGCCGCGGGTGGCTCGGTCGCGGTGGATCTTCTGGATCCATTCGAGGTTGATCACCGGCACCACGCCGATCTTCAGATCGGCCAGCTCGGCAAGGTTCACCTCGTCATTGACCACCGACCCGTGCAGCCCCTCGTAGAACAGAAGATCGCTGTCATCGGGAAACGGCGCCCATTCGGTGAAGTTTCCCGGCGCGACGCCGGTCTTCTCGGCCTCGCTGGCGTCATGCACATAGGTGCGGGTCTTGCCGGTGCCGGTCTCGCCATATTCGCGGAACACCCGCTGCAGCTCGCCCAACTCGTTGGCCTCGAAGGAGAAATGCGAGAAAGTCATGTCGCCCGCGGCATAGCGGCGGTCCAGCTCGGCCTTCATCGCGGCGCGGTTGTAGCGGTGGAAGGCGTCGCCCTCGATCGACACCGCGGTGACGCCCTCGCGGCGGAAGATCTGGTCGAAAGTGTGCTTGACCGTCGATGTGCCCGCGCCGGACGAGCCGGTGACGGCGATGATGGGGTGTTTCTTGCTCATGAACTCAGCTCCGGAAGAGGCCGCGATTGCCGAAGAGGGCGGAGGTTTCGTGCTCGGGGAGGTCGTGGTAAGCCGAAATCCGGGCAACCTTTTCCGATGAACCGAAGACGAAGGGGGTGCGGGCGTGCAGATGCGCGGGCGCGGCCGTCAGGATCGGGTTTTCCCCGTCCGTCGCTCCGCCGCCCGCCTGGGTGATGACGAAGGCGATGGGCGCGCATTCGTAGAGCAGCCGCAGCCGCCCCTGCTGGTAGCCCTTGCGGTCGTCCTTGGGATACAGGAACACCCCGCCGCGCGAGATGATGCGATGGGTCTCGGCCACCAGCGACGCGAGCCAGCGCATGTTGAAGTTCCGCCCGCGCGGCCCCTCGGTGCCCGCGACGCAATCGTCGATATAGGCGCGGATCGGCTTGGGCCAGTGGCGGTAGTTCGAGGCGTTGATCGCGAATTCGCTGGAGCTCGGCGGCACCCTCACCGCAGCATCCACCAGCACGAAGCCCTGCGTCGCGGCGTCGAGCACATATTTCAGCGTGCCCGCCCCGAAGGAGACCACCAGACAGCATTGCGGCCCGTAGATCACATAGCCGCCCGCCAGCAGGTCGGTTCCGCTGCGCAGGAAGCTCTGCGCGGCGGTTTCCTCGGCGGGGTAGATCGCGAAGATCGTGCCGATCGACAGGTTGGTGTCGATGTTGGAAGACCCGTCCAGCGGGTCGATGGCGAGCGCCAGCGTGCCCGCCGGGTTCAGCTCCACCGCCTCCTCCTGCTCTTCCGAGGCGTAGTAGCGCACCGCCGTGTCCTGCAGCGCCGCGCGGAAGGCGTCGTCGGCGATCACGTCCAGCGCCTTCTGCCCGTCGCCGTCCGCATTCACCCCGCGCGCCCCGGCCAGATCCTCGTCGATCCCGCCCCGGGCGATGCGATGCGCGATGTCGATGGAGACTGCAGCCAGCCGCTGCATGACCTCATGCAGGGCGGCGGGGATGGCGTCTGTCGGCAGAGCCGCAGGTATGAACAACACGGTAACCTCCCACGTTCGATGGGACGACCCTTGCCAAAACCGAAGTTCCATGGAATTTAATAAGATTGAAGTTTGCTTCAGGAAAACTGAATGATCCGGCTGGATGCCCTCACTTTGAAACAATTGCGGGCGCTTGCTGCGGTGGCGGAGCGCGGTTCCCTGACCGCGGCAGCCGAGAAAATCGGCCTGACGCCACCGGCAATCCACAACCAGATCAAGAACTTGGAAGAGGTCTTCGCGCTCCCCCTGCTCAACCGTGGCGCCGACAGCACCGCCTTCTCCCTGACCCCCGCCGGAGAGGCGGTGCTGGAGGCGGCGCAGCGGATCGACGTCATTCTGTCGCAGGCCTCATACCAAGTGATGGCGGTCAGCGAGGGCCGTTCCGGGCAGGTGACGCTGGGCGTGGTCTCCACCGGGCGCTATTTCGCCCCACTTCTCGTGCACAGGCTGCAGGAGCTCTGCCCCGAGATTCGCGTGGCGCTGCGGGTGCGCAACCGCGAGCAGATCGTCGAGGACCTGCAGCGCCATGTCGTCGATCTGGCGATCATGGGCCGCCCGCCCCGGGTGCCCGAGGTCGCCTCGGTGGCGCTGGGCCCGCATCCGCACGGTCTGGTGGCGCGGCCCGACCACCCTCTGGCCGGGCGCGAGGCGCCGGCGCCCGAGCTTCTGGCGCAGACCTTCCTCGCCCGCGAGGAGGGCTCCGGCACCCGGCTGCTGATGTCGCGCTACCTCGACCGGCTGGGCGACGGGCAGGTGATCGACATCGTGGAGATGGATTCGAACGAGACCATCAAGCAGGCGGTGATCGCCGGGCTCGGCATCGCCTTCCTGTCGCTGCATACCGTGATGGACGAACTGCGCTTCGGCCAGCTGGTGCAGCTCTCCGCCGCCGGCCTGCCGATCGAGCGGCACTGGTTCCTCGTGCATCCGGTCGATGCCCGGCTGCGGCCGGCGGCGCTGCGCCTGCAGGAGGCGATCATCGGGCTGAAGGGCAGCTACCTGCCCAACACCCGCCCGGCCGTTCAGACCCCGACGTAGCGGCGGAACTGCGGCGCATCCGCCGCCAGCCCCGCTGCTGCCACCAGCTCGGCCACCGCGCCGTTCTCGACGAAGGCCACGCGGTCGGCCATGCTCAGCACCGCCTCCACCCGCTGCTCGACCAGCACCGTCGCCACCCCGGTCGCCTTCAGCGCCGTCACCGTCTGGCGGATCAGTGCGATCATCGAGGGTTGCAGCCCCTCGGTCGGCTCATCGAGCAGCAGCACCTGCGGCTCGAGGCAGAGCGCGCGGGCGATGGCCAGCATCTGCTGCTCGCCACCCGACAGCGTGGCCGAAACCTGCCCCAGCCGCTCGCGCAGCCGGGGAAACAGCTCCAGCACCCGCTCCCGTGTCGCGGCCCCCTTGCCGCGGGTCATCAGCCCGATCTCGAGGTTCTCGGCCACCGTCATCGGCCCGAACAGCCGCCGCCCCTGCGGCACATAGCCGATGCCCTGCCGCGGCGCCCGGTGGGGCGGCAGCCCGTCGACCCGCGCCCCGTCCAGCGTGATGTTGCCAGCTGTCAACTTCACCTGCCCCATGATGGCGCGCAGCATCGTCGTCTTGCCCGCCCCGTTGCGCCCCATGACGCAGAGCACCTCGCCCGGCGAAGCCTCCAGGCTCAGCCCCCGCAGCACCTGCACATTGCCATAGCCCGCGTCGATCCCGTCCAGCCGCAGCATTCAGCCCCCCAGATAGGCGGTCTGCACCGCCTCGTTGGCGCGGATCTGCGCGGGAGGGCCGGAGGCCAGAACCTCGCCGGCGTTCAGCACGGTGATCCGGTCGGCCAGATCCATCACCACATCCATGTTGTGCTCGATCAGGAGCACCGTCGTCTCGGGTACGACCGAGCGGACCAGCGCCTTGAAGGCGTCGATCTCGGCATTGGCCAGCCCCTGCGTCGGCTCGTCGAGGATCAGAAGCCGGGGCGAGAGCGCCAGCCCCATGGCGATCTCCAGCAGCCGCTGGTGACCGTAGGCCAGCGTCCCGGCCTCCTGCGCGGCCCGCCCGGCGAGCCCGACACGCTCCAGCGCCGCCAGCGTCTCGCGCCCAAGGTCGGCGGCGCCCCGCTGCTGCACGGCCAGCGCGAGGTTGTCGTGGACGCTGAGCCGGGGGTAGATCGAGGTGATCTGGAAGGTATAGGCGATGCCGAGCCGGACCCGCCGATGCGCGGGCAGGCGGGTGATGTCGTCTCCGGCAAAGCGGATCGTGCCCGCCTCGACCGGGATGCGCCCGGAGAGCAGGCCGACGAAGGTGGTCTTGCCCGCCCCGTTCGGCCCGATCAGCGCATGGATCTCGCCCTGCGTCAGATCGAAATCGACCGCGTGGATCGCCCGCAGCCCGCCGAAATGCCGCGTCAGCCCGCGCGCCTCGAGGATCATGGCAGCCATCTCGCCCCCCGCTCGCGGATCGTGCCGAGGATGCCTTTCGGAGCGAAGAGCACCAGAACCAGCAGCGCCACGCCGACGACGAGGTTGGAGGCATCGGTGACCGAACTGCTCAGGTCGATCAGGTAGAACATCAGGAGCGCGCCGAAGAACGGGCCGAGCACCGTGCCGGCCCCGCCCAGCAGCACCCAGAGCAGCGGCAGGATCGAATACTGGATCGCGGCGAAGCTGGCGCCGACATAGCCGAACATCAGCGCATAGGCCGCCCCCGCCGTGCCGGAATAGAGGCCGGAGAGGGTGAGGGCGATCAGCTTGGTGCGGAACGGGTCGTAGCCGAGCATCCGGCTGCGCTCTTCGTTCTCGCGCATCGCCACCATGACCCGCCCGAAGCCCGAGCGCACCAGCGCGAGATTGGCCAGCAGCGCCACGCCAAAGATCGCCAGCGCCGTCAGATAGCGCGGCCCATCGGCGGAAAGATCGAGCCCCGCCAGCATCCGCGCCTCCCGCGCCAGCACGAAGCCCTCGTCGCCGCCGGTGACCGGCCCGTAATAGAGGATGGTCAGATAGCCGGCCTGCGCGAACATCAGCGTGACGATCATGAAGGCGACGCCCGCCGTCCGCAGCGCCAGAAGCCCGACGGCCAGCGCCATCGCCGCCCCGGCCAGCATGCCCAGCGGCAGGGCCAAGAGCGCCGGTGCGCTGTGCACCGCGAGTCCCGTGGCATACATCCCTGCGGCGAAGAACAGCGCGTGGCCGAGCGACAGGAGCCCGGTGTAGCCGAAAGCGATGTTGTAGCCCATGGCATAGACCGCCAGCACCATGACCCTCGCCACATTGGTGTAGTGGTAGGGCGGCAGCACGACTTGCACCGCCAGAAGCGCCCCGATCAGCGCCAGATGCAGGGCGAGCGCCTTCATGCCTTCGCTCCGAACAGGCCCTGCGGGCGGAAGACCAGCACCAGGGCGACGAAGAGCGTGGCGAGGATCTTGGCCAGCGTCGGCGCGTAGAAGACCGAGATCACCCCGTCGCTGAGCCCGATCAGCAGCGCCGCCACCAGCGTGCCGCGCAGGCTGCCCAGACCGCCGATGATGACGACGATGAAGGAGAGGAGGAGCGGGTCGCCCCCCATCAGGTAATGCGCCTGCTGGATCGGCACGATCAGCACCGCCGCGATGGCCGCCAGCCCCGCTCCCATGGCGAAGACGCCGGCATAGACCCGGTCCACGTCGATGCCGAAGGCCTGCGCCGTCGGCCGGTCGATCTGGGTGGCGCGCATCACCAGCCCGATCCGGCTGCGCGTCATGATGAGCCACACGGCCAGCAGCACCAGCCCCGCAGCCGCCACGACGAAGAGCTTATAGCCGGAATAGCCGAACCACGGCAGCTGCAGGCGCAGCTCGAAGGGCGCGGGCACCGGGCGGGCATCGGGGCCGTAGAGGCTGAGCGCCGCCTGTTGCAGGATGTAGAGCAGGCCGATGGTGGCGACGATGGTCGCCTCGGGGTCGTAGTTCAGCCGCTTCAGCACCAGCCGGTCGGCAAGCGCCGCCACAGCCGCCACGGCCAGCGGCGCCAAGAGAAGCGTCGCGACGAAGCCCAGCCAGGGCGGCCCCGGCATCCACGAGGTGACGAACCACGCCGCCACCGCGCCCAGCATGAAGAACTCGCCATGCGCCACGTTGACCACGCGCATCACGCCGAAGACCAGCGACAGCCCGACGGCGGTGAGGGCGAGCACCGCCGCCATCACCAGCCCTTCCATCAGGGCGAGAAGGAGAAAAGGTCCGAAATCCAAGGGGTTCCGCGAGGGCCGGAGCCCCCTGCCTTTCTCAGAACGACTGGGTGGTGTAATCCACCATGTCGTCGTACATGCCGTCCTCGAGGCTCGTGGTATGGACGCGGATCAGCTTGCCGCCCTCGACCCGGCTGATGAACTGATGGCCGAAGACCTGATGCGTCTTGCCGTTGAAGCGCTTGTCGCCCTGCGGATGCTCGGTGCCCGCGCTCATCGTGGTCATCGCCTCGATCGCCTCCACCAGCTTCTTCCGGTCGGCGGTCGACTGATAGCCCGCCGCCTCCATCCCGGCCTTCAGGATGAACAGCGTCTCCCAGCAGGAGAACATGTGGCTGTAGGTCGAGATGTCCTTGGGGTCGGCGACCGAGGCGCCGTTGGCATCGACGCCCACCGCGGCGCGATAGGCGATCTCGGCCTCGGTCGCGTCGGGCTGCTGGGTGCGGCACTGGCCTTCCCAGAAATGCGTGCCCTCGAGGAATTCGAGACCCGGGCTGGCAAGATCGACCGCCTCAAGCGAGTCGATGAAGCCGAAGATCTGCGGCTTCTCGCCCGAACCGTAGAACTCGCCCAGCTCCTTGACGAAGGTCAGCACCGCTGGGCCGACCATGACGTGATAGAGCACCTCGGTCTCGGCCGGGATGCGCGGGAAGTAGCGGGTGAAGCTGGTCTCGGTCGGCGGGATCGCCAGCTGCGCGATCACCTCGCCGCCCTGCGCCTCGACCGCCGCGGTGAAGAAGTCGCGGTGGTCATGGCCGAAGGCGTAGTCGGGGAAGACCATCGTCACCTTCTTGCCCAGCGTCTGCGTGACCCAAGGGGCCATCGCCGTGACCTGCGCCCGCACATCGGTGATGCCCGGCTGCAGCGTCCAGCGGTTCAGCATGCCCGAGGCGACGTGGAAGCCTTCGGAGCAGACCAGATAGGGCACCTTCAGCTCGCCCGCACGGGGGGCGGAGCCGATCACCACATGGCTGAACAGCGGGCCGAAGATCGCGTCGCAGCCATGCTGGCTCGCCAGCTTCTCCACCACTTCCGAGCCGCGTTTCGGGTCGGTGCCGTCATCCTCGAAGATCACCTCGACCGGGCGTCCGTTGATCCCGCCCGCCTCGTTCAGCCGCTTCAACGCGGCCTGCGTCGTGCGCTCGTACCAGCGCCCGTAGGCCGCGCCGATGCCGGTGCGGTGCAGTTGGAACCCCAGCTTGATCGGCGCCGAGGATTGCGCCTGCAGGAAGCCGGGAAAGCCGCCGACCGCCAGCGCGCCGCCGGCCGTCAGCCCCTTGAGCACCGAGCGACGCGAGGGGGTGGCGTTGATCATCTGTGGTTTCATCGGGATGTCTCCGCATGTGGGGCAGGCCCCGGCCTTCTGCCGCGGTCTGTCGGGAAAGTGGCGGGGTGGGCCGGCAAAGTCGATGGCTTTTGCATGCTCAGGCTCCCGTCGGTGAAGAAAGCAGCCACAGGCCGAGCACCGTGTAGCCGACCATCAGCGCGGTGACCGGCAGATGCGCGGCCCGCGGCGCCGATCCGGCCAGCCGCAGCCCGAGGGTCACCGCCAGCAGATGCGCGCCGAGGATCGCCGCGAATTGCGCGTTCCACACCAGCGTCATGCTGGCAGCGTCGCTGAGGAAGCCGAAGGAGACATAGAAGGCCGAGAGCCCCAGCAGCGCATCGCCGCGGAAGAACGGATCGTTCAGCGCGGCGAGGGTGAACTGGCCCGAGGTCAGCAGCGTCACGAGGTAATGAGCCCCGTGATAGCCCGCCGCAATGGCGAGAAAGCTGAGCA
Organism: Cereibacter changlensis JA139; assembly: GCF_003034985.1. Taxonomy (GTDB): domain Bacteria; phylum Pseudomonadota; class Alphaproteobacteria; order Rhodobacterales; family Rhodobacteraceae; genus Cereibacter; species Cereibacter changlensis. The sequence continues at coordinate 15,025 of NZ_PZKG01000076.1, forward strand.
TCACCGGCCCGGGACTGGCGCCGCCGAGCCTGCGCCCCAAGGCCAGCGCGCCGAGGATCGTCGCCGCCGTCAGCACCCATGTCGCAAGCAATCCCAGCGTGTTGATCCCCATGACGGCGGAGCGGCCGGGAAACTCCAGCGGGTTGACCCCGGTCAGCCCCAGCCACCAGAAGGTCTCGCGCAGCCCGTCGAAGGTCAGCACCGACAGCGCCAGCGTGACGAAGGCGGTGGCCGACGGTGCGAGCGGCGGCATGGCCAGAACCTGCGCGCCGGGGAACCCCGCCATCAGATCGGCCCGCCGACCGCGGATCTGCAGCCAGAAGGGCGCGATCTTTGCGACGAAGCCGAAGTAGACGGTGAGGAAATCGCCCTGTTCCAGCCAGTCCTCGCCCTCGGCCACCGCCAGCGCGAAGATGACTAGCCAGTAGACCAACGCCACCCCGGCAAGCACCGCCGGATCATCGGGCGAGAGCGAGACGATCTGGAACCAGCCGAAGCCTAGGTAGCCCGCCACCGCCGGCAGATGCCCGAGGTGCCCGAGCCCGATGCCGCCCTGCCGACCCAAGAGCGTGCGGGTGATCCGGACCGGGGCGGTCCACGGGTTGATCGAGCGCCAGAGATTGCCGAAGAGCATCGACGCCAGCGGCAGGGCGACCCAGATCACCGTCCAGAACACCAGCGTCATCAGGTTGTGCATCGGATCGCGGCTGCCGAAAAAGCCGATCAGCAGCAGCGCGAGAAAGCCGAGGAAGGAGGCATAGCTCGTCACCATGACCGGCAGCAGCAGCCGCCGCGTCCAGATCCGGTGGCCGCGCATCTCCGGCAGGGCCTTGGCGCTGCCCAGAAGCGCGGTCAGCGCCACGGTCGCGGCGGCCCCGGCCATATAATAGCCGGTCGGCAGGGTCATCACCACCGAGGGCGGCAGGGCGCAGGCGAGGGCGGCGCCCGGCAGCAGCAGGATTGTCGCCACCAGCCGCCGCATCAGCAGAGCCCGTCCTCGCCCCTGACCTGCCAGACCTCCAGCCCGCCCATCCGGCTGTGCACCCGCCCGCCCTTGGCCATGGCCAGCACGAAGACGATCTCGTCGGGGCGCGGCCCGTCCGCCACGGTGACGGTGATCGCGTCGAAATGGCTGCGGACATAGGCGGCGTTGATATGGCCCAAGGGCACATCCAGCGCGCCGCCGATCCCTGCCAGCTTCATCGCCGAGGGCACGATGGCCCGGGCTTCGCCCAGCCGCTCGCGCATCGCGCTGCCGCCCGGCTCGTGCCAGAGCGCGCCATGCTCGGTCTCGCCCAGGGCGCCGACCAGCGCGCCCTTGCCGTAGCCGTCGATCCCCTCACGCCCGCCGAGCGCCGCGATCAGCTTGTCGGTCATCGCCAGAGCCAGCGGCCTGAGATCCTCCATCGCCGGCTGCAGATCGGCGGCATGGCTGGTCGCGAAAGGGTTCTTCACCACGGCGAGGATCGCGCCGCGCAGCTTCGGCGTGATGCCGGGCGCGCCGCCGTCGTGGTGGATCTCTTCCAGATGGATCGACATCTTCCGCAGGGTGAACTCGGGCAAGGCGGGGCTCCGGGATCTGGGCCGATTGGCGGCGTGGCCGATGGTTCGGGCCACGTTGCAGGAAAAGCGCCGTCCCTGCAATCGAACCGGGCCGCTGCGACCGATTGCCCCGGACCGGGCGGGGCTCAGCCCATCAGGTCGGCGGCGGGGTTCTCGGTGATCTCCACATCGTCGTAATAGCGCTGGGCCTGCGCCACCGAGCGGTGCAGCGACAGCCGCATCGCCGCCTGGATCGGCGCGCCGTCCAGCGCCGCCTGGGTGAGGAAGCCGGAGCGCAGGCCATGCGGGCTGGCATGGTCGGCGGGCAGGCCGGCCAGCGCCAGCCGGTGCGTCAGGATGGTGCGGATCGCGTCGGGGGCCAGCCGCCGCGGCAGCGCCCGTCCGGATTTCGAGATCGGCCGGAACAGCGGCCCGGCATCGGCGCCGACCGCCAGCAGCCAGCCCATCAGCGCCCGCGCCGGCCGGCCCTTCAGCACCAGCTTCGGCGCGGCGCCCTTCGCGGTGGTCTTGGTCTCCCAGAGCCGCAGCCAGAGGATGCCCTTGGCGGCGAAATCCTCGCGGCCGATGTCCTCGATCCTGAGCCCGGTGATCTCGGACCGCCGCCGCCCGCCGCTGGCGAAGCCGAGGCTAAGGATCGCCCGGTCGCGCAGCCCGCGCAGGCTGTTGTCGCAGGTGGCGAGCAGGAGCTCCAACAGCGGCAGGGTGATCGGCCGCGCCGATTTCGGCTGGCGCGGCCGGGCGGCGGCGCGGCGCGCCTTGGCCCGGGCCTGCCGCACCAGGGGGGCCTCGAAGGGCGAGCCGAGGTTGCGCATCCGGTGGAAGGCCTGCCAGCTGGCGATGCGGCGGTCCAGCGTCGCCGGGGCCGGGCAGGCGAGGCCGCGGCGCAGGCCGAGCGCGACCAGCTGCTCGGCGGCCAGCCGGGCGGCATCGCCGGGCGGGGCCTCGGTCAGGTCGCGGGCATGGTCGATGACGAAGCGCAGCGCCACCGCCTCGGCCTCCGGCCAGGCCAGCGGCTGGCCGAAGGCGGCCTGTTTCCAGCCGGTCAAGTAGACCAGATCCCGCTCGTAGGCCCGCAGCGTGTTGGCCGGCGTGCCACGGATATAGAGGTCGGTCAGCGCCGCCTCGTCCTCGCGCGACAGCGCGATCGTCGTCCTGGTGGTGAAGGTGCCGGGGAGTGCCATCGCGGCGGAGTCTAGCGGCGCGGCACGGCCCTGCGCAAGCGGCCAGAAGAGGGGCGCCGACCGGGAGCCGAACCGGCCCTTTGCGCGTTGGCCCAAAGGCCGGATAGCCAGCCGGCGGAAAATGCGCCAGTCTGAGAGACGGGCAGAAGGAGGGATCATGGGCAAGACGGGCAGGATCCGCATCGGCATCGGCGGCTGGGTGTTCGAGCCGTGGCGCGACACTTTCTATCCCAAGGGCCTGCCGCAGAAGCGCGAGCTGGAATGGGCCAGCCGCCAGCTGACCAGTATCGAGATCAACGGCACCTATTACGGCTCGCAGAAGCCGGAAAGCTTCGCGCGCTGGCATGACGAGACGCCGGAGGATTTCGTCTTCTCGCTGAAGGCCCCGCGCTTCGCCACCAACCGCAAGGTGCTGGCCGAATCCGCTGCCTCGGTCGAGCGGTTCTTCACCAGCGGCGTGATGGAGCTGCGCGAGAAGCTCGGCCCGGTGAACTGGCAGTTCCTGCCGACCAAGCAGTTCGACCCCGAGGATTTCGAGGCCTTCCTCGCTCTGCTGCCCGCCTCGCACGAGGGGCGCAGGCTGCGGCATGTGGTGGAGGTGCGGCACGAGAGCTTCCGCGACCCGGCCTTCGTCGAGCTGGCGCGCCAGCACAATGTCGCCATCGCCCTGTCCGGGGATTCGGAACATCCGCTGATCGCCGACCCCACTGCGGATTTCGTCTATGCCCGGATCATGGGCACGGCAGAGGACGAGCCGCTGGGCTATGCCAAGCCGGCGCTGGAGCGCTGGGCGCAGCGGGCGAAGGACTGGGCGGCGGGAAAGGCCGGCGAGGGGCTGGAGCCGATCGGCCCGCCGGCGCCGGAGAAGCCGCGCGACGTGTTCCTCTATGTCATCAGCGGCTTCAAGCCGCGCAATCCGCAGGCGGCGCTGGCGCTGATCGACCGGCTGGAGTGAGGCATTTCCGGGCAGCTGCCCATAAATCGCCTCGGGCTTAGGCGGTTGTCGACAGGATGCCGGTTTTCAGGGCATAGTTGCACCGGCGCTGCCCGAAGCCCGCCGCGCGGCTTGCAACCGCCCCGGCGCCGCGCAGGGTCGGAGACGATCTTAGTTCTGGGGAGATATCCATGTTCCGTCCGTCCCTCGCCGCCTTCGCCGCGGCTTTCAGCCTCGCGGCAGCGGCCCATGCCGAAACCGCCATGCCCTTCGCGCTCGACTGGAAGTTCGAGGGTCCGGCGGCGCCCTATGTGGTGGCCGTGGACAAAGGCTATTTCACCGCCGAAGGCCTGTCGGTGGAGGTTTCCGAGGGCGCGGGCTCGCTCGATGCGATCCCGAAAGTGGCCACGGGCGCCTTTCCCGTGGGCTTCGCCGACATCAACAGCCTGATGAAGTTCCTCGACCAGAACCCCGGCGCGCCGGTGACGGCGGTGATGATGATCTACGACAAGCCGCCCTTCGCGGTGGTCGGGCGCAAGTCGCTGGGCATCGAAGCGCCCGCCGATCTCGCCGGCAAGAAGCTGGGCGCGCCGCCGCCCGATGGAGCCTGGGCGCAGTTCCCGATCTTCGCCGAGGCGAACGGCCTCGACATGGCGAGCATCACGGTGGAGCCGGTGGGCTTCCCGACCCGCGAGCCGATGCTGGCCGAGGGCCAGGTCGATGCCGTCACCGGCTTCTCCTTCACTTCGACGCTGAACGTCATCCGTCTGGGCGTGGAGGCCGAGGATGTCTCGGTGCTGCTGATGGCCGATCACGGCGTGGCGCTCTACGGCAATGCGGTGATCGTGAACACCGATTTCGCCAAGGCGAACCCGGAGGCGGTGACGGGCTTCCTCCGCGCCGTGGCCAAGGGCTGGAAGGACAGCATCTCCGACCCGGAGGCGGCGATCCAGACGCTGATGTCGCGCAACCCGGCGGCGGATGCGGCGCTGGAGCGGCAGCGGCTGCAGATGTCGATCGACGACAACGTGCTGACCGACTGGGTGAAGCAGAACGGGCTGGGCGGGATCGACGAGGCGCGGATGGCCAAGGCGATCGAGCAGACGAAATCGGTCTATACCTTCGTCAAGGCGCCGGATGCCAAGCTCTACTTCGACCCGAGCTATCTGCCGACCGACGGCAGCCTGACGA
>NZ_PZKG01000077.1 GCF_003034985.1 Cereibacter changlensis JA139
GCGCATATGCACCGCCCAGGTCATCATGTAGCCCTTCAGCCAGCGTGACCGCTGCCGCACCCAAGGCAGCGGGCGGCAGTTGGCCTCCTCCTCGGTGACGGTGTCGATCAGCTCGGTGCGGAAGCCGTGCCGGGCGAGGCGCATGCCGAGATCGGCGTCCTCGGTGACATTGTGCGCGTCCCAGCCGCCCAAGGCCTCCAGCGCGGCGCGGCGGAAGAACAGCGTGGTGCCGCCCAAGGGCACCGCCAGCCCGAGCCGTTCGAGACCGGGCAGGATCAGCCGGAACCAGCTGGCGTATTCGATGGTGAAGCAGCGCGACAGCCAGTTGCTGCGCGGGTTGTAGAAATCGAGCACGCCCTGCAGGCAGGCGACCTGCGGGCCGCGGCGGTGGAACCGCTCCACCACTCTCCGGATCTGGTCGGGGGCGGGGGCGTCCTCGGCGTCGTAGACGCCGATGATCGAGCCTCGGCAATGGTCCAGCGCCACGTTCAGCGCCCGCGGCTTGGTGCGCAGCCGCCCGGCTGGCGAGACCACCACCCGCATCCAGGGCGGCAGGCTGCTTTGCGCCAGCGCCGCTCGGGTGGTCCGGTCGCCGGCCTCCACCACCAGAAGGATGTCGAGCAGGTCGCGCGGGTAGTCCAGCCGCGACAGCCGGGCCACCAGCCGGGGGGCGATGTCCGCCTCGTGGTAGAGCGCCACGATGACCGAGACCACCGGCAGCCGGGCGATCAGCGGCGGCTCGGGCTCCGGCGGGCGGGGGCGCAGCGCGGCGAGGGCGGCGGCGAGCTTCAGCCCGGCGGAGAGCGCCAGCGTCAGCACCGCCCAGAGGCCGAGCACCGCCAGCAGCAGCGAGGGCAGGAGCAGCGCCGCGGCGACCAGCAGGGCGAGCCCGGCCTGCAGGCCCTGGCCGCCCCAGTGCCGGCAGCTTTCCGCGTCCGGAACCTTGGTCTCGGCTGACCGGCCGATCTCGCGACCATAGACCGCCAGGAGGGCCGCCTCGATAGTCGGGCGGGTGGCGACGGCCAGGATCACCTCGCCGAAGTGCTGCTCCAGCAGAGGGCGGACCCGGTCGAAGCGCTCCGGCGCCGCGCAAAGGACGATGGTGGCGGCGCCGAGCCCGCGCCAGGGCAGTACGGCTTCGCGCAGGCAGAAGGCTGGGCCGAGCCGGGCGATCAGCCGAGGGTCGGGCAGATTCCGATCGGGCCGCACCGGCGCGCCGGCGTGATGCCGGGCAAGCTCGGCGCTCAGCGCAGCGCCGTCGATCCTGCCTTGCGACAGCAGCGCGTCGCTGAACGCGACGCCATGCCGGCCTCGCTGCGCCAGCGCCTGCAGCATCTCGTGCGGCGCGACCAGGCGCTGCCGCAGCAGGGTGAGGGAAAGCGGTTCGCCTGCGACGGGCGGCGGAGGGAGAGCATCGGGGCGGGAGCGGGCAGCGGGCATGGGCGCACCTGTTCAAGTGCGCCGAGCCTGCCGCAGGTATGGTAAAAAGCGGGTTAACCCTGTCGTAGCGACCGGGCCAACCCGCCGGGGCGATCAGGCGGCGCGGCGCGCCCGCATCGCGGCGGCGAAACGCTCGAACAGGTAGTAGCTGTCCTGCGGCCCCGGGCTCGCCTCGGGGTGGTACTGCACCGAGAACACCGGCCGATCCTCGACCCGGATACCGCAGTTCGACCCGTCGAACAGGCTGACATGGGTCTCCAGCACGCCCTTCGGCAGGGTCTGGCTGTCCACGGTGAAGCCGTGGTTCATCGAGGTGATCTCCACCTTGCCGGTGTCGAGATCCTTCACCGGATGGTTGGCGCCGTGATGGCCGTGGTTCATCTTCACCGTCTTGGCGCCGAGCGCCAGCGCCAGCATCTGGTGGCCGAGGCAGATGCCGAAGACCGGCACGTCGCGGTCCAGCACGCCCTGGATCATCGGCACGGCATAGGCCCCGGTCGCCGCCGGATCGCCCGGGCCGTTGGACAGGAACAGTCCCTCCGGGTTCAGCGCCAGCACGTCCTCGGCGGTGGCCGTCGCCGGCAGCACCGTGACCTCGCAGCCGGCCGAGGCCAGGCAGCGCAGGATGTTGCGCTTGGCGCCGTAGTCGATGGCCACCACGCGCAGGCCCTCGCCCTCGCGCCGGGTGTAGCCCTCGGGCCAGGCCCAGAGCTGCTCGTCCCAGCGGTAGCTCTGGGCGCAGGTCACATCCTTCGCCAGATCGAGCCCGACGAGGCCGCGCCAGGCGCGGGCCTTGGCGACCAGCGCGCCGATGTCGAAATTCCCTTCCGGATCATGCGCCAGCGCGACATGCGGCGCGCCCTGCTGGCGGATCGCCCGGGTCAGCCGCCGGGTGTCGAGCCCGCCGATGCCGATCCGGCCCTTCAGCCGCAGCCATTCGGTCAGCTCGCCGGTGGCGCGCCAGTTCGAGGAGTCGGTCGGATCCCATTTCACCACCATGCCGGCGGCGACCGGCTGGGCGGTCTCGTCATCCTCGGCGGTGACGCCGACATTGCCGATATGCGGGAAGGTGAAGGTGACGATCTGCCCGGCATAGGAGGGATCGGTCATGATCTCCTGATAGCCGGTCATCGCGGTGTTGAAGACCAGTTCGGCCACCGTCTCGCCGGTGGCGCCGAAGCCCATGCCGTAGAACACGGTCCCATCGGCGAGCGCGAGGCAGGCGGTCGGCTTGGCTTGGGTCTGTTGGGTGGTGACGGCCATGTTGCGACTCCCCGGCAAAATCTGGCGGAGACTAAGGGCAGGGGGCGCCGGGGTCAAGGCCGGCCCCCAAATGACTTGATGTGGAAGATCAACGGCTTGCAGAACGCGGGCCCCGTTGTCTTGCGCGGCGTGGCGCTGTATTGTCGCGCATTCGACCAACCACGAGGATGGATGACGATGACATTGCGCAACCGGCTTCAGGAGGCTCTGAAGGAGGCGATGCGGGCCAAGCAGGCCGACCGTCTGTCGACGCTGCGGCTGATCAACGCCGCCATCAAGGACCGCGACATCGCGGCCCGGGTCGACGGCGCCGACGGCATGGTCCCCGACGAGGAGATCACCGGCATCCTCGGCAAGATGGTGAAGCAGCGGCTGGAAAGCGCCCGCGCCTACGAGGAGGGCGGACGGCTGGAGCTGGCGGAGAAGGAACGCGAGGAAATCACCGTCATCGAGGAGTTCCTGCCGCGCCAGCTCACGCCCGACGAGGTCGAGGCCGCGATCTCCGCCGCCATCGCCGAGGCCGGGGCCACGACGATCCGCGACATGGGCAAGGTCATGGCGGTGCTGAAGGGCCGCTACACCGGCCAGATGGACTTCGGCTCGGTCGGGCCGCGGGTCAAGGACCGGCTGGGCTGACCCTCCGGAGCGGCAGGCGCCGCTCCTCCTGCTTCTTCTTTGCCCAAATACTCACGCTCCGCCGGCGCCGCTCTCCGCGTAACGCGACCGGCCGCAGCCTGCGCTGGCAAGGCGGCGCGAGGGGGCTCGATGCCCCCGAGCGGCGCGGCCCCCCGCACTCCCTCAGACTTCACGCGCTCAGCGCGCGCTGCAGCTCGCCATGCAGCGCCAGCCGTTCCTCCTCGCTGAGGAAGGCGCCGATCTCCACCTCGCGGGGCCCGCCGCGCAGCGTCAGATAGTTCGGCACCGGCCCGCCGGAGCGGTGCAGCTCCAGCCTCACCCAATGCGGATTGGCCTGCCAGTCCCGCCGCTGGCCGTGCGGCCCGTGCCGGGCCAGCGTCAGCCGGTCCGGCCAGAGCGTCAGCTCCTCGACGATCTCGCCGTCGCGGTAGCTGCGGTCCAGCGCCAGCCAGACGCCGCCCACCGCCAGCGCGGGGAAGGGCAGCAGCGCCCAGAGCACCGGCGAGCCGAGCACCGCCAAGAGCGGCAGGCTCAAGAGAAGGCAGGTGCAGGAGATGAAGATCACGAAGCCGCGGCGCGGCAGCGAGCGGTGCGGCCAGAGATGCAGCCGGAAGGCCGGCGATGTGGAAGAGGCCCCGGATTGCTCCGGGGCCTCGTCTGATCTGATGATCCATTCATAGGGCATTTGGGTCGGGAGGCAGCCCTCAGTGGGCGTGGCTCTTGTCCCAGTCTTCCCGCTTCGGCAGCTGCTCGAAGGTGTGCTCCGGCGGCGGCGAGGGCAGGGTCCATTCCAGCGTGTCGGCGTATTCGTTCCAGTAGTTGTTCTGGGTGACGCGGGCGCCACGGGTCAGCGTGTAGAACACGATGCCGATGAAGAACAGGAACGAGGCGAAGGACAGGAAGGCGCCGATCGACGAGACCATGTTCCAGGTGGCGAAAGCCTCCGGATAGTCGATGTAGCGGCGCGGCATGCCCTGACGGCCGAGGAAGTGCTGCGGGAAGAAGGTCAGGTTGGCGCCGATGAACATCATCCAGAAGTGCAGCTTGCCCGCCCACTCCGGATACTGCCGGCCCGACATCTTGCCGATCCAGAAGTAGACCCCGGCGAAGATCGCAAAGACGGCGCCGAGGCTCATCACGTAGTGGAAGTGCGCCACGACATAGTAGGTGTCGTGATAGGCGCGGTCCACGCCGGCCTGGCTCAGCACGATGCCGGTCACGCCGCCGACGGTGAAGAGGAACAGGAAGCCGAAGGCCCAGAGCATCGGGGTCTTCATCTCGATCGAGCCGCCCCACATGGTGGCGATCCAGGAGAAGATCTTGATGCCGGTCGGCACCGCGATCACCATGGTGGCCATCATGAAGTAGCTCTGCTGGGTCAGCGACATGCCGACGGTGTACATGTGGTGCGCCCAGACGACGAAGCCGAGCACGCCGATGGCGACCATCGCGTAGACCATCGGCAGGTAGCCGAAGATCGGCTTCCGCGAGAAGGTGGCGATGACGTGGCTGATGATGCCGAAGCCCGGCAGGATGATGATGTAGACCTCGGGGTGACCGAAGAACCACAGGATGTGCTGGTACAGGATCGGGTCACCGCCGCCCGAGGGCTGGAAGAAGGTGGTGCCGAAGTTCCGGTCGGTCAGCAGCATGGTGATGGCGCCGGCGAGCACCGGCAGGGCCAGCAGGATCAGCCAGGCGGTGACGAAGATCGACCAGGCGAAGAGCGGCACCTTGTGCAGCGTCATGCCCGGGGCGCGCATGTTGAGGAAGGTGGTGATGATGTTGATCGCGCCGAGGATCGACGAGGCGCCCGAGAGGTGCACGGCGAAGATGGCGAGGTCGGTCGAGTAGCCGCCTTCCGAGGTCGAGAGCGGCGGGTAGAGCACCCAGCCGATGCCCGAGCCCATCTGGCCGTTGCCGCCCGGCGAGAACACCGAGGCGACGGCCAGCGCGGTGCCGGCGACGTACATCCAGTAGGAGAGGTTGTTCATCCGCGGGAAGGCCATGTCCGGCGCGCCGATGTGCAGCGGCATGAAGTAGTTGCCGAAGCCGCCGAACAGGGCAGGAATCACCACGAAGAACATCATCAGGATGCCGTGGGCGGTGATCATCACGTTCCAGAGGTGGCCGTTCGGGGTGCAGTTGTCCACCGAGGAGGGCCAGAGCGACTGCGCGAAGCCGCGCAGGAAGCCGGAGTCGAGATGCTCGGCGCACATGAACTGCACGCCGGGAGCCATCAGCTCCATCCGCATGTAGACGGTGAAGGCGACCGAGATCAGGCCGACGATGCCGCCGGTGAACAGGTACAGGACGCCGATGTCCTTGTGGTTCGTTGACATGAACCAGCGGGTGAAGAACCCGCGGTTGTCATGGTCGTGGCCATGAATGGCTGCGTCGGCCATGCTCGCCTCCCGCTTGCGTTGATCTTGAACCGGCCCTGTCCCGTGACAGGTCGCCGCTGCTTGCTGCGTGTTTTTAGTGCGGGGAGACCGCAACAGCAATGTCAGACTTTGATCCAGATCAAGAAAACATGACCTTGTTCCTTGGTTTCACGCGGCATTCTGACGCCGGGTCACCCCGGGAAACTGCGCGGGAAACAGCGCTGCAAGGCGATGTCGAGATCGGTCATGGTCACCGGCAGGCCCAGATCGACCAGGCTGGTCACGCCATGCTCGCGGATGCCGCAGGGCACGATTCCGTCGAAATGCCCGAGATCGGGCTCCGCATTGATGGAAATGCCGTGGAACGACACCCAGCGCCGCAGCTTCACGCCGATGGCGGCGATCTTGTCCTCCCGCGGGCTGCCGTCCGGGTTCGGCGCCCGGTCCGGCCGCGCGACCCAGACGCCGACCCGGCCCTGCCGGCGCTCGCCGGTCACTCCGAACTCGGCCAGGGTGGCGATCACCCAATCCTCCAGCGCGCAGACGAATCGGCGCACGTCGCGCCCGCGCCGGTTGAGGTCGAGCATGACATAGGCCACGCGCTGCCCCGGCCCGTGGTAGGTGTACTGCCCGCCGCGCCCGGCGACATGCACCGGGAAGCGGCCCGGGGCCACCAGATCCTCGGCCCGGGCCGAAGTGCCGGCGGTGTAGAGCGGCGGGTGCTCCAGCAGCCAGATCGCCTCGGGCGCCTCGCCGGCCGAGATCGCGGCGACCCGCGCCTCCATGGCGGCGAGGGTCTCGTCATAGGGGGCGAGGCCGGGCAGCACCGTCCATTCCGGCAAAAGCATGGCATTCGCTCCTTTCCGCTGTCCCGGCGGGCAGAAATAATGCCTGACCGGCTCCTGACCCGTGCTAGGCTTCGACCATTGAGTCCATGACCCATTGAGTCCATCGCCGGAGGAGAGATCCGATGTATTTCAAAATCTGCACCACTGCCAGCCTCGCCGCATTGATCGGCTTCGCCCCCGCCCCGCCGGTCCAGGCCGATGCCGGGGATGCGCTCGCCGGGGCGCTGGTCGGCGGTTTCATCGGCCATGCCATCGCCAATGACCAGAACCGCCGCCGTCAGCAGCAGACCACGGTGCGGCGCAGCAGCTCGCGCTCGACGATGTCGACGGCGCAGCGCGAGGCGAACAAGGAGGTGCAGACCTCGCTGAACTATTTCGGCTATCCGGTGGGGGCGGTCGACGGCGCGCTGGGGTCGCGATCGCGCGCCGCCATCTCGCAGTACCAGGTGCTGATCGGCTATCCGCCGACCGGCCAGCTGACCGATTACGAGCGTACGATCCTCACCGCCGCCTATCACCGCGCCGTCGCGGGCGGGCCGATGGTGGCGCAGACCGTGTCGACCCATCCGCAGGGCATGCGCGGCCTGCTGCTGATCCAGCGTGACGAGATGGCCGGCATCCCGACCCAGCCGCCGGCGATGATGACTGCTGCGCCCTTTGCCCCTGCTCCCGCGCCGGCCATGCCCGCCGCTGCGCTGCCGCTGCTGGCCGCCGAGCCTGAGCCGGTCCCGGCGCCCGCCCCGGCGCTGCCGTCCTTCCTCGGCAACGGGGCGATGATGGTGTCGCTGGCCTCGAAGTGCAACACGGTGGGGCTGACCACCAACAGCAACGGCGGCTACACCACCGTCGCCGCCATGACCGACCCGGGCTTCGCCCTGGCCGAGCAGTTCTGCCTGGCGCGCAGCTCCGCCATCGCCGCGGGCGAGCAGATGTCGGCGCAGGTCGCGGGCTTCACGCCGCAGCAGATTTCGGAGCAATGCGGCGCCTTCGGCCCGGTGCTGAAGGACCATGTGGCCGCGCTGTCGCTGAAACCGCGCGACGAGGTGCTGCAGGGCGTCTCCGGCTTTGTGCAGTCCAGCGGCATGGCCCCGGCGCAGCTGACCGGCACGGCCAAGATCTGCCTCGGCGTCGGCTATGCCTCCGACTCGATGGATGTGGCGATCGGCTCGGCGCTGATGCTGACTGCGCTGGGGCAGAAGGGCTATGCCGAGCTGCTTGGCCATCACCTGTCGCAAGGCTTCGGCGCCGCGACCCGGCCGGACTTGGCGCTCGACTGGTATGAGATGGGGCTGTCGGCCTCGCAGGCGGGGGGCACGGTCTTCGCGCCGAACATGCCCGATCGCTCGGAGGTGATTCGCAAGGCGGCCTATACCATGGGCGGCCGGGTCGACCTGCTGCCCGAGGCCCCGGCGACGCTGCCGGTTTTCACCCCGGCCGAGCTGCAGCAGGAGGCCGCCGCGCCAGCTGCGCCCGAGGCTCCCGCACCCGCCGCGCCGATGATGGCGCTGGCGCAAAGCACCAGCCAGGCCTTGCCGATCGACGGGGCGAAGGCGGTTTCCATGGCTGCGCGGCTGCCCTTCCTGCTGATGGGGCAGTGACGCCGGAAGCGGGGGCGGGGCGGTCTTTCGGCGCCTCCCCCGTGGCATTTCGCCAAAGGATGAAAAATCCGCTTTCCTTCGCTGCACGGCTTGGATAAGAACCCGCCACCAAGCCAAGACTGTGCGGTCGTGGCGGAATTGGTAGACGCGCAGCGTTGAGGTCGCTGTGGGGTAACACCCGTGAAGGTTCGAGTCCTTTCGACCGCACCATTCCTCTCCGGAGGACCTCCAGGGCGGCCCCAGTGGCCGCCCTTGGCATGTCCGGCTTCCCCTGCCTGACCCGTCGTTTTTCTCCCGCATCCGTCGTTTTTGTTCCCCCGATTTCGCACGCCGGCGCAGCCCTCGCCGCGCGCCGTCCTTCGATGCCCATTTGCTGGGCATCCGCACGTCGCAGGGCGGCAGCTGCACAACAACATTGCAATAGGCCGGAGGGGCTGCTTTAAAAGATTGTAACGAGCGCAGGGAACCTGCCGGATAAATGGGGAGACTTGGTTGGTGGCTGATACCCGCGCCGATGGCTTTGTCGTGTTCGACCACGTGCAGAAAAGCTACGACGGCGAGACACTCGTCGTGAAGGATCTCAACCTCGATATCGCGAAGGGCGAGTTCCTGACCATGCTCGGACCCTCGGGGTCGGGCAAGACAACCTGCCTGATGATGCTGGCCGGATTCGAGACCGCCACCCATGGCGAGATCAAGCTCGACGGCAAGCCGATCAACACGGTGCCGCCGCACAAGCGCGGCATCGGCATGGTGTTCCAGAACTACGCGCTGTTCCCGCATATGACGGTGGGCGAGAACCTCGGCTTCCCGCTGGAAGTGCGCGGCATGGGCAAGTCGGACCGCGAGGCCAAGATCAAGCGGGCGCTCGACATGGTGCAGATGGGCGCCTTCATCAACCGCCGCCCGGCGCAGCTGTCGGGCGGCCAGCAGCAGCGCATCGCGCTCGCCCGGGCGCTGGTCTTCGATCCCCAGCTCGTGCTGATGGACGAGCCGCTGGGCGCCTTGGACAAGCAGCTGCGCGAGCACATGCAGTTCGAGATCAAGCACCTGCACGACAGCCTCGGCATCACCGTGGTCTATGTGACCCACGACCAGGGCGAGGCGCTGACGATGAGCGACCGCATCGCCGTGTTCAACGACGGCCGGATCCAGCAGCTCGCCCCGCCCTCCGAGCTTTACGAACGACCGAAGAACAGCTTCGTCGCTGGCTTCATCGGTGAGAACAACAAGCTCCTCGGCGTGGTCGAGGACATCGCCGATGGCCGCGCGCTGGTGCGGCTCCCGACCGGCGAGCTGATCGACGCGACGCCGGTGAACGTGGCGCGCAAGGGGCAGAAGACGCTGGTCTCGGTCCGCCCCGAGCGGGTGGAATACAAGCCCGAGCTGCTGCCCGAGGGGGCGCATACGCTCGAGGCCGAGGTGATGGAATTCATCTACATGGGCGACATCTTCCGCACCCGCGTCAGGGTCGCCGGATCGGATGATTTCGTAATGAAATCCCGCAATACTCTGGGCCAGCGCGTGCTTCAGCCCGGCGAGAAGATCCGGATCGGCTGGGCGCCCGAAGACGCCCGGGCCCTCGATCCGCTCTGAACCGGTCAAAGAACCGGGGGCGGCCGCAGAAGCGGCGAAGCCTGACAAGAATACCAGTTCAACAAGGGAGTCTGTTAATGAAGAAACTGCTGATCCTGTCCACCGCCCTGACGGGCGTGGCCGCCAGCACCGCCTCGGCCGATGTGACGGTCATGTCCTGGGGCGGCTCCTATGCCGTGAGCCAGGTGGAGGCCTATCACAAGCCCTTCACCGCCGAGACCGGGATCAACGTCGTCTCCGTCGACGCCGACAACCCTGCCACGCCGATCAAGGCGCAGGTCGAGGCGAACAACGTCACCGTCGACGTCGCCGATGTTGAATATGCCGACGCCATCCGGCTCTGCGACGAGGGCCTGCTGGAAGAGATCGACCCGGCGATCCTCTCCGCCGCGCCCGACGGCACCCCGGCGATGGACGACTTCCTGCCCGGCGCCGTGACCGATTGCGCGGTGGCCACCATCGTGTTCTCGACCGTCTTCGCCTATGACTCGTCGAAATTCTCCGGCGAGAAGCCCGACAGCATCGCCGATTTCTTCGACACCGCCACCTTCCCGGGCAAGCGCGCCATGCGCAAGGGGGCCAAGGCCAATCTCGAGATGGCGCTGATGGCCGACGGCGTGCCCGCCGCCGATGTCTACGCCCTGCTGGAGACCGACGAGGGCGTCGACCGCGCCTTCGCCAAGCTCGACGAGATCAAGGCCGACACGATCTGGTGGGAAGCCGGGGCGCAGCCGCCGCAGCTGCTGGCCGATGGCGAGGTCTCGATGACCACCGCCTACAACGGCCGGATCTTCGCCGCCGCCGTGACCGAGGGCAAACCCTTCGAGGTGGTCTGGGACGGGCAGGTCTATGAATACGACCTCTTCGTGATCCCGAAGGGCGCGCCGAATCTCGAAGAGGCCAAGAAGTTCCTGACCTTCGCCACCGACACCCAGCGCTTGGCCGACCAGGCCAAGTGGATCTCCTACGGTCCGGCCCGCAAGTCCTCCGGCGCGCTGGTCGGGATGTTCATGGACGGCAAGACCGAGATGGGCCCGCATATGCCCACCTCCGAGGCCAACCTGACCAACGCGCTCGCCTCCTCCTACGAGTTCTGGGTCGACCGCGATTCCGAGCTGAACGAGCGCTTCAACGCCTGGCTGGCCGTGAACTGAGCTGACGACTGAACAGGCGGCGGCGCGCGTCCGACGGCGCGCGCCGCCCTTTCGCCGGAAGGGATGACGATGGCCGACGCAACCGCAGATCTCGCAGGGGCAAGCCCGGCAAAGCTGACCACCGCCGATGGGCGGCCGCTGAAATCGGCGCTGGCGCGGGCCCAGGCCAAGGCGCGGCGCCGCGCCTTCCTGCTGGTGCTGCCTCTCTTGCTGTTCATCGTGCTGACCTTCATCCTGCCGATCGGGCAGATGCTGCACCGCTCGATCTTCAACGACGGCTTCGCGGCCAACATGCCGCAACTGACCCAGTGGTTCGTCGACAACCCGGTCGGCACCGAGCCGGACGAGAGCGCCTATGCCGCGCTGGCCGCCGACCTGAAATCCGCGGCCGAGGCCAAGACCATCGGCGTCGTCGGCACGCGGGTGAACTACGAGATGTCGGGCACCCGCTCGCTCTTCACCTCGACTGGCCGCAAGGCGAAGAACTTCGAGCCGCCCTACATGCAGGCGGTGCTAGAGGCCGACGACAAATGGGCCGATCCGCAGCTCTGGGGCACGATGCGCCAGGTGTCCGACGCCTATACCGCCAACTTCTTCCTCGCCGCCGTCGATCTGGCCCGCGACACCGAGGGCAAGATCGTGCAGGCGCCGGAGGACCGGCGGGTCTATGTCATGCTCTTCGAGCGGACCTTCCTGATCGCCGGGCTGATCACCTTCCTCTGCCTGCTGCTCGGCTTTCCCATCGCCCATTTGCTGGCCACGCTGCCGCTGCGCTATTCCAACCTCTTGATGATCCTGGTGCTGCTGCCGTTCTGGACCTCGCTGCTGGTGCGGACGACCTCGTGGATCGTGTTGTTGCAGGGGCAGGGGGTGGTGAACAACACGCTGGTGGCGACCGGCATCCTGACCGACGACACCCGGATCCAGATGATCTACAACCAGATGGGCACGATCATCGCCATGACGCATATTCTGCTGCCCTTCATGATCCTGCCGCTCTATTCGGTGATGCGGCCGATCCCGCCCTCCTATGTCCGCGCCGCCCGCTCGCTCGGCGCCTCGAGCTGGACCGCCTTCCGCCGGATCTATCTGCCGCAGACCCTGCCGGGCATCGGCGCCGGCGCGCTTTTGGTCTTCATCCTCGGCGTCGGCTATTACATCACCCCGGCGCTGGTCGGCGGGGCCTCGGGGCAGCTGATCTCGAACCTGATCGCCTTCCACATGCAGGACAGCCTGAACTGGTCGCTGGCCGCCGCCATCGCCGCGGTGCTCTTGGCGGCGGTGCTGGTGCTCTACTGGCTCTACGACCGTCTGATCGGCATCGACAACCTGAAGCTGGGCTGACCCCGGCCCCTTCATCTTGGCCCAAATATCCCGGGGGTCCGGGGGCAGCGCCCCCGGCCGCCATCCACAGGAGACCGCCCGATGGCCCTTCCCGTCTACGCCAGCCCGCTCGAGCGTATCTGGCACTACACCTACATCGCCATCTGCGTCGCGATCTTCACCTTCCTGATCGCGCCGATCCTGATCGTCATCCCGCTCAGCTTCAACGCCGAGCCCTATTTCACCTTCACCGAGAAGATGCTGTCCTTCGATCCGGAGGGCTATTCGCTGCGCTGGTACGACATCCTGTTGACCTTCGGCATGACGGCCCCCGACGCGCCGCGCGGCGCCTCCTGGTGGATGGATGTCTGGAACAACGCGACCTGGGTGCGGGCGGCGAAGAACTCGGTGATCATCGGCGTCTCCTCCACGATCGTGGCCACGGTGCTGGGCACCATCGCCGCGCTCGGCCTGTCGCGGCCCGAGATGCCCTACCGCCGGGCGATCATGGCGATCCTGATCTCGCCGATGATAGTGCCGATCATCATCACCGCGACGGGGCTGTTCTTCTTCTACTCGGCCACCGGGCTTGCCGGCTCCTATGTCGGCGTGGTGCTGGCCCATGCAACGCTGGGCATCCCCTTCGTCATCATCACCGTTACCGCGACGCTGATCGGTTTCGACCGTTCGCTGACCCGCGCCGCCGCCTCGCTGGGGGCCGACCCGACGACCACCTTCTTCAAGGTCACCATGCCGCTGATCCTGCCCGGGGTGATCTCGGGCGCACTCTTCGCCTTCGTCACCTCCTTCGACGAGGTGGTGGTGGTGCTCTTCGTCGCCGCGCATGACCAGCAGACCATCCCGCGCCAGATGTGGAACGGCATCCGCGAGCAGATCAGCCCGGCGATCATGTCGGTGGCGACGATCCTCGTCATCGTCTCGGTGGCGCTGCTGGCGACGGTCGAGATCCTGCGTCGTCGGTCGGAGAAGCTGCGCGGCGTGACCAGCAGCTGAGATATGCGAGCAGGGGCAGGGCGGCCTTCGGTCGCCTTTGCCTCAGGGCAGGATCTGCAGCCAGACCCAGGTGGTGACGATGCAGGCCCCGGTCGCCAGCAGCACCGCCGAGGCGGTGACCCGCTTGGCCACGCCATACATGTTGGCGAAGAGATAGGCGTTCACCCCCGGCGCCATCGCCCCGGTGATCACCGCCGAGCGCATCTGCGCCACGTCCAGCCCCACCACCCAGCGTCCGAGCCCGTAGGTGATCGCCGGATGCACCAGCAGCGACAGGGCGCAGACCATGGCGATGGCCTTCATGTCGCCCTCGGGCCGGTAGCGGTAGAGCACGCCGCCGAGGCCGAACAGCGCCGTCGGCAGCGCCGCCCGCATCATCATCTCCACCGCGCTCCAGACCGAGCCGGGCAGCGGCAGGCCGGTCAGGTTCACGAAGATCCCGGCGCTGATGCCGATGACCAGCGGCTGCGACAGGATCGCCAGCCCGACCTGCCGCGCCAGCTTCGGCGCCGAATGGCCCAGCCCGCGGCTGCGCACCAGCTCCATCACCGTGATGCCGAAGGCGTAGAGCAGCGGCGAATGCACCGAGATGATGGCGAAGTTCGACGCTAGCGCATCGGGGCCATAGGCGCGCTCGGTGATCGGCAGGCCCAGAAGCAGCGTGTTGGAGAACAGGCAGGCGAAGCCGATGGCGACAGAATCCTGCACCGGCCGGTCGAAGAGCAAGCGCGAGCCGAAATAGCCGAGCCCGAAGCAGGAGAAGGCCCCGGCGTAGAAGGCGAAGAGCAGGCCGAGGTCGAAATGCGCCGCGAGGTCGAGCCGCGAGATCGAGGCGAAGAGCAGGCAGGGCACCGCGAAGTTTTGCGCGAAGCGCATCACCCCGTCGACGGCGCTCTCGCCGAACAGCCCGGCCCGCGCCGCGGCATAGCCGAAGCCGATGACCAGGAAGACCGGCAGGATGACGTCGATCAGCGCGCTCATCCGTCGAGGTCGAAGCTGAGCCCGTCGAAGGCCGGGATCACGCCCTCGGGCAGTTCCTCGGTCAGGGTCGCGTAATCGAGATCCAGATGCATGTTGGTGATGATGGCGCGGGCGGGTTTCACCCGGTCGATCCAGCTGAGGGTGAGCGCCAGATGCGCGTGGGTCGGATGCGGCTTCCGGCGCAGCGCGTCGACCACCCACATGTCGAGGCCCTCCAGCACAGGCCAGCTTTCCGGCGGGATTTCCACCACATCGGGCAGATAGGCCAGCCCCGCCACGCGGAACCCCAGCGCCTCGGTCGGGCCGTGGCTGACGCGGAACGGGATCAGCCGGATCGCGCCGCCGGCGCCCTCGACCTCGAAGGGGCCGTCGATGGTGTTCAGATCGAGGATCGGCGGATAGAGCGAGCCGGCGGGTTGGGCGAAGGCATAGCCGAAGCGGGTGACGAGCGAATCCTGCGTCACCGGGTCGGCCCAGACCGGCAGGCGTTTCTGCATGTTGAAGACGATCTGGCGCAGGTCGTCGATGCCGTGAACGTGATCGGCATGGGCATGGGTCCAGGCCACGGCGTCGAGTTCGCCGATGCCGGCGTCCAGCAGCTGCGGATGCAGGTCGGGCGTGGTGTCGATCAGTACGCGGGTGGTTCCCGCATCGGTGATCCGCTCGATCAGCAGCGAGCAGCGGCGGCGGCGGTTCTTGGGGTTGGTGGGGTCGCAATCGCCCCAATGCCCGCCGAGCCGCGGCACCCCGCCGGAGGAGCCGCAGCCCAGGATGGTGCAGCGCAGCAGGGCGCTCATGCCCCGGTCTCCGCGGCCTTCCAGAACAGCCGGTCGAAGTTGGCGCTGGTGGCCGCGGCGAACTCCTCGAGGCTCAGGCCGAAGACCTCGGCCCCCTTGGCGGCGGTATGGGCGGTATAGGCGGGCTCGTTGCGCTTGCCGCGATGCGGCGGCGGCGCGAGATAGGGGCTGTCGGTTTCCAGCAGGACGCGGTCGAGCGGGGCGGCGGCGAAGATCTCGCGCAGCTCGGCGGACTTCGGGAAGGCGGTGATGCCCGACATCGACAGGTAGAAGCCGAGATCCAGCGCCGCGCGCCCCAGCTCGGCGCTGGAGGAAAAGCAATGCATGACGCAGGCATAGGCCCCGGCGCGATGCTCCTCGGCCAGGATGCGCGCCATGTCCTCGTCGGCCGAGCGGGCGTGGATGATCAGCGGCAGCTTGGTCTGCCGCGCCGCCTCGATATGGATGCGCAGGCTCTCCTGCTGTTGGTCCTTCGTCTCGGCGGTGTAGTGATAATCAAGCCCGGTCTCGCCGATGCCGACGAATTTCGGATGGGCGGCGAAGCCGACCAACTGCTCCACCGTGGCCATCGGGTCCTCGCCCGCGCGCATCGGATGCACGCCGGCGGCGTAGAACACGCCCTCATAGGCTTCGGCGATGGCGCGGACCTGCGGCTCCAGCGCCAGCCGGGTGCAGATCGTCACCATGCGGGTCACGCCGGCGGCGCGGGCGCATTCGATGACCTGCGGCAGCTCGCCGGCGAAGTCGGGGAAGTCGAGATGACAGTGGCTGTCAACGATCTGGGGGGCAGGGGCGGTTGTCATGGGGAGAGCTTACCTTGGGGCGAGCAGTCCCGCCGTCTCGTCGATCCTCAAGAGCATATCCATGAGAAGCGCGGCAGGGTCAAGGTTGACCGCCCGGCCGCGACGCGCGCGCAGCCCCAGCGTCTGCGCCAGTTCGGCCCATGTGCGGGCGGCCCAGGGCGAGGGCGAAAGCCGCGCGATCAGGGCTGCCTCGCCCGGGCAGGCCTCGGGCGGGCAGTAGCCCATGGTGCCGGCGCGGGCGAGGCGGGCGAGGAAGAGGTCGAGCAGCGTCAGGATCAGCTCGAACTTCGGCTCGTTGCCGCGACCGGCCCCGGCCTCGGCCAGCGCCAGCGCGCGGGGCCGGTCGAGCCGGGGCAGGGTGGCGAAGAGCGCGATCATCGACTGGTAGAGCCGCATCCCGTCGAGATTGGTCAGCCGGATCGCCTCGCCGACCGAGCCGCCCGCCAGTTCGGCCAGCGCCTCGGGCGCCTCCACCACCGCGCCCGCCGCGGCCATCGCCTGCGCCATGTCGGCCGGGCCCAGCGGCCCCAGCCGCAGCTCGCGGCAGCGCGAGCGGATGGTCGGCAGCAGCCGGAAGGGCTGGTGGCTGATCAGGATCAGCGTGACCCCGGCCGGCGGCTCCTCCAGCAGTTTCAACAGCGCGTTGGCGGCGGAGGGGTTCATCTCGTCCGCCGGATCGACGATCGCCACGCGGCGTCCGCCATCGGCGGAGGAGAGCGAGAAGAAGGATTTCATCCGCCGCACGTCATCGACGGAGATCACCGTCTTCAGCTTCTTCTTGTCCTCGTCCCAGGCGCGGCGCAGCAGGAACAGCCGGCCCTCGGCCTGCGAGGCGATGCGGCGCGCGACGGGGTGGTCGGCGGCAATGTCGAGCGTCTCGGGCGGCGGCGCGGCGAACATGCCGCCGTCCTCGGGCGTCGCCAGCAGGAAGCGCGCCAGCTTCCAGGCGAAGGTCGCCTTGCCGACGCCCAGCGGCCCGGTGACCAGCCAGCCGTGATGCAGCCGGCCCGAGCTGAAGGAGGCGAGGAATTCCGCCTCGGCCGCGTCCTGGCCGATCAGCTGCAGGGTGTCGCGCGGATGCGGCGCGCCTTCGACGCGGTCGGGTTCCGGGATGTCCTCAAGCGCGGTCTGGGCCAAGGGTCAGATCTCCTCGCGCCCGGGTCGGACGCAGGGAGGGTTTACGCCGCCGGGGCGGGGCGGGGCAACAGCAGACCGGGCAAAACAGCCGCATCGGGGTGGTGGTAGCCCCGCGCAACGGCCGCGCGCCGCCGGCCCGCGGACCGGCAGCTCGCAGTTCGGATGGATGCCGCGGCGCGCCCGGCAGGGCACGGCCCGGGCCGGAGGATCAGAACTTCAACCCGATCAGCGCGCCGAGATCGTCATAGGTCATCAGCTTCTTCGGCGTGATCATGTCGAGCAGCGGCATGATATGGGTGGTGTCGATCTCGGCCATCTGACCGAAGAGCTCTTCGTTGGTCGGCATCTTCTTCGGGGTCATGGCGTCGAGCATGTCGGTGAAGCCCATCGCCTTGGCATCGCCCATCTCGGCGCCCTTGCCGAAGACTTCTTCGTTGGTCAGCAGTTTCTTGGGCGTGATGTCCGCGAGCATCGCGGTCACGGCGGTTTCCCAATTCGACATAGTGCTCTCCATTATACGGGTCTCGACTCATACGGATCAGATGCGCAACGCGGCGGACCGAGCGGATGCGCCTGCGTTTGTGACGTTACCACGCGCCGCGCCGACCACACGCCAAAACCGGCGGAACGAGGTGCGGCATACACTCGCACCGCTTGACGCGCGCGGCTTGCGCAGGGGCAAAAGCTGGTCTAGTCGCGCTGCACAAAGATCGGAAAACCGGCCATGTCCCACAGCTTTTTCCTGCGCGTCTATTACGAGGATACCGACCTCGCCGGCATCGTCTACTATGCCAACTACCTGAAGTTCATCGAGCGCGCGCGCAGCGAATGGGTGCGCGGGCTGGGGCTCGACCAGCGCCGGCTGAAGGCCGAAGAGGGGCTGGTCTTCGCGGTGCGGCGGGTCGAGGCGGATTACCTGCGCCCGGCTTTGTTCGACGACGCGCTGGAGGTGACCACGCGGCTGGTGGCGATCACCGGCGCGCGGCTGGTGCTGGCGCAGGAGGTGCTGCGCGACGGCGCGGCGCTGTTCACGGCCCGGGTGACGCTGGTCTGCCTGACCGCAGAGGGGGCCGCGGCGCGGCTGCCCGCCGATCTGCGGGCGCGGCTCGCCGCGGCGCAGCAAGGGGAAAACGGGTGATCCGGCGCGCTTCTGCCGGGTGACAGAGTTGTGTTGGCAATCCCCTTTAAAAGCGGATAGAATCATCTGTAAGAACGGCCGAAAGAACGGCCCCAGCAAGAGCAGGCATATGGAAACGGAAACCCTTGCGATGGCGCAGGAGATTGATTTCTCCATGCTTGCCCTTTTCGCGCGCGCTACCCTGACAGTGAAGGCCGTGATGATCGCGCTGATGATCATGTCCTTCTGGTCCTGGGCGATCATCATCCAGAAGCACATCCTGTTCCGCATGGCCAAGCGCGAAGCCGGCGTCTTCGACCGGGCCTTCTGGTCGGGCGACCCCCTCGACGAGCTGTTCGAGAAGATCGGGCCGCAGCCGGAAGGCGCGTCGGAGAAGATCTTCGCCTCCGGCATGCTGGAATGGCGCCGCAGCCACCGTCAGGACGGCGGGCTGATCGCCGGGGCGCAGGCGCGCATCGACCGCTCGATGGGCGTCGCCATCGACAAGGAGAGCGAGCGGCTGAACTCCGGCCTGTCCTTCCTCGCAACAGTCGGCTCGACCGCGCCCTTCATCGGTCTCTTCGGGACGGTCTGGGGCATCAAGCACGCCTTCGAGCAGATCGCCATCTCGCAGAACACCAACCTCGCCGTCGTGGCCCCCGGCATCGCCGAGGCGCTGCTGGCGACCGCGGCGGGTCTGGTCGCGGCCATCCCGGCGGTGGTGTTCTACAACAAGCTCAACGCCGACGCGGAACGGATCATCGGCGGCTATGACGCGTTCTCCGACGAGTTCGCCACCATCCTGTCGCGCCAGCTGGACGCGGCCTGAGCCATGGGGGCAGGGGTCGTCAAGAAATCCGGCGGGCGGCGCGGCAAGCGCCGGGGCCACTCGGCCGCGATGTCCGAGATCAACGTGACGCCCTTTGTGGACGTCATGCTGGTGCTGCTGATCATCTTCATGGTGGCCGCGCCGCTGTTGACGGTGGGCGTGCCGGTGCAATTGCCCGAGACGGCGGCCAATGCGCTGCCGACCGAGCAGGAGGAGCCGCTGACGATCACCATGGTGGCCGATGGCCGGCTGATGATCCAGGAGACCGAGACCGCGGAAGGCGAGCTGATCCCGAGGCTGCAGGCCATCGCCGCCGAGCGCGAGAGCAAGAAGCTGTTCCTGCGCGCCGACGGGACCATCCCCTACGAGCGCGTCGCCCAGATGATGGGCGCGCTGAACCGCGGCGGCTTCAACGAGATCGGCCTCGTCACCGATGTGGGCGGTCCCACCTTCGGCGGAAGCGGCGGCTAGGCCAAAAGGCATGAACAAGGGCGTCATCATCTCCGGCATCGGGCACCTGGGCCTGATCCTCTGGGCGCTGTTCGGCGGCTACTTCCTCACGCCCGATCATGCGCCCGAAGTGGCGGTGACCTCGGTGTCGCTGATGTCGAGCGCCGAGTTCGACGCGATGAGCGCCGCGGTCCCCACCGCTCCGGCCCCCGCCGAGCAACCGGCGGAACCCGCGCCCGCGCCGGAGGCCGTGGCCCCCGCCGAGCCGGAGCCCGCCCCCGAGGCGCAGCCGGTGGAGGAGACCCCGCCGCCGGTCGAACTGGCCGAGCCGCAGCCCGCGCCCGAGCCCGACACCGCCCCCGACGTGACCGAGATCGCGCCGATCCCCCGGCCCGAGATCGCCGAGACGCCGGAGCCGGTGGCCCCCGTGGCCGAGGTCGAACAGCCGATC
>NZ_PZKG01000078.1 GCF_003034985.1 Cereibacter changlensis JA139
GACCGTTGGCATCGCCCCGGTCGACGCGACGACGCGCTTCACCTTCGACCAGGTCGAGCTGAATGCGGGCTTCTCCATCCTGACGGTGCTGGTTGGCATGTTCGCGGTGGCTGAGATCATCAAGGTCGCCGAAACCTCGCGCAACGCCGATGGCGCAGCGGCGCCGATGATCGTCAAGATCAAGGGTTTCGGCTTCAGCATGCCGGAGTTCCTCGGCCAGATCCCCAACGCCATCCGCTCGGCGCTGATCGGCATCGGCATCGGCATCCTGCCCGGCATCGGTGCGGGCACCTCGAACATCATCGCCTATATCGCCGCCAAGAAACGGTCCAAAACGCCGGAGCAATTCGGCAAGGGCACCATCGAGGGCGTCGTCGCCAGCGAGACCGCGAACAATGCCGGCATCGGCGGCGCGATGATCCCGCTGCTGACGCTGGGCATCCCGGGCGACGCGGTCACGGCGATCATGCTGGGCGGCCTGATGATCCACGGCATCCAGCCCGGGCCGATGCTTTTCATTACCCAGGCGCCGCTGGTCTACACCATCTTCGCCGCGCTGATCGTCTCTGCCTTCCTGATGTTGCTGCTGGAGTTCTGGGGGCTGCGGATCTTCATCCGCCTGCTTGCAATCCCCAAGCACATCCTGCTGCCGGTGATCCTGGTGCTCTGCGCGGTCGGCGCCTTCGGCCTCGCCAGCCGGGTGTTCGACATCTGGACCATCCTGGCCTTCGGGGTGCTCGGCTTCGCCTTCGTCAAGGCCGGCATCCCGACGGCACCCTTCATCATCGGCTTCATCCTGGGCCCGATGGCGGAAACCAGTTTCCGCCGGGGGCTGCAGCTGTCGCGCGGTGACTACACCGGATTTCTCACCAACCCGATCTCCGGGACCTTCCTCGCGCTCGCCGCAGTGTCGATCGCCTGGCAGGCCTACAGCGAATACCGCCTCTCGCAACGCCCGGCGCGCGCCAGCCTGCTGAAACTCGGCGGCGAAGAATGAACGCCGCCACGACCGATCCCGAGGACGCCATGACCACAAGAAAAACCCCCGCTGATCTCCGTTCCGCCCGCTGGTTCGCCCCGGACGATCTGCGCAGCTTCGGCCACCGGTCGCGGATGATGCAGCTCGGTTATTCCGAGGACGACTTCATGGGCCGCCCGATCATCGGCATCCTGAACACCTGGTCCGAGCTGAACAGCTGCCATTCCCACTTCCGCGAGCGTGCTGCGGATGTGAAGCGCGGCGTGCTGCAGGCCGGCGGGCTGCCGGTGGAACTGCCGTCGCTGTCGGTGGACGAAAGCTTCACCAAGCCCACCTCTATGCTCTACCGCAACCTCTTGGCCATCGAGACGGAAGAGCAGATCCGCGCGCATCCGCTGGACGGGGTGGTACTGATGGGCGGTTGCGACAAGACCACGCCGGGGCTCGTCATGGGGGCGCTGACCGCGGGCGTGCCGATGATCTACCTGCCGGCAGGCCCGATGCTCAGCGGCAACTATGCGGGGCAGAAGCTGGGGTCGGGATCGGACGCCTGGAAATTCTGGGATGAACGCCGCGCCGGCAATATATCCGACCAGGAATGGCAGGGGCTGCAGGGCGGCATCGCCCGATCCGCCGGCGTCTGCATGACGATGGGCACGGCCAGCACCATGACCGCGATCGCCGACGCGATGGGGCTGACGCTGCCGGGCGCGTCCTCCGTGCCCGCGGTCGATGCAGGCCATCAGCGCATGGCGGCCGACTGCGGTCGCCGCATCGTCGAGATGGTGTGGGAGGACCTGACCCCCGACCGCATCGTGACCGCCGGCGCCGTCCGCAACGCGGCCATCGTGGCGATGGCCACCGGCTGTTCCACCAACGCCGTCGTTCACCTGATCGCGATGGCCCGGCGCGCGGGCGTCGATCTGACGCTGGACGATCTGGACGCGCTTGGCCGGGTGACGCCGCTGATCGCCAATGTCCGTCCCTCGGGCAAAACCTATCTGATGGAGGATTTCTTCTATGCTGGCGGTCTGCGCGCGCTGATGAAGCAGATCGGCGACCGGCTGGACCTGGGCTGCCTGACCGTCACCGGCAAGAGCATGGGCGAGAACCTCGATGGCGCGGTGGTCTTCAACGAGGACGTGATCCGCCCGCTGTCGAACCCGGTCTATGCCGAAGGCTCGCTCGCGGTGCTGCGCGGCAACCTCTGCCCGGATGGCGCGGTGATCAAGCCTGCCGCGTGCGACCCGAAATACCACATCCACGAAGGCCCGGCGCTGGTCTTCGACAGCTATCCCGAGATGAAGGCCGCAATCGACGACGAGGATCTGCAGGTCACGCCCGACACGGTGATGGTGCTGCGCAACGCCGGGCCGCAGGGCGGACCCGGCTTTCCCGAATGGGGCATGCTGCCGATCCCCAAGGCGCTGATCAAGCAGGGGCACCGCGACATGCTGCGCATCTCGGATGCACGGATGTCGGGCACTTCCTACGGTGCCTGCGTGCTGCATGTCGCGCCCGAAGCCTATGTCGGCGGGCCGCTGGCGCTGCTGCGGACCGGCGACACCGTACGGCTCGACCTGCCGGCGCGCCGGCTCGACATGCTGGTGGACGAGGAGGAGCTGGCCCGGCGCCGCGCCGCATGGCAGGCGCCGCAGCCGCGTTACGACCGCGGCTATGGCTGGATGTTCGCGCGGCATGTGACCCAGGCCAACAAGGGCTGCGATTTCGATTTCCTGGAGCGGGGCTTCGGACCCGCCGCCAGCGAACCCGATATTTTCTGAAGGTGCGCCGATGACACTCGATCAGGCCCTCGCGGGCATCTCCGGCATCCTGGTCACGCCTTATGACGAGGCGGGCGATGTCGCCCCGGCCCGGCTGGTCCCGATCCTCGACCGGGCATTGGCGGCGGGCCTGCACTTGCCGGTGGTGAATGGCAACACCGGCGAGTTCTACGCCCTGACCACCGACGAGGCCTGCATCATGGTGCAGGAGGTGGCGGGCCTCGTCGGCTGTCGCGCGCCGCTGCTGGCCGGCGTCGGCCGGTCCTTACGCGATGCGCAGCGGCTGGCGCGCGTGTCGGCCGAAGCGGGAGCGGCGGCGTTGATGGTGCATCAGCCACCCGATCCCTTCGTGGCGCCGCGCGGGGTGGTCGATTACCTCAAGGCCGTCGCTGATGCCTCGGGCGGGCTGCCGATGATGCTGTATCTGCGCAACGACGCGATCGGCGCCGGCGCGATTGCCGATCTCTGCGCCGTGCCCGGGGTGCGCGGCGTCAAATGGGCGACGCCGAACCCGCAGAAGCTGGCCGAGGCCAAGGCGGCCTGCGATCCCACGATCGTCTGGGTGGGCGGGCTGGCCGAGGTCTGGGCGCCGACCTTCTATTCCGTGGGGGCGCGGGGCTTCACCTCCGGGCTGATAAACGTCTGGCCCGAGCACTCCGTCGCCATCCATGCCGCGCTGGAGGAGGGCGACTATCCGAAGGCCAATACGCTCATCGCCCGGATGCGGGTGTTCGAGGAAATCCGCGCGCAGGAGATGAACGGCGCCAATGTGACCGGCGTCAAGGCGGCGCTGATCGCCCAGGGACTGGATTGTGGCCCCACGCGCCCGCCTTCTGCCTGGCCGCTGACGGCGGCGCAACAGGCCGAGCTCGACCGCTTCATGGCAGACAACAACCTGATTTGAGGAAACAACAATGACCTACATCCTGTCGGACGCCACGCGCGACAAGCTGAAGAAGGTGTCGACGGCCTCGGTCGCCACGGCGCTGTTCAAGCGGGGGCTGCGCAACCAGTTCATCCAAGGCGTCGTGCCGGTGGCGCGCAAGCCGGTGACGATGGTGGGGCAGGCCTTCACCCTGCGCTACATCGCGGCGCGCGAGGACCGCAACCCGCTGACCGTGTTCCGCAATCGCGACCACAAGCAGCGTGTCGCGGTGGAAACCTGCCCGCCGGGCCATGTGCTTGTCATGGATGCGCGCAAGGACGCCCGCGCCGCCACCGCCGGGTCGATCCTCATCACGCGGCTGGCGCTGCGCGGGGCGGCGGGTGTGGTGTCGGACGGCGGTGTGCGCGATGCGGCCGGCATCGGCGCTTTGGAGATGCCCGCCTATTTCGCCTGCCCCTCGGCGCCGACCAACCTGACGCTGCACGAGGCGATCGACATCAACGTGCCGATCTCCTGCGGCGATGCGCCGGTCTTTCCCGGCGATGTGATGCTGGGGGACGGCGATGGGGTGATGGTGATCCCAGCGCATCTGGCCGACGAGATCGCCGAGGAATGCACAGGCATGGAATCCTTCGAGGATTTCGTGCTGGAACAGGTGACGGGCGGTGCGCCGATCATCGGGCTCTATCCCGCGACCGACGAGGACAACCTGGCCAAATACGCCGAATGGCGGGCGCGGACGGGGCGGTGACATGACCGGCAGCCCGGCCGCGCCCGCCCGACTCGTCTCGCAAATGGCGGGATGCGCCGGGTGACGGCGCGGACCGGCGGAAGCGGCGCGCTGGTTGCGGCGGCGCTGATGGTGGCCGCGGCGGTGTTGAACGCGGCGGATGCGGTGATCGTGCGGCTGCTGGCGGGCGAGGTGCATCCGCTGATGATCGGCTTCACGCGCGCCGCCTTCGGGCTGGCGGTGGTGCTGCCCTGGATCTTGATGCGGGTGGATCTCGCCGCCTCACCCTATCGCTGGCTTCATGTGCTGCGGGCCGGGTTGAAGCTGGCTTCGCTGGTGGCGTTCTTCGTGGCCTTCGCCCACGCGCCGCTGTCGGATGTGGTGGCGATCAACTTCACCATGCCGATCTTCCTGACGCTGGGCGCCTGGATGGTGTTGGGCGAAAGCATGACCCTGTCCAAGCTTCTGGCGGTGGTCGCGGGCTTTGCCGGGATGCTGATCGTGATCCGCCCGGGCGCAGGCGCGATGAACCCGGCGCTGGCCTTTGCGATGGCCGGAGCGGTGCTGACGGCGGTGATCCAGCTGATGCTGAAGCGCATGGCGCGGCACGACAGCACCGATCGGCTGGTGGCGTGGAACCTGCTGACGATGGCGCCGCTTGGCCTGCTGGCCGCCCTCTTCGTGTGGGAGACCCCGACGCCGCCGCAGCTGAGCTTGCTGGCGTTGCAGGGCGTTCTGGGGGCGCTGAACATGACGCTGCTGACCCGCGCCTTCGCGCTGGCCGAAGCCTCGTTCCTCGCGCCGCTGGATTTCCTGCGCCTGCCGGCGGTGGCGGCGCTGGCCTTCGTGTTCTTCGGCGAGGTGGCGGGCGCCTCGACTTGGATCGGGGCCGCGGTGATCTTCGGCGCAACGCTGCTCGCTGCGGGGGGCGCCCATTACAACCGCCGCCGGATGCCGCCGGACGGCACCTGACAGATAGCCGCCCCTGCAGGAATTAAGCGGGTTCACAAAAATCTCAGATATACTAATATTTCAATTAGGCGCGGAAGACCGATTCGTCCTTCCGCTCCCTTGGGCGGAGCCGGGAGAGCAGCCGCACCGACAATCACGGGAACTTCTGGGGAGGAGACATTCCATGACATACAGACTGACATGCGCATCGAGCCTGTTGCTGGGGGCGCTGCTGGGTTCGGCCGCCTTTGCGCAGGACGACAAGGCGGTGACCATCGTGCTGAGTGAAGAGCTGGAACTGATCGACCCCTGCATGGCGTCGCAATCCAACATCGGCCGGGTCCTGCTGCAGAACATCTCCGAGACACTGGCCGTGTTCGAGCCGAGCACGGCGAAGCTGCTGCCGAAGCTGGCCGAAAGCTGGGAAGAGACCGAGGCGGGCGCTTGGCGGTTCAAGCTGCGCAGCGGCGTCAACTTCTCCGATGGCACGGCTTTTGGCGCCGCGGATGTGGTGCATTCGCTGGAACGGGCGATCAGCGACCAGATCAGCTGCGAGATCGGCGGCAAGTATTTCGGCGGCTTCGAGATCCAGGCCGTGGCGGTTGATGACACCACCGTCGACATCACCTCGGACCCGGCTCAGCCCATCCTGCCGCTGCTGATGTCGTCGCTGACCATCGTGCCGGAAGAGACTCCGCTGGAATATGTGCAGACGCCGGTCGGGACGGGCCCCTACGAGATGACCGAGCGCAACATGGGCACCAACATCGTGCTGGAGAAGCGCGACGATTATTGGGGCGAGGCGCCTGAGGTCGCCAAGGCGACCTACATCTTCCGCAGCGACAGTTCCGTCCGCGCCGCGATGGTCGAGGTTGGCGAGGCCGACATCGCCCCGGTCATCTCGGAACTGGACGCGACCAACCAGGACACCGACTTCGCCTATCCCAACTCGGAAACCACCTACATGCGGCTCGATCATGCGACCGCGCCGACGGATGACCGCCGGGTGCGCGAGGCGCTGAACCTCGCCGTGGACCGCGAGGCCTTCATCGGCACGCTGATGGCGCAGGAGGCGGTGCTCGCCACCGCCGTGGTGCCGCCCTCGACCGCCGGCTACAATCCCGACCTGAAGCCCTATGCCTTCGACCCGGACCGCGCCCGCGAACTGCTGGCCGAGGCGAAGGCCGACGGCGTGCCGGTGGATGACGAGATCCGCATTATCGGTCGCATCGGGCTGTTCCCGAACGATGCCGAGGTGCTGGAAGCGCTGATGGCGATGTTCAAGGACGTCGGTTTCAACGTGACGCTCGAGATGCTGGAGGTGGGCGAATACAACACCTACTACAACCGTCCCTTTGCCGAGGATCGTGGACCGCAGATGGTCAGCGCCCAGCATGACAACGCCAAGGGCGACCCGGTCTTCTCCATGTACTTCAAGTACGGCAGCGAAGGGCAGCAATCCGGCCTTGTCTATCCCGAGCTTGACGAGATGATCGCCAAGGCGACCGCCGCCACCGGCGACGAGCGGGCGGCGCTGTGGTCCGAGGTGATGACCAGCATCCATGAAGAGCATATCGGCGACGTGCTGTTGTTCCACATGGTGGGCTTCAGCCGCGTCAGCCCGCGGCTCGATTTCAAGCCGACCATCGCGACCAATTCCGAGCTGCAGCTGTCGCAGATCGGCTTCAAGTAACACCCGGACCGGGGCGGCGGAGATCTCGCCGCCCCGATCTCGTACCTAGGGAGGGCGGGCGTGAAAAAATTCATCGGCAAGCGGGCCGTGGCCAGTGCGATCTCGCTGGTCGGGCTGGTGATCATGGTGTTCTTTCTGTCCCGGCTCACCGGCGATCCCGCGGACCTATACCTGCCCGTCGACGCCTCCCATCAGGCGCGCGAGCAGTTCCGCGAGATCAACGGGCTGAACGACCCGCTAATGGTGCAGTTCGGCCGCTATGTCGCCGACCTCGCCGTGCTGGATTTCGGCAATTCCATCCGTCAATCGCGCCCCGCGATCGACGTGGTGCTGGCCGGTTTCGCCTGGACGCTGTGGCTGGCCTGCGTGACCATGCTGCTGGTGACCTTCGCGGCCATCGTCATCGGGTCGCTTGCGGCCTTCCGGGTGGGCGGCGTCTTCGACCGCATCGCCACCTTCTTCTCGCTGATCGGCGCCTCGGCCCCGGATTTCTGGCTGGCCATCGTCGCCATCGTGGTCTTCGCGGTGAACCTGCGCTGGCTGCCGACTTCGGGCACCGGGACGATCTGGCACTGGGTGCTGCCGGTTTCCGTGCTGTTCGTGCGGCCGTTCGGGCTGATCCTGCAGGTCGTGCGCGGCTCGATGATCGGGGTGCTGTCCTCGGCCTACGTCAAGACCGCCCGCGCCAAGGGCGTGCGCAACCGGCCGATCATCTTCGTCCACGGGCTGCGCAACGGGATGCTGCCCGTGATCACCGTGATCGGCGATCAGGCCGCTGGCATCCTGAACGGCGCGGTAGTCGTCGAGACGATCTTCGGCTTTCCGGGCATCGGCAAGCTGATGATCGACTCCATCCTGCAACGCGACTTCAATGTGGTGCTTGCGGCCATCATGGTCTCGGCGCTGGCGATCTTCCTCATGAACCTGCTGATCGACCTTGCCTATGCACTGCTAGATCCGCGCATCCGGTATTGAGCGGTGACCATGACCCAGAGTTCCCCCCTCACTGGCCCGGCGCGCCGCAAGAGCGGCCTTGCCACCGTCCTCGGCCTGCTGTGGCGCGACAAGTTCGCCTTCTGCGCGGCGCTGTTCCTGTTGGTGGTGATCGGCTGCGCGCTGATCGGGCCCTTGCTGCTGGAAGATGCCGCGACCAGGCAGAACCTGCGCGGCCGCAATGCTCCGCCGTTCGACATGACCCGCGACTGGGCGTTCTTCTTCGGCGCCGACGCGCTTGGCCGCCCGTTGCTGGTGCGGATCATCGTGGCGGCGCAGAACACCATGCTGATCGCGGCCGGCGCCGTGTTCTTCTCGGCGCTGATCGGTTCGAGCCTCGGGCTGGCCGCCGGCTGGCTGCGCGGCCGGATGAGCCAGGTGATCCTGCGACTGGGCGACGTCATCATGTCGTTCCCCTCGCTGCTGCTGGCGGTGATCGTGCTCTACATGCTCGATCCCTCGGTGTTCAACATCATCATCGTCCTGGCGATCACCCGCATCCCGGTCTACCTGCGCACGGCCCGTGCCGAGGTGCTGGAGGTGCGCGAGCGGATGTTCGTGCAGGCGGCCAAGGTGATGGGCGCGTCCGATCTGCGCATCGTGTTCCGCCATATCCTTCCGGTGGTGCTGCCGACGCTGCTGACCATCGCCACGCTGGACTTCGCCTTCGTGATGCTGGCCGAAAGCTCGCTCTCGTTCCTCGGCATCGGCATCCAGCCGCCCGAGATCACCTGGGGGCTGATGGTCAGCCAGGGCCGGCCCTATCTGACGAACGCGTGGTGGCTTTCGTTCTGGCCGGGGCTGGCGATCATCCTGACCACCTTGTCGCTGAACCTGCTGTCGAACTGGATGAGGATCGCGCTGGACCCGGTGCAGCGCTGGCGGCTGGAAATGGGAGGCCGCAAGAATGACTGAGCATCTGCTGGAAGTCTGCGATCTGTCGGTGGAGTTCCACACCGCCGGCGGCACCGTCAAGGCGGTGCAGGATGTCAGCTGGCGCCTTGATCGCGGCGAGACGCTGGCCATCCTCGGCGAGAGCGGGTCGGGCAAGTCGGTGTCCGCCTCGGCGATCATGAACCTGATCGACATGCCGCCCGGCAAGATCACCAGCGGCCGCATCCTGCTGAACGGCAAGGACATGCTGAAGATGACGGCGGAGGAGAGACGGCGCATCAACGGTGCGCGGATCGCCATGATCTTTCAGGATCCGCTGGCCCACCTGAACCCGGTCTACACCGTCGGTTGGCAGATCGCCGAGGATGATGACCACCCACGGCACTCCGGCCAACGAGGCGCAACAGCGGGCGCTGGCGCTGCTGGCGCGCGTCGGCATTCCTCAGCCCGCCGAGGCCATGCTGAAGTATCCGCACCAGTTTTCCGGCGGCCAGCGGCAGCGATTGATGATCGCGATGGCGTTGGCGTTCAAGCCCGACATCCTGATCGCCGACGAGCCGACCACGGCGCTCGACGTGACCGTTCAGGCGCAGGTGCTGGCGCTGCTGGAAGAGCTGCAGGCCGAAACCGGGATGGGTCTGCTGCTGATCACGCATGACCTCGGTGTGGTTGCGGAAATTGCCGACCGGGTGGTCGTCATGAACAGCGGCCGCATCGTGGAGACCGGCGACGCCGCCGAGGTCTATCGCAACCCGCAGCATCCCTACACGAAAAAGCTGATCGGCGCCGCGCCTGGCAAGGGTGCGATGCCGGCCGAGCGCGACCGCGGCGGCGAGCCGCTGCTGAAGGTCGAGGGCCTGTCCAAGCATTACGGGGCCTTTCAAGCGTTGAAGGGCGTCAGCTTCCGGATCATGCCGGGCGAGACGGTGGCGGTGGTGGGCGAAAGCGGCTCAGGCAAATCGACTTTGGCGCGGGCGCTGTTGCGGCTGGACGAACCCTCGGGCGGGCAGGCCCTCTACAAGGGGCGCGATCTGGTGACGATGGTGCCGAAAGAGCTGTTTGGCCTGCGGCGCCAGATCCAGATGGTGTTTCAGGATCCCACCCAGTCGTTGAACCCGCGCATGTCGGTCTATCAACTCATCGCGGAAGCCTGGGCGATCCACCCCGAAATCCTGCCGCGGCCGAAGTGGCGTGAGCGGGTGGCCGACCTGCTGACCAAGGTCGGGCTCAGTCCCGACATGGCGCAGCGCTATCCGCACCAGTTTTCCGGCGGCCAGCGCCAGCGTATCGCCATCGCCCGCGCGCTGGCGCTGGAGCCGCGGCTGATCATCTGCGACGAGGCGGTTTCGGCGCTCGATGTCTCGATCCAGGCGCAGATCATCGCGCTGCTCGAAGGCCTGCGCCGCGAGTTCGGCCTGTCCTATCTCTTCATCGCCCATGACCTGCCGGTAGTGCGCGATTTCGCAGACCGGGTGATCGTCATGAAACAGGGCGAGATCGTCGAAGAGGGCGCCGTCCGGCAGATCTTCGAAGCGCCTCGCCATCCCTATACCCGCGCGCTGCTGGCTGCGGGTCTCGACCCCGACCCCGAGGTCCAGGCCCGTCGCCGCGCGGCCCGCACAGCCGAAGGACTGCTGACCGCATGAAACCCGATGTCCTCGTCGCCTATCCGACCCGTCCGCGCCAGATGGCTCAACTGGAGCAGGACTACACGCTGTACCGGCTCGACCTTGCCGCCGACAAGCCGGCGATGCTGGCCGAGGTCGGTCCGCGCTGCACCGCAATGGTCTGCAACGGCCATGTGAGCATAGACGAGGCGTTTCTGGCGCAGGTTCCGGCGCTGAAGATCGTTGCCTCCTCCTCGGTGGGCTATGACACGATGGACGTGGCGGCGATGACCCGCGCGGGGGTACGGCTGACCAACACGCCCGACGTGCTGACCGATGATGTGGCCGATACCGCGCTGATGCTGCTGCTGGCGGCGCGGCGGCGGCTGGTGCAGGGCGACCGCCATGTGCGCAGCGGCGAGTGGGGGCGGAGCGGACCGATGTCGCTGACCCGCAGCACCGCGGGAAAATCCGTCGGCATCGTCGGGCTGGGCCGGATCGGCAGCGCGATCGCCAGACGCTGCGAGGCGCTGGGGCTGACGGTCGGCTATTTCGGCCGCCGCGAAAAGCCGGGGGTCGGCTATCGCTATTTCGCCGATGTCGTGGCGCTGGCGGAATGGTCCGACATCCTGATCGCGGCCACCTCGGGCGGGGCGGAGACGCGGGCCATCGTCTCCGCTTCGGCGCTGAAGGCGCTGGGACCCGAGGGTAGCTTCATCAACATCGCCCGCGGATCCGTCGTCGATGAACCGGCGATGATCGCGGCGCTGAAGGATGGGCGGCTGGGGAGCGCCGGGCTGGACGTGTTCGAGAGCGAGCCGGACCCGGATCCGGCCTTCCGCGATCTGGACAACGTGGTGCTGTATCCGCACCACGCCAGCGGCACCGAAGAGACGCGAGACAAGATGGCGCAACTTGTGGTGGACAATCTGGCCGCCCATTTTAGCGGTCGCGCGCTGCTGACGCCCGTGAACTGAGGGGGGTAGCGGCGTTCGCGCCGCATTCCTCACGCGCCGGATCAGACGAAGTAGTCGGGAAACTCGCGGCGGAGGTCTTCGACCCGGGCGACGGTTCGGCTGAGGTGGTCGCGGATCGCGGCGATGGCCTCGTCCGGGTTCTGCGCGGCAATGGCGTCGATGATCCGCCGGTGGCCTTCGAGAATGTTGAGGATCTTGCCCTGCTCAGGCAGGTGCAGCCGCCTCACCCGCTCCAGATGCCCCGAACGCTCGCGCACAAGCTCATGCAGCCCGCTGGGGCCCAGCCCTGCGAACAAGGTCTGGTGGAACAGCTCGTCCAGTTCCTGGAAGATAGCCAGTTGTCCCGGGTCGTCGGCAACCGCCTCCTGCATCTTGATGATGGACCGGGCGCGGGTGAGCGTAGACGGCTCGCATTTCTCGGCCAGCCGGCGCACCACTTCGGTTTCCAGCGCGACGCGCAGGAAATGCGCCTCGTAGATCTGCGGCACGTCGATGCGGGTGACGACCGTCTTCGACTGCGGATAGATCCGCACCAGCCCGTCCTGCTTCAGCCGCTGCATCGCCTCGCGGATCGGAGTCTGGCTGACATCATAGGTGTCGCTCAGGTCCGTCCGCGACAGGGTCGACTCGGGCGGCAGTTCCAGCGTGATGATCCGCTGACGCAGGCTGTCATAGACCCGCTGCGCAGTTCCGTTCCCCGTCAACGCGCGGGCGTTGTCGACCAGTCCAAATGTGGCTGCAAGCGAGCTGTTCATGGCATCATCCTCTCTGGCGGAACCTAAGCTGTCCCGTGCCTCTGCACAACATGACAATACGCTATTGAAATACCTGATACACTGAAATATTAGTTGAGGTGTGCGGCGGGCGGTCGATTCCGCGCCTGACCTGCCGGGGCGACGCGGAGGCTTCCAGCCTGCGGCGCCCCCTGAACCAGAAGGATGCGCGATGACACAGCAATTCACCCCCCACGGCATGCACCTGATCGCTGGCGAGTGGGTAGCGGGCGAGCGGACCTTCCGGTCCGAACCCGCGCATGGCCCGGCGCATGACTTCGCCGTCGGCAATCCTGGCCATGTCGACCGCGCCTGCAAGGCGGCTGCGGCGGCCTTCCCCGCCTTTGCCGCCACCACCCGAGCGGACCGGGCGGCGTTCCTGACCGCCATCGCCGACGAGATCGAAGCCCGCGCCGGCGCCATCACCGAGGTCGGCACGCAGGAAACCGGCCTGCCCGAGGCGCGGCTGAACGGCGAGCGGGGGCGCACCACAGGCCAACTGCGGCTGTTCGCCGAGCATATCCTGAAGGGCGACTACCTCGACCGCCGCCACGACGAGGCTCTGCCGGATCGCACGCCGCCGCGCCCGGACCTGCGTATGATCCAGCGACCGATCGGCCCGGTCGCGGTCTTCGGGGCCTCCAACTTTCCGCTCGCCTTCTCCACTGCCGGTGGTGACACGGCGGCGGCGCTCGCGGCTGGCTGTCCGGTCGTGGTCAAGGGTCACTCCGCCCATCCCGGCGCCGCCGAGATCGTGGCCGAGGCGGTTCAGGCCGCCATCACCCGCTGCAACATGCCCGCGGGCGTCTTCAGCATGATCCAGGGCGGCGCGCGGGATGTCGGAACCTCGCTGGTCCAGCATCCCCAGATCCGCGCCGTGGGCTTCACCGGCAGCCTCGGCGGCGGGCGGGCGCTGTTCGATCTCTGCGCGCAACGGCCCGAGCCGATCCCGTTCTTCGGCGAGCTTGGCAGCGTCAACCCGATGTTCATCCTGCCCGAGGCCACGAAGGCCCGCGGCGCCGAGATCGGCGCCGGCTGGGCCGGCTCGCTGACCATGGGCGCCGGTCAGTTCTGCACCAATCCCGGCATCGCCGTGGTTGAAGCCGGTCCGGCGGGCGATGCCTTCGTCGCCGCCGCCGCCGCAGCGCTGAAGGACATCGGCCCGCAATGCATGCTGACCGATGGCATCGCCAGGGCCTATCGCGACGGCAAGGCCCGCTTCGACGGGCGCAATGCGGTGCAGCCGGTGCTGGTGCGCGAGAGCGAGAACCGCACCGCCGCCCCCAACCTCTATGAGACGGACGCCGCCAGCTACCTGCAGGACAATGCGCTCGGCGAAGAGGTGTTCGGCCCGCTCGGCCTCGTCGTCCGGGTCAGCGGCGCGGAGGAGATGACGGCGCTGGCGCAGGGCTTCGAGGGCCAGCTGACCGCCACGATCCACATGGATGATGGCGACATCGATCTCGCCCGCCGGCTGCTGCCGGTGCTGGAGCAGAAGGCGGGACGGGTGCTCGCCAACGGCTTCCCCACCGGCGTGGAGGTTGCGGAGGCGATGGTGCATGGCGGGCCTTACCCTGCCTCCACCAACTTCGGCGCCACCAGCGTCGGCACGCTGTCGATCCGCCGCTTCCTGCGCCCGGTTTGTTTCCAGAACATCCCCGAGGCATTGCTGCCCGAGGACCTGCGCGGCTGAATCCTCGCCCCGGCGCAACCGCCGGGAGCCTATCCCTCTACAGGAGTTTCCCCCATGATCGCCCCGGACGCATTGCGCGAGATCATCCGCCACGGCCTGTTGTCCTTCCCCGTCACCCCGTTCGACAAGGATGACAGCTTCGCCCCGAAGCCGTTCGCCGCGCATCTGGAATGGCTTTCGGGCTTTCCGGTCGCGGGTCTGATCGTGGCGGGTGGCACCGGGGAGCTGTTCTCGCTGACCCCGGCCGAGGTAGTCGAGGTGGTGCGCACCGCGCGCTCGGTTTCGGGCACGGCCCCGGTGATCGCCGGCTGCGGCTATGGCACGAGGATCGCCTGCGACATGGCGCGCGAGATCGAGGCGGCGGGTGGCGATGGCATCCTGCTGCTGCCGCATTACCTGACCGAGGCCCCGCAGGAGGGCGTCGCCAATCGCATCCGGGCGGTGTGCCGCGCCACCAACATGGGCGTCATCGTCTACAACCGCGGGCAGGGGCGGGTTTCTGCGGAGACGCTGGCGCAGCTTGCCGACGAATGCCCCAACCTGATCGGCTTCAAGGACGGCACCGGCGACATCGACACCGTGCGCCGGGTGACGGTGATGCTGGGGGATCGGCTGTCCTATATCGGCGGCATGCCGACGCATGAGCTGTTCGCCCAGGCCTACAAGGGAGCCGGGATGCCGACTTATTCCTCGGCGGTGTTCAACTTCGTGCCCGAGACCGCGCTGGAGTTTCATGGCGCGCTGATGGCGAATGACAACGCCACCTGCGAGCGGCTGCTGCGCGAGTTCTACTATCGCTTCGCCGCGATCCGCGACCGCAAGGCCGGCTACGCGGTTTCGGCTATCAAGGCGGGCGTCGCGCTGCGCGGCTTCGCCACCGGTTCGGTGCGCGCGCCGCTGACCGACCTGACCGGCGAAGAGGTCGAGATGATGCGCGAGCTGATTGTCGGGCGCAGCTGAACGGAAAGGACGGGTATCCATGGCCAGGATCGAACAGGGCGCGCTTGCCGTCTTTGCTCAGGCGCTGTTGATGGGCGCGGGACTGGAGGCGGAGAAGGCGGCGGTCACCGCCGGGATACTGGTCGAAGGCGACATGATCGGCCATCACACCCACGGCGTCGGGCTGCTGCCGTGGTACATGGACGAGCTGGCCGCGGGCAGGATGGCCGGAACCGGCAGCTACGAGGTGGTCACGGATCGCGGCGCCAGTTTCGTCTGGAACGGCAACAGCCTGCCCGGCGCCTGGTTGCTGACCGAGGCGCTGGACATGGCCTCCGAGCGGGCGCGCGAGTTCGGCGTGGTGACGGGTGTGATCGGCAATGCGCATCACACCTGCGCGCTTTCGGCTTTCATGCGGAGGGTGACGGATCGCGGGCTGATCGTGCAGATGAACGTCTCCAACCCCGCCGCCTCCCGTGTCGCCCCCTATGGCGGCACGAAGCCTGTGTTGACGCCGAACCCCATTGCCGCGGGCTTTCCCACCTCGGGCGATCCGGTGCTGATCGACGTGTCCTGCTCGATCACCACCACGACGATGACGCAATCGCTGGCCCGGGCCGGCGAGCGCTTTCCCGAGGCCTGGGCGCTGACGGCGACAGGCGAGCCGACCGACGATCCGCGCGAGGTGACGGAGCGGGGCGGGTCGATGATGCCGCTTGGCGGCGCGCTGAAGGGGCACAAGGGCTATGGCTTGGGGCTGATGGTGGAGCTCTTGGGGCAGGGGCTGTCCGGCCAGGGCCGAGCCAATGTCCCCGCGGGGCCTCTGGCGCAAAGCGCCTATCTGCAGGTGATCGACCCCGAGGCCTTTGCCGGCCTCGCGGCCTTCACCGCCCAGTCGGACCATCTGGCCGAGGCCTGCCGCAGCAACCCACCCGCCGGCACCGGCGGGCCGGTGCGGGTGCCGGGCGATGCCGCAGCCGCGAAGCGCCGACGGGCGCTTGCCGATGGCGTGCCGGTCGCGGATGCGCTGTGGCAGCGGCTGGCCAAGATCGCGGAGGCGGCGGGCATCGCCGTGCCCGGCACGACATAGGCGCGTTGGACTCGGCAGGAGGGCAGCATGCCGCAGACCCCGCGCAGGACCGCCTGTCGCGCGACGCGGCTGACGTTTGGCTTCTCGGCGAATGACGACATGGCGGAGTTGGAGCAGCTCGATCATCCATCCTGTCTTCCTATCGATCATCAGAAAACCGATCTTGGACCTCGGGGGCGGGACCGCAACAGCCTTCATCCAGATCCACAGACAGAGGCCCGCGCGATGACCCAATCCCACCCTGTTCAGCATGCGACCCAGGGCGACAGGATCGCCTGGATCCGGCTCTCGGCGATCCATCTGCCGCTGAAGACGCCGATTAGCGACGCCAAGGTGCTGACCGGCCGGCAAAAGCCGCTGACCGAGGTCGCCTGCCTCTTCGCCGAGATCGAGACCGTCGAGGGTCACTCCGGCATCGGCTTCAGCTATTCCAAGCGGGCGGGCGGACCGGGGCAGTTCGAGCACGCCAAGGAGATCGCGCCGGTGCTGCTGGGCGAGGACCCGAACGACATCGGCAAGCTCTGGCGCAAGCTGGCCTGGGCTGGGGCTTCGGTGGGACGCAGCGGCCTGGCGGTGCAGGCCATCGCCGCTTTCGACATCGCGTTCTGGGACTTGAAGGCCAAGCGCGCAGGGCTGCCGCTGTCGAAGCTGCTCGGCGCGCATCGCGACTCGGTGCAGTGCTACAACACCTCCGGCGGGTTCCTGTCATCGCCGCTGGAGGAGGTTCTGGACAATGTTGAACGTTCGATCGCGCAGGGGATCGGCGGCATCAAGATCAAGGTCGGTCAGCCCGACATGGCCGAGGACCTGCGCCGGGTCGCGGCTGTCAACGACAGGATCGCGGGGCGCGTGTCGCTGATGGTCGACGCCAACCAGCAGTGGGACCGGCCCGCGGCGATGCGCGCCTGCCGCCAGCTCGAAGCCTTCAACCTCGTCTGGATCGAGGAGCCGCTGGACGCCTATGACAGCGAGGGCCATGCCGCCCTGGCCGCCGCTCTGGACACGCCGATCGCCACCGGCGAGATGCTGAGCAGCGTGGCGGAGCATGTTGACCTGATCCAGAAGAACGCGGTGGACTTCATCCAGCCCGACGCCCCGCGCGTCGGGGGGATCACGCAATTCTTGCGAATCTGCGCGCTGGCCGAGGAGAAGAAGCTGAAGCTCGCCCCGCATTTCGCCATGGAGATCCACCTGCACCTCGCGGCCGCCTACGAGTTCGAGCCCTGGGTCGAGCATTTCGACTGGCTGGACCCGCTGTTCAACGAGCGGCTGGAGAACCGGAACGGCCGGATGATCGTGCCGAACCGGCCCGGGCTCGGCTTCACCCTGTCGGAGCAGGCGCTCGGCTGGAAGCGGGCCGAGGCCGCGTTCGGCAGGCGCCCCTAGGTGTGAAGTCTCAGGAGGTTGTTCACCCGGAAGGGGGTTAGGCTGCAATCGCCAAACTCCAGCCGAGGACCCCAAAGGATGAACAACCCGCATCATGGTGCCCGTCTCACGGTTCACAGTCGAGAGCAGATCGTCGCCCGGATTGCCGCCGGCCAGAGCGCCGCGGAGGTGGCGCATGCCTTCGCGGTGTCGGTGCGCACGGTCCGCAAGTGGCTTGCCCGGTTCCGCGCGGGCGGGCGAGCGGCGCTGGCCAATCGCGCCAGCGCGCCTGCCCGCGTGGCCCCGCGGTTGTCCGCTTCGAGGGTTGCGTTGATCGCGTTCCTTCGCCGGTCCCTGCGCCTGACCGGGGCGGCGATTGCCGCGACGCTCGGGCTGGCGCGTTCGACGGTCGCGCGCTGGCTGCGTCGGGAGGGGCTGGGCCTTCTGGCGCGCCTCGATCCGCCCGAGCCGGTGCGCCGCTATCAGCGCGACCGGCCGGGGGAGCTGATCCACCTCGATATCAAGAAGTTGGGCCGGTTCGACCAGCCAGGCCACCGGGTCACGCGAACACGGGTCGGCTGCCGCAACCGCGGCGCGGGCTGGGACTTCGTGCATGTGGCCGTCGATGACGCGATCCGCCTGGCCTATGGCGAGGTGCTCGAAAACGAGCGCAAGGACACCACCACCGGCTTCCTCTTGCACGCGCTGCGCTGGTTCCGCGCCCGAGGCATCCGCGTGGAACGGGTGATGACCGACAACGGCAGCGCCTACCGTTCCCGCCGTTTCGCCAAGGTTCTGCGCCTGCTGGACATCCGGCACATCTTCATCCGGCCTTACACCCCGAAAACCAATGGCAAGGCCAAGCGGTTCATCCAGACCCTTCTCCGCGAATGGGCCTACGGCCTCGCATATCCAACCTCAGCCGCCAGAAACGCAGACCTGACGCGATGGCTTGACTGGTTCAACCGGCTCACGACCACACTCCGCACTCAACGGCCTAACCCCCTTCACACGGGTGAACAACCTCATGAGATCTCACACCTAGCCGGCGGCGCTGATCCTTCCCGAGCGATGCGCGGGAAAGCCGCGGCCGCCCGGCGGACGTCCCAGTCCAACATGCATCAGAGCAAGGTGTAGGTCAGGAAGGAAATTGACAGCATCGCGCCTGTCACCCGCGGTGGCGGCGGGATCGGCCGCGTCGTCGCGCAGGCCCTCGCCGGCGAGGGCTGGACGGTCGTGGTGGCGGGACGCACTGCCACCGCCTTAAACGCCACCGCGGCCAATGCGCCGGCCAAGTCTGCGTCGGGAAGATTATCGCCCTCGTGGCCGATGTAACCGACTCGGCGGCCGTCGACCGGTCGTTCATAATGATCGCGGAGCGCTTCGGGCGGCTCGACCTGTATTTCAACAACGCGGGGGTGAACGTTCCGGGGGGCGCGTGGGAGGTCGTCTCCGGTGCTCGGGATCCGGCGCATCCCCGCGAGGGGGTGCAGGTGCTGCGCAGCGGGCAGGGCGGCAGGGACCGGCTATCTGAAGGGGCGATCTGCGACCTCGGGATGCCGATCATCGGGAGATGTTGGTCGGGAGGAGCCTCAGCAAGGCGACAAGCCCCGCCGGCCCGGCGTTTACCTGTTACCGTCGATCCACTTCGACATCAGCCCCTTGTCGCGGAAGCACTCGTCCGGGACGGCGCGCCGCTTGATCCGTGCGAGTTTCTCGGCGAAGGCCACCTGCTTCGAGGAGGGCAGGCGGTCCAGGTCCGACACCGGCTTCAGCCGGGCCTGCACCTCGATCCAGGCGCTGAGCGACCGGCGGTTCTGCTGAACCTCCCAAGGCAGAAGGGTCTGATTGCGCAGCCCGAGGGCGCGGGCATAGGCGATCTGCCTAGGCGTCGCAGGCAGGGCGAAGGTGGTGCTTTCCATCGGCAGCTCCTTGTCAGGTTTGGCTCTCAATTTAGAACGGAAAGAGAACAAATCAAGTCGGACGGTCCGGAGCATTCCGGGTCGGGCGGAAGGGGGTGGCGCCAACGGTCACGTCATCGACGCCCTCCCGCACGGCCCGCAGGTCGCGCCCCGCTCAATCCCGCCCGACATCACCGCGGTCAGGGCCTCCGGTCGTCTCGTCCGGGCGGGGGGAACACGAAGACCGCGTTCAGGGCGAAGTTGGCGAAGAAGGCGATGCCGACGCCCGTGGTCTTGGCCAACACCGGCGCGAGGTGCAGCAGATGGGCCGAGAGGGCCGTCACAGCGACGTTGACGACGAACCCGGCTGCAGCTGCGGCCAGAAACACCGGGTAGCGCCGCAAGCTGGGCGCCGTTTTGAAGACATAGGACGAGG
>NZ_PZKG01000079.1 GCF_003034985.1 Cereibacter changlensis JA139
TGCGGCGCGGGCGCGGGGGCGGCGGTGACCTGCTCGAAGAGCGCGGGCGGGACGCCGAACTCGGCGGCGACGGCGGCGAGCCAGGCGGTGGTGCCCTCTTCGCCGAATGGGAAGGGCGCCGGGATGTGGCGGGCGCCGCGGCCGATCAGGGCGGCATGGGTGTCGCCGAGGAAGGGCTGGGTCAGGGCGAAGACGGTGTTCGGCCCGACGCCCGGCAGGCCATCGGCGGTGCGGGCGGGCAGGCAGCGGACCGGGCCGATGCAGAGCGCCTTCAAGAGCGCCAGCGCCTGATCCTCGACCACATCGGGCAGCGCGCCGACCAGCAGCAGCTCGCGCGCCGTGGTTGTGGGCAGGGCGGGGACCATGGCGGCGAGGCAGGCGTCTTCGCCCTGGGTGAAGG
This sequence comes from Cereibacter changlensis JA139, assembly GCF_003034985.1. Classification (GTDB taxonomy): domain Bacteria; phylum Pseudomonadota; class Alphaproteobacteria; order Rhodobacterales; family Rhodobacteraceae; genus Cereibacter; species Cereibacter changlensis. The sequence continues at coordinate 401 of NZ_PZKG01000079.1, forward strand.
TCGTCTCGATGCCGGAGCCGCTGTAGTTGTAGACCCTGACCGAAGGCGCGTGCAGCGCCGAGAGCCGCTCGGCCGCGCGGTGCAGGTCGAGCTTGATCACCTCGGAGGGGCAGGAGCCGACGAGGAAGAGCTGGCGGATGTCGGGCCGGCGGGCCAGAAGCCGCGCCACCTCGCGGTCGAGCTCGGCATTGGCGTCGGCGAGACCGGCGAGGTCCTTCTCCTCGAGGATGGCGGTGCCGAAGCGCGGCTCGGCGAAGATCATCACCCCTGCGGCGGACTGCAGCAGATGGGCGCAGGTGCGCGAGCCCACGACGAGGAAGAAGGCGTCCTGCATCTTGCGGTGCAGCCAGATGATGCCGGTCAGGCCGCAGAACACCTCGCGCTGGCCGCGCTCCTTCAGGAGCGGCGTGGTGCGGCAGCCGCGGGCGGGCGGGACGGGAAGCTGGGCGACGGTCATTGCACGGCCTCCAGATCGAGGCGGGCGAGGCGCAGCTTCCAGAGGAACTGCCCGGCGTTGATGACATAGGTGGCGTAGGCGGCCAGCACGATCACCATCTGCCCGGCGGGCGAGACGCTGCCGCTGAACAGCGCCCAGAGATAGGCCGTGTGCAGCGCGATCACCGCGAAGGAGAACACGTCCTCCCAGAAGAAGGCGGGGGCGAAGAGATACTGGCCGAAGACAGTCTTCTCCCAGATCGCGCCGGTGACCATGATGAGATAGAGCAGCGCCGTCTTGACGAGGATCGAGATCGTGGCCGCGGTGTATCCCTCGCCGGTGACGAGGAAATACAGCACCAGCGCCAGCGAGACGGCGAAGGCCAAGAACTGCGCCGGCGCAAGGATGGCCTGCACCAGCGTCCAGGGGGTGGCGTCGCGCCGGGCGCGCTCGGCCTCGGTGTAGAGGCGCTTGCGCGGGGCTTGGGGGGAGAGCTGCATCTTTACCTTTGCCTTCCGCAGAGAAGCCCAAGGACAGGGGCTGCCGATGGCCGAGATTACCGTCTCGATTCCGAAAGTGTCAACTCTAACTTACATGTTTTGCGGCGGATGGGCCGGTTTCGGCTGCGCAAATCGTCGCGGGCAAAAGATGCATTTTTCGCATTAGGTTGATGTAAATCATGTAGTTATTCGTGAATGGCCCTTCAGGCCGATTCCGGAGTGTCAATTTACTTTGACATTTTTTCGGCGCTGTTGGACAGTCGGGCACCAGCGCCCTGGACCGCTTGCGAGCGCCCCTCCCGGACCCGGGCGAAGGCCCGCGGCGGGAGGCGAGGCGCTCCCGGTCCCGGCGCCTTTGCGGAGCGCGGCAGATGCACGACGGTCAGCACAGGGCGATGACGGACCGCGCCGGCGCGGCCCCGTCCGCTTTAACCCACTTCGCCGCCGAAGTCGTCTCCCGGCTGGTGACGCGTGATGTCGCAGCCCCGCCGGTGCTGCGCGAGGCGCTGGTGCTGCAGCTGATGGCGGCGGTGCGCAGCTTCGATCCGCGGCCGCTGGCGCTGTTGAAGGCCGAACTGCGGCGGGCGCGGATCGGGCCGGCGGCGCTGGCGGATCTCTACATCCCCGAGGTGGCGCAGCGGCTGGGGCAGGGCTGGCACGAGGACAGCGCCAGCTTCGCCGAGGTCAGCATCGGCGCTGCCCGGCTGCAGGCGATCCTGCGCGGTCTTGCCGAGGGCTGGACGGCGGATGACGGCGGTGCACGCGACGGGCCCACCGCGCTGGTGCTGATGCCGCCGGGCGAGCAGCACACGCTGGGGGCGATGCTGGCCACGTCGCGGCTGCGCCGTGCGGGCGTGTCGGTCTGCCTGAGGATCGGGCCGGAAGTCTCGGAGCTGAGGGCGCTCTTCGCCCGCAGGGGCTTCGATGCGGTCTTACTTTCGGTTGCAACCACGGATAAACTTGAAGTTTGCGGAAAGTTAGTAAAAACGGTCAAAGACTTCTCGGGCAACAGGGTGCCGGTCGCGGTCGGCGGCGCGGCGCTGGTGGGGAACGGGGAGGCATCGCCATGGCTCGGGGCAGATCTGGGGGCGGATATCGTGACCAGCGACCTCGACGTGGCGCTTCAGGTCTGCGGGCTCACCGCAGGTCCCATCCGCGCGCGACAGCGTGCCTAACATCCGCTGTCCCGCGTTCGGGTAGGCGGCAAGAAGAATCGGTAGCCCCGTGACATCAGACGGCAGACATCTTCTCAACAGCGGCAAGCTCCCGCTCCTCGCACCCGACCTGCTGAGCGAGATCATCTCGACCGCTGCCGACATCTCGCTGCTCGTCTCGGAAGGCGGCCGCATCGAGTCGGTGCTGATCAACCCGCACCACTCCTCCTTCGGCCAGCTTTCGGCCTGGGAGGGGGCGAACATCCAGGACGTGCTGACCAGCGAGAGCCTCGCCAAGTTCAAGCTGAGGCTGGCGACGCTGCAGAGCGGCAAGGGCTCGGTCGCGGTGGAGCTGAACCATGCCGACCACCGCAATTTCGAATTCCCGGTGCGCTATTCCATGCACCGGATCGAGGCCGACCAGTCGGTCTTGATGCTGGGCCGCGACCTGCGCCCGATCGCCGAGGTGCAGCAGCAGCTGGTCTCGGCGCAGCTGGCGATGGAGCGCGACTACGAGACCCAGCGCGAGATGGAGACGCGCTACCGCGTCATCATGGACGTGTCGCGCGACCCGATGCTGCTGATCAGCATGTCCACCGGCCGGATCTCCGATCTGAACCAGGCGGCGGCCGGTCTTCTGGGCGGGGTGCGGCAGGACCTGCTGGGCGCGGCCATCGCGCAGGAGTTCGAGGGCCGGCGGCGCGGCGAGTTCATGGAGACCATGAGCAACCTCGCCGTGGCCGATGCCGCGACGCCGATGGAGCTGACCGCGCGCCGGTCGCAGAAGCGGCTGATGGTGACGCCCAAGGTGTTCCGCGCCGCGGGCGAGCGGCTACTTTTGTGCCAGCTCGACCCGGCGGAGGCGGCGGTGACCACTTCGGACGAGCTGACCGACAATCTGGCGCGGCTCTACCATCAGGGGGTGGACGGTATCGTCTTCACCGACGCCGAGGGCGTGATCCGCGGCGCGAACGAGGCCTTCCTGAACCTGACCGACTCGTCCAGCCTAGCCTCGGTGCGCGGCCGGTCGCTGGCGGATTTCCTCGCCCGCGGCACGGTGGACCTGCGGGTGCTGCTCGACAGTGTCAAGCGGACCGGACAGTTGCGGCTCTACGCCACCCGACTCACCACCGATTTCGCGGGGCAGATTGCCGCAGAGCTGTCGGCGACCTGGCTCGCCGACCGGCCGCAGCCGCTGCTGGTCCTCGTGGTCCGCGACGCCAGCCGGGCCGAGACCCTGCGGCGTCCGGCCGCGCCCGCCGCCGCGCCGGACGAGCCGGCGCGCAACGTGATGGAGCTGGTGGGCAATTCCACCCTCAAGGACATCGTGGCGGAAACCACGGATGTCGTTGAAAAAATGTGCATCGAGACCGCGCTGGAGCTGACCCGCAACAACCGCGTGGCCGCGGCCGAGATGCTGAGCCTGTCGCGCCAGTCGCTTTACGTGAAGTTGCGCAAGTTCGGTCTCTTGAACCGCGACGAATAGGGCGGCCCGCGCGGCCGCCCGTCAGATCCCCCATGCCCCGAGCGCCCCCGCGCCGCCGCCGTCGGTACGAATGGTCGCTTTGACATGTATCAAATTCCCGCAGATCGAAATGTGTCAACTGAACTGGACACAGCGGGAGTCCACCATGCGCATTGTATTCGTTCACCCCAATTACCATTCCGGCGGCGCTGAGATTGCCGGCAGCTGGCCGCCGGCATGGGTTGCGTATCTGGCGGGGGCGCTGAAGAAGAACGGCTTCGACGACATCCATTTCATCGACGCGATGACCGACCACATCTCGCATGACCAGCTGCGCGAGAAGTTCATCGCGCTGAAGCCCGATGTCGTCGCAACCACGGCGATCACCCCCTCGATCTACGAATCCGAGGCGCTGCTGAAGCTGGCGCTGGAAGTCGCGCCGAACGCGCTGCGCGTGCTGGGCGGCATCCACGCCACCTTCATGTTCCGCCAGGTGCTGGAGGAGGCGCCCTGGATCGACGTCATCGTCCGCGGCGAGGGCGAGGAGATCCTCGTCAACCTGATGAAGGCCGTGGAGGAGGGCCGTTACGAGGCCGACAAGCGCGAGATCAAGGGTCTCGCCTTCCTCGACGGCGACGAGATCATCGCCACCCAGGCGGCGCCGACCATCAAGGATCTCGACGGCATCGAGCCGGACTGGTCGATCCTGAACTGGAAGAACTACATCTACACCCCGCTTGGCGTACGCGTCGCCATCCCGAACATGGCGCGCGGCTGCCCCTTCACCTGCTCCTTCTGCTCGCAGTGGAAGTTCTGGCGCGACTACCGGGTGCGCGATCCAAAGAAGGTGGTCGACGAGATCGAGAAGCTGGTGAACGAGCAGGGCGTCGGCTTCTTCATCCTCGCCGACGAGGAGCCGACCATCAACCGCAAGAAGTTCATCGAATTCTGCGAGGAGATGATCGCCCGCGGCCTGCCGGACAAGGTGAAATGGGGCATCAACACCCGCGTCACCGACATCAAGCGCGACAAGGAGCTCTTGAAGTTCTACCGCAGCGCCGGTCTAGTGCACATCTCGCTCGGTACCGAAGCCGCGGCGCAGCTGAAGCTCGACGTGTTCAACAAGGAGACCACGGTCGCCGAGAACAAGGAGGCGATCCGCCTTCTGCGCGAGGCCGACATCTTCACCGAGGCGCAGTTCATCGTCGGTCTCGACAACGAGACCAAGGAGACGCTGGAAGAGACCTACCAGATGGCCTGGGACTGGCAGCCGGATCTCGCCAACTGGGCGATGTACACGCCCTGGCCCTTCACCCCGCTGTTCCAGGAGCTGAAGGATCAGGTCGAGGTCTTCGACTACTCGAAATACAATTTCGTCACGCCGATCATGAAGCCCAAGGCGCTGACCCGCGGCGAGCTGCTCGACGGGGTGATGAACAACTACCGCCGCTTCTACATGAAGAAGGCGCTGTTCCATTATCCCTGGCGCGGGACGGGCTTCCGCCGCCGCTACCTGCTCGGCTGTCTCAAGGCCTTCCTGAAGGCCGGGGTGGGGCGGACCTTCTACGATCTGGGCAAGGCCGGTTACTGGGGGCCGCAGTCGAAGAACAAGGTGGACTTCCACTTCGACGAGACCCGCAAGATCGGCAATGCGCAGATGGCCGACTGGGAGGCCAGCGCCGACAAGGCCGCGAAGGCCGCCGAACGCCGCGAGGCGCTTCGGGCCCAGGGCAAGGAACGCGCGGCCGAGCGCAATGCCGTGGCAGGCCGGGGCGAGGTCCCGATCCTCGCGCCGCTGGCCTGCGGCGGCGGGCGCCAGCAGATGGAGGACCAGCCGGCCATGCCGATGGCCTGCGGCGGCGGCAAGCAGCAGATGGACGAGTTCGATGTGCCGATGAGCGCCCGCGAGGCGAAGGCGGCCGCGGACAGGCCCCTTGTCCGTCCGGCGGAGTGAGCCGCGATGAACGCGCCGAACACCGGGTTGCTGCATCCTGCCGCCCCGGCCGTCTCCCGCATCGGCCCCAACGCCGTGCTGCAGCTCCTGCCGGTGCTCGACCGGGCCTTCGGGCCCGACGCCTCCGGGCAGGCGCTGGCGGCGGCAGGTATCCCACGACCGGGGGCCGATGCGGGGATGCTGCCCGAGATCGGCGTGGCCAGCCTGCACGGGGTGGTGCGCCGGATCTGGCCCGCCGAGGCGCCGCAGCTTCTGCGTGACGCCGGGCTCGGCACGGGCGACTACATCCTCGCCAACCGCATCCCGGGCTTCGCCAAGACGATCATCCGCGCGCTGCCGGCCCGGCTCGGCGCGCGGCTGCTCTGCGCGGCCATCGCCAAGCACGCCTGGACCTTCGTCGGGTCGGGCCGCTTCCGCATCGTGTTGCAGAATCCGCTGGTCTTCGAGATCGCCGCAAATCCGCTGGTGGCGGGCGAGGTCGCGGCCGAACCGCTCTGCCACTGGCATGCCGCCGTCTTCGAGCGGCTGTTTTCCCGGCTGGTCTGGCCGAATGTCGCGGTGCGCGAGACTGCCTGCTGCGCCTGCGGGGCTTCGGCCTGCCGTTTCGAACTGCTGCCGAACGGGCGCTGACGCCCCGGATGCGGCCCCACCGAGCGCGGCAATCCTCTTGCCCGACTCCCCCATGTAGTGTTTAGTTTACACATGAGTGTAAATCTTTCCTTACAAACCCGCTCCATTCCCCAGCCTGCAGCGATGCTGGAGCTGATCAAGCCGATCACCTGGTTCCCGCCGATCTGGGCCTATCTCTGCGGCGCCGTCTCGGCGGGCGTGGGCTTCGGATCGAACTGGCCGATGGTGATCCTCGGCATGGTTCTCGCCGGGCCGATCGTCTGCGGCATGAGCCAGGCGGCGAACGACTGGTGCGACCGCCATGTCGATGCGGTGAACGAGCCCTACCGCCCGATCCCCTCGGGCCGCATCCCGGGCCGCTGGGGCCTGTGGATCGCGCTGGCCATGTCGGTCGTCGCGCTGGCGGTGGGCTGGATGCTGGGGCCCTGGGGCTTCTACGCCACCATGTTCGGCGTGCTGGCGGCCTGGGCCTATTCGGCCGAGCCGGTGCGGCTGAAGCGGTCGGGCTGGTGGGGGCCGGGGTTGGTCGGGCTCTGCTACGAGGGGCTGCCCTGGTTCACCGGCGCCGCCGTGCTGGCGCAGGGCGTGCCGAGCTTCTATGTCGTGACGCTGGCCGCGCTCTATGCCTTCGGCGCGCATGGCATCATGACGCTCAACGATTTCAAGGCGCTGGAGGGTGACCGCCAGCATGGAGTGCGCTCGCTCCCGGTCATGCTGGGGCCGGAGGTCGCGGCCAAGATCGCCTGCACCGTGATGGCGATGGCGCAGCTTCTGGTCATCGCGCTGCTGCTGATCTGGGGCCGTCCGTATCATGCGCTGGCGGTGACGGCGCTGCTGCTGGCGCAGCTTGCCGCCATGCGGGTGATGCTGCGCGATCCCAAGGCCAAGGCGCCTTGGTACAACGGTACCGGCGTCGTCCTATATGTTTCGGGGATGATGGTCTCGGCCTTCGCCATCCGCACGCTGGAGGCGATGCAGTGACGCTCGGCTGGCTCGCCATCTTCCGGCTCGGTCTGGTGCAGATGTGCCTCGGGGCCATCGTCGTGCTCACCACCTCGACGCTGAACCGGCTGATGGTGGTGGAGCTGGCCTTGCCGGCGGTGCTCTCGGGCCTGATGGTGGCGCTGCATTACGCGATCCAGATCACCCGGCCGTCCTGGGGCTACAAGTCGGACACCGGCGGCAACCGCACGGTCTGGATCCTCGGCGGCATGGTCGTGCTGGCGGCGGGCGGTTTTGCCGCGGCTCTGGGTGTGGTGCTGATGCAGACCGCCTTCTGGCCGGGGCTGGCGATCTCCTTCCTCGCCTATGCGCTGATCGGCCTCGGGGCGGGGGCCTCCGGCACCTCACTCCTGGCGTTGCTGGCCACCTGCACCCGGCCCGACCGGCGCGCCGCGGCGGCGACGATCACCTGGCTGATGATGATCTTCGGCATCGCCCTGACGGCAGGCGTCGTCGGCCGGCTGCTTGAACCCTATTCGCCGCGGCTGCTGCTCGAGATCGTCGGCGCCGTCTGCCTCGGCGCGGTGGCGCTGACCGCGCTCGCCGTGTTCCGCATCGAGCGCGGCCTCGTCGCCCGGCCCGAGCCCGATCCGACGCCATTCCGCGAGGGGCTGCGCGAGGTCTGGGCCGAGCCGAAGGCGCGGGCCTTCACCCTCTTCGTCTTCCTGTCGATGACCGCCTATTTCACCCAGGAGCTGATCCTCGAGCCCTATGCCGGGCTGGTCTTCGGCTTCACCCCCGGCCAGTCGACCTCGCTGTCAGGGGCGCAGAACGGCGGGGTGTTCCTCGGGATGCTGGCTGTCGGCATCGGCGCCACCGGGCTGAAGCTGGGCGACCTGCGCGGCTGGGTGATGGTGGGCTGTCTCGGCTCGGCGCTGTCGCTGACCGGCATCGCCCTGCTGGGCCAGACGGGCCTGCCGCTGCTGGTCCCCGCCGTCGTGCTGATGGGCGTGTTCAACGGCATGTTCGCCGTCGCCGCCATCGGCTCGATGATGGCGCTGGCGGGCGAGGGGCGCGGCGCGCGCGAGGGCACCCGGATGGGGCTCTGGGGCGCGGCGCAGGCGGTTGCGGCCGGTTTCGGCGGGCTCGCCGGCGCGGCGGCGGCGGATCTGCTGCGGCTCTGGACCGATGCGCCTTCGGCCTTCGGGTTGGTTTTCCTGGCCGAGGCCGGGCTTTTCGTTGCGGCGGCCCTGATGGCGCTGCGGATCATGGACGGCGGGCGTGTGATGCCCGCCACGCGGCTTGTGCCAGGAGAGTGACCATGGCTTACGATGTTTTCGTGGTGGGCGGCGGCCCTTCGGGGCGACCGCCGCGGATGAGCTGGCCCGCGCCGGCAAGCGCGTGGCGCTTCTGGATCGCGACGGGCGGATCAAGCCCTGCGGCGGCGCGATCCCGCCCCGGCTGATCGCGGATTTCGACATCCCCGACAGCCAGATCGTCGCCCGCATCCGCACCGCGCGGATGGTCTCGCCCAGCGGGCGCAAGGTCGACATCCCGATCGAGGGCGGCTTCGTCGGCATGGTCGACCGCGAGCATTTCGACGAATGGCTGCGCAGGCGGGCGGTGAAATCCGGCGCCCAGCGGCTGACCGGCACCTTCCTCAGGATCGAGCGCGACAGCTTCCATACCTTCGTCATCTGGCGCGACAAGCTGACCGGCGAGGAGCAGCGCAGCGAGACGAAGCTGGTGATCGGCGCCGATGGCGCGCGCTCGGTCGTGGCCAAGGCCGAGGTGCCGGATGGCGACAAGACGCCCTATGTCATCGCCTATCACGAGATCATCAAGGCCCCGCTGGAGGCGACCGGGGTCGATTACGATCCGACCCGCTGCGACGTGATCTACGACGGGCGCATCAGCCCCGATTTCTACGGCTGGGTCTTCCCGCACGGGCCGAACTGCTCGGTCGGCATGGGCACCGGGGTGGACGGGGTGGACCTCAAGGCCTGCACCGCGGCGCTCCGGGTGCAATCCGGGCTCACCGACTGCGAGACGATCCGCAAGGAGGGTGCGCCGATCCCGCTTCGGCCGATGGACCGCTGGGACAACGGCCGCGACGTGGTGCTGGCGGGCGATGCGGCGGGGGTGGTGGCGCCGTCTTCGGGCGAGGGGATCTACTATGCCTTCGTCGGCGGTCAGGTGGCGGCGAAAGCCTGCCTCGCCGTGCTGAAATCCGGCCGCGCCACCGATCTTCAGCTTGCGCGCAAGCTGTTCATGAAGGATCACAAGACGGTGTTCAAGGTTCTGCGCTCGATGCAGGATGCCTATTACCGGGATGACGAGCGGCGCGAGCGTTTCGTCAGCCTGTGCCATGACACCGATGTGCAGAAACTGACCTTTGAGGCTTACATGAACAAGAAACTGGTCAGCGCCCGCCCGATGGCGCATCTCAAGATCGGCGTGAAGAACCTCGCCCATCTGATGCGCCTCGTCTCGCCGGTCTGGACATGAGCAGCGCCGTGGAAATGGTGCCTGCCTGGGTCGATGGTCGCCTGATGCCGGTGGAGAAACTCGAGGCGCATCAGCGCGGTCTGCGGCACATGGCGATCTCGGTCTTCGTCATGTGTGGCGCGAAGGTGCTGATCCAGCGCCGTGCGGCCTCCAAATATCACACGCCCGGGCTCTGGGCCAATACCTGCTGCACCCATCCGCGCTGGGGCGAGGAGGCGGAACACTGCGCCCTCCGCCGCCTGCGCGAGGAGCTGGGGATTTCCGGGTTGGTCACGGTCTTCGCCGATCGCGTTGAATACCGCGCCGAGGTCGGCAACGGGCTGATCGAGCATGAGGTGGTCGATATCTTCCTCGCCGAGGCGACGCTCGACCTGCCGGTGTCGCCCGACCCGGACGAGGTCTGGGAAACCCGCTGGGTGGAGCTGCACGAACTTGCCCGCGAGGTGGAGGCGACGCCGGAGCGTTTCACGCCCTGGCTCCGGATCTACCTCGCCGAGCATATGGAACGGATCTTCGGCAAGCTGCATCTGGTCCAGTAGTCAGAGCTTCTCCGCCAGCCAGGGCAGGATCAGCGCCGCGACCTGCGCGGCGTCTTCCTCATGCGCCAGATGGCCGAGCCGCGGGATCTCGACGTAACGCCCCTGCGGCAACCGCTCCGCCGCCTCGCGCGAAATGCGCGGCGGCACGGTGCGGTCGCCGCCCGAGGCGACGAGCAGCGCCGGCACGTCGATCGCCGGGAAACGGCGGCGTAGCCCCTGCAGATCCCATTGCGCCATCATCGCCAGCGTGCCCTCGACATGCACCGGATCGCCGACCAGCGCCGCATATTGCCGCAGCCCCGCGGCGTCGAGCGTCGATCCGGTCGATCCGATCAGCCGCTCCACCTTGTCGGCGCCGCCGAACAGCGTGGTGAAGATCCGCGGCACGAAGGGGTTCAGCGACAGAAGCTTCGCCACCAGGGGGAACAGCCAGCCCGCCGTGCCCTCGAAGGCCCCGAGCGCGGCGTTGAGACCGATCACCGCGGGGGGCGGCTCGGGCAAGGTCTCGGTCAGCCGCAGCGCCAGTGCCGCCCCGGCGCTGTGGCCGATGATCGCCGCCGGGCGCCAGCCCTGATGGGCGCAGAGCCGGGTGAGATCCTCGGCCATGGCGTCGAGCGAGAAACGCCGCGCCCCGGCCCGGGTGAAGCCCTGGCCCGGCAGGTCGGGGGCGACGATGTGATACTCCGACGCCAGCAGCGGGATCAGCTGGCGCCAGGAATGGGCCGAGCCGCCCGCGCCATGCAGCAGCAGCAGCGTCGGGCCGCTGCCGGTCTCCCACACGCACCACTGATGCGGCGCCGCGTCGATCCGGCGCATCTCGGCGCGGCCCGGCCAGTCCCGCGGCATGCGCGCCAGATCCATCCTCAGTCCCCCAGCGCCTGACCGAGGGCCGCCGACAGCTTGTAGGCATCCGCCCGGGGCAGGGCGAGATAGGGCGCATCCAGCGCCCGGGCCAGCGCCGCGAGCCCGGGTTGCGGCCGGTTCGCCGTGTCGATCACCAACGCGGGCAGGCCCGAGGCGCGGATCGAGGTCGCCAGCTTCTGCGCATCCTCCTCCGCCTGTGCCCGGTTGGCCGAGCCGTCGAGCGCGATATTGCCCCGCCCGTCGGTCAGAAGCGCGATGGTCGGTGTCAGCCCGCGGGCGCGGGCCTGCATTCCCACCGCCAGCGCCATCTGCAAGCCATGCGCCAGCGGCGTCGCCCCACCGCCCGGCAGTCCTGCCAGACGGCGTTTGGTCTGCACCAGGCTGCGGGTCGGCGGCAGCATCAGTTCCGCATCGCGGCCGCGGAAGGCCACCAGCGCCACATGGTCGCGCCGCGCATAGGCCTGCCCCAGCAGCAACTCCACCGCGCCCTTGGCCTCGGCCAGCCGCGCCATGGCGGAGGAGCCGGAGGCATCCACCGCGAAGATCAGCACCCGGTCCGAGGTCTCGCGGAACCGCTTCAGCCGGATGTCGGAGGGGCGCACCAGCAGAACCGCGTCGCTGTTCTGCTGCTTGCGGCGCAGCGGCTGCCAAGGGGCGGCGGCGCGCAGCGTCGCCACAAGGTCGATCCGCGCGCCGGTGCCCAGAAGTCCGGCGCGCGAGGGCAGGGGCCGCCCGCGCCGGTTGCCGCCCTTGGCCGCTCCGGTGCCGCTGGCCCCGCGCGCCATCCGCGCCGCACGACCGGCGGCGAGCTGCGCCAGAAGGTCGGCGGGCAGGGCGGCGCGGGTCGCCTCCACCAGCATCTCCTCGGGGAAAATCTCTTCGCCCTGCTGCTCCTCGGGCGGCGGCTGATCCTCGGGCGGTTCGCTGTCTTCCGGCGGCTCCGGTTCGGGCGGGGATTCCTCGCACGCCGGCAGGGCGCGATGGGCAAAGACCAGATCGCAGGCCCGGCGCAGATCGTCCTCGGTGACGACATCATGCCCCTCCAGCGCCGCCTGCGCCCGGGCGGCGGCCAGCGCCAGCGTCGGCGCGCGCAGGCTGGCGATGCCGAGCTGGGCCGCGACGCGGGCCAAAGTCTCGCCCGCCCGTTCGGGAAGCATGACGTGCGGCAGCCGCGCCCGCGCCTCGGCCAGCCGGTCAGCGTCCAGCGCCGGAGGGCGGGTGTCGGCCGATTGCAGCCCGTCGAGATCGAGGAACAGCCCCAGCCGGTCGATCAGCCCGTTCGGCAGCAGCTCGTCCCGTTCCGCGCCCTCGTCCAGCGCGATCAGGCAGTGCTTCGGCTGATCCAGCGCCGCGCCCAGCCGGGCCGCGAGCCCCGCCGGGCAGCGCTCTGCCATGGCCAGCACCAGCGCCGCGGGCTCGGCCAGGAGCCCCCGCGCGATGACCGGCGCGCCCGAGGCCAGCGTCGCCGCCAGATCGAGCCCGCCGAACAGCGCCTCGTCGCCGATGGTCGGGTGGATGCGGCGCAGCGGCAGCGGCAGCGAGGTCAGCGCCCCGGTCACCAGATCGCGCAGCGGGCTGGCGCGGGCGCGCAGCCACAGGCCCTTCAGCCCGGCGGGATCGACGGCCAGCAGCGCCAGCGCTGCCTCCACCCGTTCCCAGGCGGTGAATGCAGGAGCGGATGTCAGGGCAGCACCTCCGCCACGCAGCGGGCGACACGCGCGCCCGATCCGGCCTCGTCCAGCGGATCGCGCCGCAGCCGGTGGCTCAGCGCCATGCTGGCCACGTCGCGCAGATGCGCGCGGGTCACGGTCGGCGCGGCCTCGAAAGCCGCCTGCGCCCGGGCCGCCCTGAGCAGCGTGAGCTCGCCCCTGAGCCCGTCCGAGCCGAGCGCGATGCAGAGCGCCGCGCAATCGTGCAGCACGGTGTTGGGCGTCTTGAGCTTCGGCAGCGCGGCGCGCGCGGCAAGGATGCGCTCGCGCAGGGTGCCGTCTTCGGCGCCCCATGTCGCCATGAAGCCGTCGAAATCGCTGTCATAGGCGTCGCGGCGCAGGATGACCTCGACGCGGGTCTCGATGTCGCGCGGGCTGCGCACCTCGACCGACAGGCCGAAGCGGTCCAGAAGCTGCGGGCGCAACTCGCCCTCTTCGGGGTTGCCCGAGCCCACCAGCACGAAGCGCGCGGGGTGCCGGATCGACAGGCCCTCGCGTTCGACGACGTTTTCGCCGGATTGGGCCACATCGAGCAGCAGGTCGACGATGTGATCCTCCAGAAGGTTCACCTCGTCGATATAGAGATAGCCCCGATTGGCGCGGGCCAAGAGGCCCGGCTCGAAGGCTTTCTCGCCGCGGGTCAGGGCGCGCTCGATGTCGAGCGCGCCCACGACACGGTCCTCGGTCACGCCGAGCGGCAGATCGACCACGGGGGTCGGTCTTTCCACCAGCCTGCTCGAGGCGACATGCGCCCATTCCGGGCAATCCTCGGGTCTGGCAGAGTTCACCGGGCAACCCTCGACCGCGGTGATCGGCGGCAGCAGGGCTGCCAGAGCGCGGACGGCGGTCGACTTGCCGGTGCCGCGGTCGCCGAACACCAGCACGCCGCCGATGCCCGGGTCGATCGCGGTCAGGACCATGGCCTGCTTCATCTGCTCCTGACCGACGATGGCCGAGAAGGGGAAAGGCTGTTTCATGCGTTCTCTCTACGGCCCGGTTTGCCGGGCTTGCCTTGGGGCTGGAAGGCCGGTTTCGCCGGGGCGGCGGCCGGTTTCGGGGCTTCGGTGACCGGCAGGGGCTTGGGCTCAGGCGCCGGGGCGGCCTCGGCGATCGCGGCGCCGATCGGGTCCTTGCCCTCCCATTTGCCGACAGTGCCGAGGATGCGGAAACGGGCGTAGAGCTCTTCCTTGAACCAGCCCTCGGCGCGCACCGCCTCGATCGCCTTTGCGTGCGGGCCCTCGGCGCGGGCGAAGGCGTCCATCGTCTTGCTGTCGGGCCAGACCGAGAAGGTCACCTGCTGCACGAAGGGCACCTCGCCGATGCCGATCTTGAACTTCACATTGGCATCCTTGCCGATGGCGTTCGAGATCGCCGGCTCGCGGCCCCAGAAGCGTTCGGCCTTCCAGAACTTCACCGTGGCCCGGGTCAGGGCGGCGATAGGCCGCATGTCCGGTTCGGCTTTTTGCGCCTCGAAAGGCTCCTTCATGTCCCATTTGCCCCGTGCGCTCGTCGGCGACAGCAGCACGGTGTAGCTTTCGTCGGCGATCCGGTGCCAGCGCGCGTAGATCGGCGAATCGACGGTCTGCTTGCGCGCGGTCTCCTCGTCGGGCCAGACCGAGAGGATGGCCCAGACGTTCCAGTTCGGCTTCGGGGTGAAGCCCTGACCGGTGCCGGAGCCGAACATCTTCCAGAATTTAGCCTTCGGCATATGGTGCATGCCCAGCGCGTTGGCGGTCATCTGGCCGATGACCCAGAGGCGCTTCTCGAAGCTCTCAAAGCGGAAGAAGCTGAGCGTGACAGTCTGCATGTGTTTTCCTCCTGCAGAAACGGGTAAAGCCGATACAACATCTAACCTTGCCCGGCCGACATTAGTCCCGAAGTCGCACCCGTCTCAAGGACGATTGTAAATCGAACTAGACAGTATATTGTGCGGATATGTTGACAGATCAGCCTCTGCGCCCCGCCCGAACCCCGAACGCCACCACCGCTGGCGCCAACCATGCCATCGTGATCGGGGCCGGGATGGGGGGGCTTGCCTCCGCCATGCGCCTCGGGGCGAAGGGCTGGAAAGGTGACGGTCATCGACAAGCTCGACATGCCCGGCGGGCGCGGCTCGTCGATCAGCCAGAACGGCCACCGCTTCGATCTGGGGCCGACCATCGTCACCGTGCCGCAGGTGTTCCGCGAGCTCTGGTCGGCCTGCGGGCGCGACTTCGACGCCGATGTCGACCTGCGCCCGATGGACCCGTTCTACGAGATTCGCTGGCCCGATGGCTCCACCTTCACCGCGCGGCAGTCGACCGAGGCGATGCGGGCCGAGGTGGCGCGGCTCTCGCCCGGCGATCTCCCGGGCTATGACCGCTTCCTCAAGGACAGCGAGCGGCGCTACTGGTTCGGCTTCGAGGATCTGGGGCGGCGGTCGATGCACAGGCTCTGGGATCTGATCAAGGTGCTGCCGACCTTCGGCATGCTCAGGGCCGACAAGTCGGTCTATGCCCATGCCGCCGCCCGGGTGAAGGATGAGCGGCTGCGGATGGCGCTGTCCTTCCACCCGCTTTTCATCGGCGGCGACCCGTTCCATGTCACCTCGATGTATATCCTCGTCAGCCACCTCGAGAAGCAGTTCGGCGTGCATTACGCCATGGGTGGCGTGGCGGCGATCGCCGAGGCGATGGCCAAGGTGATCGAGGGGCAGGGCGGCAGCCTGCGGCTGAAGACCGAGGTGGACGAGATCGTCGTCGAGAAGGGCGTGGCCAAGGGCGTGCGGCTCGGCACGGGCGAGGTGATGCCGGCGGCGCTCGTCGTCTCCAACGCCGATGCGGGCCACACCTACACCCGGCTCCTGCGCAACCTGCCGCGCAAACGCTGGACCGACAACCATGTCGCCAGCCGTCGCTGGTCGATGGGGCTCTTCGTCTGGTATTTCGGCACCAAGGGCACGGCAGGCCGCTGGAAGGACATCGGCCACCACACCATCCTCAACGCGCCGCGTTATCAGGGGCTCTGCGACGACATCTTCATCAAGGGCAAGCTGGCCAAGGACATGAGCCTCTACCTGCACCGCCCCTCGATCACCGATCCCTCGGTCGCGCCGGAAGGCGACGACACCTTCTATGCGCTCTCGCCGGTGCCGAACCTGAAGTTCGACAACGGGGTGGATTGGGACCGCGAGGCCGAGCCCTATCGCCAGAGCGTCGAGACCGTGCTGGAGCAGTATATGCCCGGCATCGGCGAGACGATCAGCGCCTCGCTGGTCTTTACCCCGAACCAGTTCCGCGACCGCTACCTCAGCCCCTTCGGCGCCGCGTTCTCGATCGAGCCGCGCATCCTGCAATCGGCCTGGTTCCGCCCGCACAACGTCTCGGAGGAGGCCAAGGGCCTGTTCCTCTGCGGCGCGGGCACCCATCCCGGCGCGGGCCTGCCCGGCGTCGTCGCCTCCGCCGAGGTTCTGGGCAAGCTTGCCCCCGACGCACCCGGCTTCACCGCCACCCGCTCCGCCCCGGACCTGAGGCTCGCTGCAGAATGATCGACCCCAATGACCTCGCGGCCTGCCGCGAGATGATCCGCACCGGCTCGCTGTCCTTCCACGCAGCGTCGAAACTGCTGCCCGCCGCGGTGCGCGATCCGGCGCTGGCGCTCTATGCCTTCTGCCGCGTCGCCGATGATGCGGTGGACGAGGCGGTGGGCTCCGGCCATGCCGAGGATGCCGAGGTGAAGGCCCGCGCTGTCCTGTCGCTGCGCGACCGGCTGGAGCTGGTCTATGCGGGCCGCCCGCGCAACGCCCCCGCCGACCGCGCCTTCGCGCAGGTGGTGGAAGAGTTCGACATGCCCCGCGCCCTGCCGGAGGCCCTGCTGGAGGGGCTGGCCTGGGATGCGGTCGGCAAGACCTATGACACGCTGTCGGGGGTGCTCGACTATTCCGCCCGCGTCGCCGCCGCGGTGGGGGCGATGATGTGCGTGCTGATGCGGGTGCGCGAGGCCGATGCGCTGGCGCGGGCCTGCGATCTGGGTCTCGCGATGCAGCTGACCAACATCGCCCGCGACGTCGGCGAGGATGCCCGCTCCGGCCGGGTCTACCTGCCGCGCGACTGGATGGAGGCGGAGGGGCTCAGCCCCGAGGCCTTCCTCGCCAATCCCGTCGCCTGCGACCGCATCCGCCGCGTCACCGCCCGGCTGCTGGCCGAGGCCGACCGGCTCTACCAGCGCTCCGAGGCGGGGGTGACGGCGCTGCCTCTGGCCTGCCGCCCCGGCATCTATGCCGCGCGCTACATCTATGCCGGGATCGGCGGCGAGGTGGCGCGGCACGGCTATGACAGCGTGAGCGGGCGCGCCCATACCGGCAAGGCGCAGAAGCTGGGCTGGCTGCTCCTGTCGGCCACCCGCGCCGCCGCCTCGCCCTTCGGCCCCGCCTTGGCGCAACTGCATGCCGCGCCGGAGCCCGAGGTCGCCTTTCTGGTGAGCGCCGCCGCCCGCAGCCGGGCGCATCGCGGGCGCAGCGAGGCCTTGCTGTCGGTTTTGGCGCAACTTGAAGCACAAGACCGGCTTTTGTCGCGGCAAAGACTGGGGAACCGCTCACGGGCGGTCTAGGTTGTGCGCGAGTAACCTTGGAGTATCGGTCATGATGATGGACTGGGGGCTTTTCCTCACCTTTCTCGCTGCCTGCGCAGCACCTGCCACCACCGGCGCGATGATGAAGCCGGACGAGTGGTACGACAACCTGAACAAACCCGTCTGGAACCCGCCGCGCTGGGTCTTCCCGGTGGCCTGGACCTCGCTTTACTTCCTGATGAGCCTTGCCGCGATGCGCGTGGCGCAGCTGCCCGACTCGGGGCAGGCGCTGGCCTTCTATGCGGTGCAGATCGCCTTCAACACGCTCTGGACCCCGGTGTTCTTCGGGCTGAAGCGGATGGCCTCGGCGCTGGTCGTGGTGATCGTGATGTGGATCGCGGTGGCGGCGACGATGTGGTCGTTCTTCCAGCTCGACACCTGGGCCGGGGTGATGTTCGTGCCCTATCTGATCTGGGCCACCGCGGCGACCGGCCTCAACTTCGAGGCGATCCGGCTGAACCGCGCGCTGCCCGAGGCGCGGGCCTGATCGGTCTTTCGGCGGCGGCGCTCAGCCGTCGCCGAAGCGCCATCCCGCCCGCCGCGGCACCCTGACCGCCAGCATCGGCATCAGCAGCGGTGAGGCAAAGCGGCGCAGGTCGAGCGCCTCATGCACCCCAACCGTCCGCTCGCCGTCGATCGTCGTCTCGACCAGCGCCCGGGTGTAGAAGGGCGGCGTCCAGCATCGGCATGACCTGACGCGGCTTCGTGCCGGGATCGGCGGGGGTGTGCCGCTCCACCAGCCAGCCGCTGCGGGCAAAGCGCGCGGCGGGCGGCGGCTGGATCATCCGCGCCTCGCCATCCGCCGTGACATGCAGGCCGATCTCCAGCCGCGATCCGTCCTTGCGCGTCGCGTCGTAGAAACAGGCGGCGCCGTCCGACACCGGGTAGCGCCCCCATGTCCAGAACCGGAAATCCGCCTCCAGCGCCGCATTGCCGAAATTGGCGTCGAGATAGCCATGCCCCTGCCAGCGGTGGCCCTGCGTCAGATCGACCTCGATCCGGCAGGTCGGCGCGAAGGGCCGCCAGACATGTGCGCCATCCTCGGTCAGCGCCACCTCGACATCGGTCAGCCCCTGCGGCGTCAGCACGATCCGCCCCCGGACCGCCGAAACCCGGGGCAGGGCGCTCACCTCGTTCACCTCGACGATCAGCTGCCGCCCGGTCCAGCGCATCGAGCTGGGGCCGACCGTCAGCCGCTCGTCGCTCTGCCGCAGCGCCGCCCGGCCACGGTCGGTCATGGTGAAACGCCCGCCGGGGCCGTAGGTCACGACGTTGAGGCAGCAATGGTCCTGCGGCTCCCGCCGGCCCGACCAGCGGTACCATGGCGAGAAGACCGAGCCGATGAAGCCGATGACCGAGACGGCCTTGTCGCCCTCGTCCGACACGCCGTCGAGATACCACCAGGCGTATCCGTCCGGCGCTACCTGGACGCTGAAGCAAGGTCCGCCAGAATCGCCTCGGCCGCGTGCCTGCCGGAGAGGGCCGCCATCGGCACCCCCGCTCCCGGATGCGCGCCCCCGCCCGCCAGATAGAGCCCCGGCAGCGAGGTCCGGGCCAGCGGTCGCCGGAGCGAGGCCAGCGCCCCGTGCGGGCTCAGCCCGTAGAGCGAGCCCTGCGAGCCCGGGAACATCCGGGCGAACCCCGTCGGGGCGGTCAGGCATTCCGGCCCCGGCAGCGGAACGAAGTTCAGGCCGAAGCGGCTCAGCCGGTCGAAGGTTCTGGTGCGGCACTGGCGGTCCTCCTCCGGCTGCAGGGGCTGGCCCGGCGGCGCGTTCATGATGATCTCGAAGCGCTCCGGCCCCGTGGGTATCGTGCCCCCGGATCGGTCCTCGGCGCAGAGGTAGAGTGTCGGATCGGCGGGCATCTGGCCACGCAGGATCGGCCCGAACTCCTGCGCCTGATCGTCGCCGAAGAACAGGTTGTGATGCACCAGCGGCA
>NZ_PZKG01000080.1 GCF_003034985.1 Cereibacter changlensis JA139
GGCCGGACCGGCGGGGGCGTCGGTGCGGATGCCGACGCGCAGCTTGGCCGAGCGCGAGCGCGGGTTGACCGCCAGCTCCTCGTCATCCGGGGCAAGCGCCCGCTTGCTGGGCAGGGTGAAGCGCGGCAGGTCCACGGCCGAGGCCGGGGCGTAGCGATTGGCATTGGCCTCGCCGCCGGAATGCAGCTGGAAGAAGCGCTTGACGATGCGATCCTCGAGGCTGTGGAAGGTCACCATCGCCAGCTTGCCGCCCGGTTTCAGCGCGCGTTCGGCGGCCTCCAACCCTTCGACCAGCTCGGAAAACTCGGTGTTCACCGCGATGCGGATCGCCTGGAAGCTGCGGGTCGCCGGGTGGATCTGGCCGGGCTTTGGCCGCGGCAGGCATTTCGCCACGATCTCGGCCAGCTGCAGGGTGCGGGTGATCGGCCCCTGCGCCCGGGCGGTGACAATGGCCTTGGCGATGCGGCGCGAGGCGCGCTCCTCGCCGTAGTGATAGAGGATGTCGGCCAGCTGCTCTTCGGCGGCGGTGTTCACCAGGTCGGCGGCGCTCTCGCCCTCCTGGCTCATGCGCATGTCGAGCGGGCCGTCCTTGGCGAAGGAAAAGCCGCGCTCGGCCTGGTCGAGCTGCATCGAGGAGACGCCGAGATCCAGCACCACCCCGTCGAGCGGCTCGCCCGCCAGCGTGTCGAGTTGCGAGAAGGTGCCCGCCACCAGCCGCAGCCGGTCGCCATAATCGCCGGCCCATCCGGCCGCCATTTGCAGCGCCAGCGGGTCGCGGTCGACGCCGATCACGGTCGCCGCGCCCGCGTCGAGCAGGCCGCGCGCATAGCCGCCGGCGCCGAAGGTGCCGTCGAGCCAGACGCCTTCGACCGGCGCCACCGCCGCAAGGATCGGGCGCAGCAGCACCGGGATATGCGGCGCGCGGTCTTCGGGGGGCTCAACCGTCACGCTCAAACCTCGAAATCGTCGGGCAGGAGCGACAGCATGTCGGCCCCTTCCGGCAGCACGTCGGCCTCGGCGGCGGCGTGTTTCGCCAGCTCGGCCTCGTAGGTCGCGCCCTTCCAGATCTGGAACTTGTTTAGAGTGCCGGCAAAGACCGCCTCCAGCCCCTCCTTCATCTCCTCGGAGGAGACGCCGAGCTTGTCGCGGCCCTTCTGCGGCAGCACGATGCGGCCGTCGTCGTCGATCTCGACCATCAGCGACAGGGTGATCATGTTGCGCTCGAGATAGCGGCGCTGCGGCGAGCCCATGGGCAGGCGGGCGATCTTCGTCTCGACCCGGCCCATCTCGGCCACCGTGTAGCATTCGAGGTAATCGCGGTTGTCGCCACCGTAGACGATGACGAACCTCGGGCGGGAACCGCTGGTGAAGGAGGGGTCTCCGGCTTCCAGGATACGGCGAAACGGCGCGGGGATCGACACCCTCGCCTTGGCATCAACCTTCTGGTTGAATTCGCCTCTGAATGCCTCCGACACGGCCTTCCGGCTCCTTACCTGCCCTCGCCCGCCCGGTTTGCCCGGGTTTCAGGCTGGTCCCGGGCGTTGCCGGGTCCTTGAAATGAAATCGGCGGATCGAGCGGCTGCCACTGCTCGATCCGCCGGGTCTGTCCCATCGCTGGGTGCCCAGCTGCACGCACACACCTGGGGGGATGTCTGCTCGCACGCGCGCCGGATCTTTGATTGGATGAAGGCGGTTGCCTGTATGAGCCTGCTTTTGTTCGCCAATTCGGGGTCTTTTGTGTCGCCCCAGTTCGTCGTGCCCGTCTTCATCTCCGTGCAGCAGAGATGCCATGGGATTTCATGGGACGCAAAGGGTATTTTTGGGCGAAGGCGGGATGAGGGGGTTTCCCGCCGGCCCGTTTGGCCGCCGACGGCGCGGCAGAAACTGCAAATAAGCTACAAATGCGAAGTGTTTCCTGGGGTTACACTACATCTAGTTGGTGATGCAGTTTGGCCACGCCCTCCCAGGA
The DNA here is from genome assembly GCF_003034985.1 of Cereibacter changlensis JA139. GTDB lineage: Bacteria > Pseudomonadota > Alphaproteobacteria > Rhodobacterales > Rhodobacteraceae > Cereibacter > Cereibacter changlensis. The sequence goes on from NZ_PZKG01000080.1 coordinate 1,970, forward strand.
AATCCCGCCGGGATGATCCGGATGATGAAGATGATGCTCGGCTGTGGCTTTGCCGCCCCAAGTTGACCCCTCTTCAGGCCGGACCGGCGCCGATCACGCGCCGATCCCGCCGATTCCCGGTTCCGTGATTCGGGCGTGAGCCGCCGTGTGCGGCCCGCGTCCCATGAAATCCCGGAAGCCGCTCAGGCCATGCCGCCGGCGACCAGCCGGCTAGCCAGGGCGGCATAGGCTTCGGCCAGCGGCCCGTCGCCCGCGGCCACCGGCCTGCCGCTGTCGCCAGCCAGCCGCACCGCCAGATCCAGCGGCAGCTCGCCCAGGAACGGCAGGTCCAGCCGCCGCGCCTCGGCCGCCACGCCGCCATGGCCGAAGATATGCGCCTCATGGCCGCAGTTCGGGCAGATATAGGAGGACATGTTCTCGATCAGCCCGAGCACCGGCGTCTTCAGCTTCTGGAACATGTCGATCGCCTTGCGCGCATCGAGCAGCGCCACGTCCTGCGGGGTGGAGACGACGATGGCCCCTGTCAGATGCGTGCGCTGGCCGAGCGACAGCTGGATGTCGCCCGTGCCCGGCGGCAGGTCGATGATCAGCACGTCGAGCCGCCCCCATTCCACCTGGGTCAGGAGCTGCTGCAGCGCGCCCATGATCATCGGCCCGCGCCAGATCACCGCCTCGTCCTCCTTCAGCATGAGGCCGATCGACATCATGGTGACGCCATGCGCCTTCAGCGGGATGATGGTCTTGCCGTCGGGCGAGGCCGGGCGCTTCGACACGCCCATCATCCGCGGCTGCGACGGACCGTAGATGTCGGCGTCGAGCAGACCGACCCGCCGGCCCTGCCGGGCCAGCGCCACGGCGAGGTTCGACGAGACGGTGGACTTGCCCACCCCGCCCTTGCCGGAGCCGACCGCGATGATCCGGTCGATGCCGCTGATCGGCTGCGGCCCGCCCTGCTGCGGCGCGGGGTGCTGGCCGATCTTCAGGCTCGGGGCCTTGGCGGCGGGGCCATGCGCGGTGGTCACCACATGCACCCCGGTCACCCCCGGCAGGGCGCGCAGCGCCGTCTCGGCCTGCAGGCGAACCGGTTCGAGCGCGCGCGCCTGTTCGGGAGACTCGGCCTCGATGACGAAGCGAACATCGCCCTGTTCGATTCCCAGCGCTCGAATCAGATCGCGACTCACGAGGGTGCCGCCATCGGGCAGCGGCAGGCGGTCCAGCACGGACAGAATGGTTTCTCGATCGACCGACATCGCATCTCCTTCGCCTCATTTGGCGGCCCTGGCTTCACCTGCCTGTCACAAAGGACAGGTGAGCGTTTTACTTTTGCCCAATTATCAGACGAAGCGCCTGTTTACCTTGGGGAATTGCGTCAGTTGAGCCATGCGCTCGCCGCATGGCAGCATTGCCGACGTGAGACATTGTGCATACGCAGCAATTAGCCCATGTTTGCCCTAACAGCACGACGGACAGCGTCAACGGTGAACACCGCCAAGCCGACCGGATGTGCAATGTAAACGAACTTGAGGCTGATGAAATGGCTTATGCAAACACCACCCACGCAGCGCACAGCGGTCTCGGCGACCGTCTGGGGATGCTCGTCAAAGCGGTGAAGGAGGCCTTGGCACAGCGTCGCGTCTTCAACCAGACCGTCCGGGAACTGAACGCCCTGACGCAGCGCGAACTGGCCGACCTCGGCATCCACCGCTCGATGATCACCCGCATCGCGACGGAAGCCGCCTACGGCAAATGAGTTTCTTGCGAGGCTCCACCTCCTCCCGGGGCCTGTAGCAAAGCGGCGATACCAATCCTCCTCCCTGGTGTCGCCGCACTTTCTTCCGAAGCGAAAGCTTCGATTAAGTTTCGAGGCGCAAGCTTCACACGTCGTTCGAAAGGCCCCTCCTCCTCCCTGGGCCGATCGTAACCGCAGCGGCCCCCTCCTCCTCCCTGGGGTCGCTGCACCAGATAGACGGCATCGGACTCCGGTCCCCTGCCCCCAGGCTCCGGCGCTTCACCTCCTCCCGAGGCGCCGCAGACCAGCGGCGACCTCCTCCTCCTCCCTGAGGTCGCCGCGCTCTCCTTCCGGGTTCGGGCTCACGCCTCCAACCCACAAGACCTTCGATGCTTCACCTCCTCCCGAGGCATCGCGGACCAGCGGCGACCTCCTCCTCCTCCCTGAGGTCGCCGCGCTCTTCTTCCGGGTTCGGGCTCACGCCTCCAACCCACAAGACCTTCGATGCCTTCACCTCCTCCCGAGGCATCGCGGACCACGCGGCGGCCCTATCCTCCTCCCGGGGTCGCCGCACTCCCCTTCCGGGTTCGGGTTCATGCCCCCACCCACAAGACCTTCGATGCTTCACCTCCTCCCGAGGCATCGCGGACCAGCGGCGACCTCCTCCTCCTCCCTGAGGTCGCCGCGCTCTTCCCTCGGCGGCGGTGCGCTCCTCCCAGCGCGCCGCCGTTTTCCGTTGGGCGGGCTTGCACCTGACGGGCCGAGCGGCATAGTCGGCGCAAACGCGGGGGTTCTCATGCGGGCATCGATGGTTTCGGCGGCGCTGGTCGCGGCGTTGGTCGGTTATGGCAGCACCATCGCGCTGCTGCTGGCGGCAGCGGCGGCGGTCGGGGCGACGCCGGCGCAGACGGCGTCCTGGATCCTGGCGATCTGTCTGGCCAAGGCGATCGGCAGCGCCTTTCTCAGCTGGCAGAGCCGGGTGCCCGTGGTGCTGGCCTGGTCAACGCCGGGGGCGGCGCTGGTGGCGGCGACCGAGGGCATCGGCATGGCCGAGGCGGTGGGGGCGTTCCTGCTGGCGGGCGGGCTGATCGCGCTGACCGGGGCGGTGAAGCCCCTGGGCCGGCTGGTGGCGCTGATCCCCGACGGGATCGCCGCGGCCATGCTGGCCGGGGTGCTGCTGCCCTTCTGCCTCCGGCTGCCCGGCGCGGCCGAGGCGCTGCCCGCGCTGCTGCTGCCGGTGATCGCGGTCTTCGCGCTGGTGCGGCTGTGGAATCCGGCGATGGCGGTGCTGGCGGCGCTGGCCACCGGCGGCCTCCTTGCCTTCGCCGGCGGGGCGAGCCTGCCGCCGCTCACCCTCGGCCTGCCGAGCCCGACGTTGATCGCGCCGGAGTTCCGGGTGAGCGTGCTCCTTGGCCTCGGCGTGCCGCTCTATCTCGTGACCATGGCCTCGCAGAACCTGCCCGGCTTCGCCGTGCTGCGCGCCGCGGGCTATGTGCCGCCGGTGCGTGCGGCGCTGACGGTGACCGGCGGGCTTTCGGCGCTGTCGGCGCTGTTCGGGGCGCATACGATCAGCATGGCGGCAATCACCGCCGCGATCTGTCTCGGCGACGAGGTGCATCCCGACCGCGCGCAGCGCTGGAAGGTGGGGCTGATCTATGCGGTGGTCTGGGTGGCGCTCGGCGCCTTTGGCCCGCTGATTCTCGCGGTGATCGGGGCGCTGCCTGCCGCGCTGATCACCGGGATCGTCGGGCTGGCGCTGCTCTCGCCGCTGATGGGGGCGGCGAGCGGGGCTTTCGCGGTGCCCGAGCAGCGCTTCGCCGCGGTGGTCACGCTGACCGTCACCGCCTCGGGCGTCGCGGTCTTCGGCATCGGCGCGGCCTTCTGGGGGCTGGCGGCGGGGCTTCTGGTCTTCGCGCTGGAGGCCGTGGCGGCGCGGCGGCGTCTGCGCCGCGCCTGAGTCAGAACGGCACGTCGTCGGCCTGGCTGGCGGCGACGACGAAGCGGGCGACGATCTTCTTCATCCCCGCCTTGTCGAAATCGACGTCGAGCTTGTCGCCCTCGATCGCCACCACCGCGCCATAGCCGAACTTCTGGTGGAACACCCGGTCACCGAGCGTGAAGCTCGACACGGCATCAAGGTCGATGGTGACATTGCGCTGCTCGCGCGGCTGGCTGACGGGCCGCGTGCTGGCGCGGTCCTGCAGGCGCTTCCAGCCGGGCGAGTTGTAGACATTGGCATTGGCCACCCGCGCATCCATGCTGGTGGAGGCAATGCCCGCCGCGCCATAACCGCCGCCATAGAGACCGGGCGGCGTCAGCACGTCGACATGCGCCTCGGGCAGCTCGTCGATGAAGCGCGAGGGCAGCGCCGATTGCCACTGGCCGTAGACCCGGCGGTTGGCGGCGAAGGAGATGGTGCAGAGTTCCTCGGCGCGGGTGATGCCGACATAGGCAAGCCGCCGCTCCTCCTCGACGCCCTTCAGCCCGCTTTCGTCCATCGAGCGTTGCGAGGGGAAGAGCCCGTCTTCCCAGCCGGGGAGGAAGACGATGGGAAACTCGAGGCCCTTGGCGGCATGCAGCGTCATGATGCTGACCTTCTGCGCCGCCTCCTCGGTCTCGTTGTCCATGATGAGCGCGACGTGTTCGAGGAAGCCCTGCAGGTTCTCGAACTGCTCCAGCGCCTTCACCAGTTCCTTGAGGTTCTCCAGCCGACCCGGCGCCTCGGGCGTCTTGTCGTTCTGCCACATGTCGGTGTAGCCGGATTCCTCGAGGATCTGCTCGGCCAGCGCGATGTGGTTGTGCGGGGTGAGGGTCAGCGCGTGCCAGCGGTCGACGCCTTCGATGAAGCCGCGCAGCTGGCCTGCGCCCTTGCCGCCGAGCCCGGCCCGCGCCAGAAGCCCCCGCGCTCCTTCGAGAAGCGTCACGCCATGGGCGCGCGCCTCGCGCTGGATCTCCTGCTGCGCCTTGTCGCCCAAGCCCCGCTTGGGGGTGTTCACCACCCGCTCGAAGGCCAGATCGTCGTCGGGCGAGACGGCGAGCCGGAAATAGGCCATGGCATCGCGGATCTCGAGCCGCTCGTAGAAGCGTGGGCCGCCGATGACGCGGTAAGGCAGGCCGATGGTCAGAAAGCGGTCTTCGAAGGCGCGCATCTGGTGCGAGGCCCGCACGAGGATCGCCATGTCGTCGAGCCCATGCGGCTCCAGCCCGCGCGTGCCGCGCTGGAGCGATTCCACCTCGTCACCGATCCAGCGCGCCTCTTCCTCGCCGTCCCAATGGCCGATCAGCCGGACCTTCTCGCCCTCGTCGCGGTCGGTCCAGAGCGTCTTGCCCAAGCGCCCCGCATTGCTGGCGATGACGCCCGAGGCGGCGGCGAGGATATGTGGGGTGGAGCGGTAGTTCTGCTCCAGCCGGACCACCTCGGCGCCGGGGAAATCCTTCTCGAAGCGCAGGATGTTGCCGACCTCTGCGCCGCGCCAACCGTAGATCGACTGGTCGTCGTCACCGACGCAGCAGATGTTGCGGTGCGACTGGGCCAGCAGGCGCAGCCAGAGATACTGGGCGACGTTGGTATCCTGATACTCGTCGACGAGGATGTATTTCAGCCAGCGCTGGTATTGCGCCAGCACGTCGGGATGGGTCTGGAAGATCGTCACCACATGCAGCAGGAGATCGCCGAAATCGGTGGCGTTCAGCGCACGAAGCCGGGCCTGATACTGGTCGTAAAGCTCGGTGCCGCGGTTGTTGTAGGCCGAAGCCTCGGAGGCAGGCACCTTCTGCGGCGTCCAGGCGCGGTTCTTCCAGGTGTCGATCAGCCCGGCCAGCATCCGCGCGGGCCAGCGCTTCTCATCGATGTTGGCCGCAACGATCAACTGCTTCAGCAGGCGCAATTGGTCGTCTGTGTCGAGGATGGTGAAGTTCGACTTCAGCCCCACCAGTTCGGCATGGCGGCGCAGGATCTTGACGCTGATCGAGTGGAAGGTGCCCATCCAGGGCATGCCCTCCACCTGCCCCAGCATCCGCGCCACGCGATCCTTCATCTCGCGCGCGGCCTTGTTGGTGAAGGTCACCGCGAGGATCTCGTTCGGGCGGGCCTTGCCGGTGTTCAGCAGATGCACGATCCGGGCGGTCAGCGCCTTGGTCTTGCCGGTGCCGGCGCCGGCCAGCATCAGCACGGGGCCGTCGAGCGCCAGAACGGCGGCGCGCTGCGCCGGGTTCAGATCGTCGAGATAGGGCTGCGGCCGCGCGGCCATGGCGCGCTGGCTCAGCGGCGCCGCAGCCTCGAAGGCATCGTTTTCGTCAAAACCGTTCATCCGTCCATCCTAGCTGGATCGCGCCGGAAGGGAAAGCCGTGTTCCGTTATTGTTCTGGCGGTTTCCCGGCAGGCGTGCAACCGCAAATCGGCGGGGCCGGATTCGCGTCGGAATCTTTTGGCACACCGATGCGTGATCTCTTGCGCTGCAACGCAGCACCCCTAAAGTGCGGGGCTGCAACGGCTCCGGGGGGAAGAAAATGACCGAGTTCCGCAAGATCCTGATCGCCAACCGGGGCGAGATCGCCATCCGCGTCATGCGCGCAGCCAACGAGATGGGCAAGAAGACGGTCGCCGTCTATGCCGAAGAGGACAAGCTGAGCCTGCACCGCTTCAAGGCGGACGAAGCCTATCGCATCGGCGAGGGGCTCTCGCCGGTGGGCGCCTATCTCTCGATCCCCGAGATCATCCGGGTGGCAAAGATGGCCGGGGCGGATGCGATCCATCCGGGCTATGGCCTCCTGTCGGAGAACCCGGATTTCGTCGAGGCCTGCGTCGCGGCGGGCATCGCCTTCATCGGGCCGAAGGCCGAGACGATGCGGGCGCTTGGCGACAAGGCCTCGGCGCGGCGGGTGGCGATGGAGGCCGGGGTGCCGGTGATCCCGGCGACCGAAGTGCTGGGCGAGGACATGGCCGAGGTGGCGCGGCAGGCGGCGGAAGTCGGCTATCCCCTGATGCTGAAGGCCTCCTGGGGCGGTGGCGGGCGCGGGATGCGGCCGATCAACTCCGAGGCCGAGCTGGCCGACAAGGTGCGCGAGGGGCGGCGCGAGGCGGAGGCGGCCTTCGGCAATGGCGAGGGCTATCTGGAAAAGATGATCCTGCGCGCCCGGCATGTCGAGGTCCAGATCCTCGGCGACAAGCATGGCAACATCTATCATCTCTTCGAGCGCGACTGCACCGTGCAGCGCCGCAACCAGAAGGTCGTGGAGCGCGCCCCTGCCCCCTATCTGACAGAGGCGCAGCGCGCCGAGGTCTGCGATCTGGGCCGCCGGATCTGCGCCCATGTCGGCTATGAATGCGCGGGAACGGTCGAGTTCCTGATGGATATGGACAGCGACCAATTCTACTTCATCGAGGTGAACCCCCGCGTGCAGGTCGAGCATACCGTTACCGAGGAAGTGACGGGCATCGACATCGTGCAGGCGCAGATCCGCATCGCCGAAGGCGCGACGCTGGCCGAGGCGACCGGCGCCGCGCGGCAGGAGGACATCACGCTCTCCGGCCATGCGCTGCAGTGCCGGGTGACCACGGAAGACCCGCAGAACAATTTCATCCCCGATTACGGTCGCCTGACCGCCTACCGCTCGGCCACCGGCATGGGCATCCGGCTCGACGGCGGCACGGCCTATGCCGGCGGTGTCATCACCCGCTATTACGACTCGCTTCTGGTGAAGGTCACCGCCTGGGCGCAGACGCCGGAGAAGGCGATCGCCCGGATGGACCGGGCGCTGCGCGAGTTCCGCATCCGGGGTGTCTCGACCAACATCGCCTTCGTCGAGAACCTGCTGAAGCATCCGACCTTCCTCGACGACACTTATACCACCAAGTTCATCGACACGACGCCGGAGCTGTTCAACTTCCGCGCGCGGCGCGACCGGGCGACCAAGATCCTGACCTATATCGCGGATATCACCGTGAACGGTCACCCCGAAACGGCGGGCCGCCCGCGCCCCGCCGACGACCTGCGCGAGGCGAAGCCGCCGCTGGCCAAGGCCGCCCCCGCCCCCGGCACCCGCAACCTGCTGGAGGAGAAGGGGCCGCAGGCGGTGGCCGACTGGATGGCGGCGCAGAAGCGCGTGCTGATCACCGACACCACGATGCGCGACGGCCACCAGTCGCTCCTGGCGACCCGCATGCGCTCGATCGACATGATCCGCGCGACGCCCGCCTATGCCGCCAACCTGCCGGGGCTGTTCTCGGTCGAGTGCTGGGGCGGCGCCACCTTCGACGTGGCCTACCGCTTCCTGCAGGAATGCCCGTGGCAGCGGCTGCGCGACATCCGCGAGCGGCTGCCGAACGTGATGACCCAGATGCTGCTGCGCGCCTCCAACGGGGTGGGCTACACCAATTACCCGGACAATGTGGTGCAGGCCTTCGTCAAGCAGGCGGCCGAGACCGGGGTCGATGTGTTCCGCGTCTTCGATTCGCTGAACTGGGTCGAGAACATGCGCGTCGCCATGGATGCGGTGATCGAGGCGAACAAGGTCTGCGAGGGCACGATCTGCTACACCGGCGACCTCCTGGACCCGGATCGCGCGAAATACGACCTGAATTACTATGTCAGCATGGGCAAGGAGCTGCGGGAAGCCGGGGCGCATGTGCTGGGGTTGAAGGACATGGCGGGGCTGTTGAAGCCCGCCTCGGCCCGCATCCTGATCAAGGCGCTCAAGGAAGAGGTCGGCCTGCCGATCCACTTCCATACCCATGACACCAGCGGCATCGCCGGGGCCACGGTGCTGGCCGCCTGCGACGCCGGGGTGGACGCGGTGGATGCGGCGATGGACGCCTTCTCGGGCGGGACCTCGCAACCCTGTCTCGGCTCCATCGTCGAGGCGCTGAAGCACACCGACCGCGACACCGGGCTCGACATCGGCGCGATCCGCGCACTGTCGAACTACTGGGAGCAGGTGCGCGCGCATTACTGCGCCTTCGAATCCGGCACCGCCTCGCCCGCCTCGGAGGTCTACCTGCACGAGATGCCCGGCGGGCAGTTCACCAACCTCAAGGCGCAGGCGCGTTCTCTGGGGCTGGAGGAACGCTGGTCCGAGGTGGCGCAGGCCTATGCCGACGCCAACCGGATGTTCGGCGACATCGTGAAGGTCACGCCCTCTTCGAAGGTGGTGGGCGACATGGCGCTGATGATGGTGGCGCAGGGTCTGACCCGGGCGCAGGTCGAGGATCCGGCGGTGGAGGTGAGCTTCCCCGACTCGGTGGTCGACATGCTGAAGGGCAATCTCGGCCAACCGCATGGCGGCTGGCCGCAGCCGATCCTGAAGAAGGTGCTGAAGGGCGAGACGCCCTCCACCGACCGTCCGGGCGCGCATCTGCCCGCCGTGGATATCGAGGCGGTGCGGGCCAAGCTCGCGACCGAGCTGGCGCAGGGCGACGACGATCCGCAGGAAGCGGCGGTGGATGACGAGGATCTGAACGGCTACCTGATGTATCCCAAGGTCTTCACCGACTACCGCGCGCGCCACAAGCTCTACGGCCCGGTGCGGGCCCTGCCGACACGGACCTTCTTCTACGGCATGCAGTCGGGCGAGGAGATCACCGCCGAGATCGACCCGGGCAAGACGCTGGAACTGCGGCTGCAGGCGGTGGGCGAGACCGGCGACGACGGCGACGTGAAGGTGTTCTTCGAGCTGAACGGCCAGCCGCGCGTGATCCGCGTCGCCAACCGCGCGGTGAAGGCCAAGACCGCCGCCAAGCCCAAGGCGCAGGAGGGCAATGCCTGCCACATCGGCGCGCCGATGCCGGGCTCGGTCGCCTCGGTCGGGGTGACGGTGGGCCAGAAGGTGCAGGCGGGGGATCTCCTGCTCACCATCGAGGCGATGAAGATGGAGACCGGCATCCACGCCGACCGCGCCGCCACGGTGAAGGCGCTGCATGTCGTGCCCGGCGCGCAGATCGAGGCCAAGGATCTGCTGGTCGAATTCGAGGCTTAAGTTCGGCGCCTGCGAGATTTTCGCGGGCGGCTGCAAATTCCCTCTTGCAGCCGCCCGCGCGAGTTTATAAATCACCGCTCACCCAAGGACGCGGGCGTAGCTCAGGGGTAGAGCATAACCTTGCCAAGGTTAGGGTCGTGAGTTCGAATCTCATCGCCCGCTCCAAATAAACCGTTTCAGGACGGTGGGTTGCAAATGGTCGCCTCGGGCGGCCATTTTGCGTTTCGGCGGTCGGACCGGCCGAGGTGGCACCCTCCCGCCTCGGACAGGCCTCCCCAGCGGCGCCAAGGCGCGCACCCTGCCCCTCCGGGCTCCGACGCCTCGGAACATCGGTTCTCCTGCCGGGTTGGCTGGGCGTGAACCGCGGAAGGGGCGACTCATGGGACCGAAGGACAAGGGCCTTTTCGTGCTTCTCCTCCTCGCGCTCAGCGCGACCTCGGCGGCGATCGTCGTCACCGTCTGGCCCTGAGGGCCGAGGCTACGAGCGGACGACAGCGGGTGGCGGGAAGGTCACCAGCGCCACGGTCACCGTGGCGATCCCCAACAGCAGATGAGGCCACCAGGCGACATCGGCAAAGCCGAAGAGCCAGGGCGAGGCCGCCAGCGCCGCCCCGCCGCAGAGATCGGCGCGCAGATGGGCGGCGAGCGGCACCAGCCCGATGGCGGCGTAGCGATGCACCGTCAGCAGGGTCAGCGCGATGGCGGCATTGCCGAGCAGCACCGGGATCATATGCGCCGGGCCGCCATTGGCGAAGCCGAGGAGATGCGGCGCGAGGATCAGCAGCACGCCGAAAGCGCAGTCGATGAGGCCATGGGCGCCGTCGTCGATGATCTTCATGAGGGACCTCTGCGGAAAGCGGCGTTCCTTGGAACGCTTGGGGTCGTTCCCCCGGGGCGGCGCCCGGGGGAACGGGGATCAGGCGAGATGCAGGTAGATGCTGACGGCAGCGCCCTCGACCACCCGGGCCTCGGCCTGCGCGCCCGCGTCCATCAGCGCAGCGAGAACCTGCGTCGACTGGCCGGGAAGATAGCCCAGAGGCTCGCCCGCCGCGGTCTCGACCCGGATCGAGCGCGGGTCGAACCGCCGCTCCGGCTCGCGCCTGAGCCGCAGTACCGCATCCGCCCCCGGCAGCGCCGTCCGGTCGAAGCGGTCGCGGCTGGCGATGTAGCTGTCGAGCACCCGCACCCCTTGGGCGCGGGCGGCGGCCGGGGCCGCGAAGGGCAGAGCGGCCAGCGCCCCGCCTCCCGCCAGAAGAACTCTCCTTCTGTCCACGGCCACCCCCTACAGCTGTTCGGCTTGCGCGCCGCTGTTCTCGCGGGCGCGGCCGAGGTTGGGCTCCTCGCCCATCGGCTCCATCGGTCGCGAGGTGAAGCTGCCGTTGCCGTCGATCGACGCGCCTTCGCTCCAGCGTCCCTGCACCGGCTCGCTGCCGTCGCGCTGGAAGCCGAGGAAGGCGTAGCTGAAGTCCTGGTTCTCCTCGGATTGCGGGAAGCTGTTGGGGATCGGGAAAACGTTTTCATTCCCGCCGAGCTCTTCCACCGCGGCGAGCCACTGGTTCTGGTGCATGGTGTCGCGCGCGATCAGATAGGCCAGCATCTCCTTCATGCCCGGGTCGTTGGTCATGTTGTAGAGCCGGGTGGCGAGGATGCGCCCGGTCGATTCCGCCGTCACATTGGCCCCCATGTCGGCGGCGATATTGCCGCTGGCATAGATGTGCGACATGTCGAAGGGCACGCCGTCGCTGTCCACCGGCATGGCCGACATCCCGGCCGAGAGCAGGTTCTTCATGTTGATCCCGCCCAGCACCGCGCCCCCCACCGGATCGGCGGCGGCGGCTTCCTGCAGCGACAGGGGCGCGCCCTCGAGGTTCAGCGCGACGGCGGTCGCGAGCATCTCGATATGGCCGAGCTCCTCCGCCGCGGTGTTCATCAGCAGGTCGCGGTACTTGGGGTTGCCGCGCGCGCCGCAGGCCTGGAAGAAGTATTGCATCGCCACGCGGATCTCACCTTCCACGCCCCCGATCGCCTGCTGCAGGGCGCGGGCGAACAGCGGGTTCGGCGTCTCGACGCGAACCGGAAACTGCAGCTTCTTGTCGACGTAGAACATCTGTGGTCCTCCTTGGAAGTGAGGCCGGTGAACAGGCAGGGGGTTGGATTGTTCCGGCCGGATGGCCCGCATCGGCGGAGGTTTGGACTCGCGCCTTCTCACCGCAATAGGGCGGGCCGATGCCTTCGCCCAGACGCCGGAAGACCGCGTCCGGGGGCGCGGCCTGCGTCGGCGAACGCAGAGTGAAAGCATTTTTTACCGCCGGTCAGGCTTGGGGGCGTGAAGCTCCCTGCCCTCGCCTCGGGCTCAGAAAACCGGCTGCTCCCCGCCCGACTCTTCCCGCAGCGGTACCGCAACAGGGTCCAGCTTCGGCGCGGGGCTCATACCCTTGGAGAACCATGCGATGGTCTCGGGCAGCCCCTTGGCCAGCGGCACCTGCGGCGACCAGCCGAGCAGCTCCCGCGCCTTGGAGATGTCGGGGCGGCGGCGGCGGGGGTCGTCCTCGGGCAGCGGATGGTATTCCACCTGCGACCCGTTCGGGATCAGCCGCTGCACCATGGTGGCAAGCTCGCCCACGGTGAACTCGTCGGGGTTGCCGATGTTCACCGGCCCGTCCGGCCGCTCCTCCGCCTCCATCAGCGCCATCAGCCCGGCGACGAGATCCGAGACGAAGCAGAAGGAGCGGGTCTGCTGGCCGCTGCCATAGACGGTCAGCGCCGCCCCGCGCAGCGCCTGGACGATCAGGTTCGACACGATCCGCCCATCATTGGCCTGCATGTGCGGCCCGTAGGTGTTGAAGATCCGCGCCACCCGGACATCGACGCTGCCCGCGCGCAGGAAGTCGTAGCACAGCGCCTCCGCCGCCCGCTTGCCCTCGTCGTAGCAGGCGCGCGAGCCGGTGCAGTTCACATGACCGCGGTAATCCTCGCGCTGCGGATGCTCCTCGGGGTCGCCATAGACCTCCGAGGTCGAGGCCTGCAGGAAGCGCGCGCCATTGGCGGCGGCCAGCGCCAGCAGGTTCTTGGTGCCCAGAACGTTGGTCAGCATCGTGTGCACCGGGTCCGCCTGGTATTGTGGCGGCGAGGCCGGGCTGGCGAGGTTGTATACCCGGTCGACCGGCTCGGCCAGCTCCACCGCATCCACCACGTCGTGCCGGATCAGCCGGAACTCGCGGAAGTTGCACAGGGCCTGCACGTTTTCCATCGCGCCGGTCAGGAAACTGTCGAGGCAGATCACCCGGTGGCCCTGCCGCAGCAGCGCCTCGCACAGATGCGACCCGACAAACCCCGCTCCACCCGCCACCAGCACCGTCATCTCGGAGGTCTTTTTCAGCATGGTCGTCTTCCTTCGCTCAGATCGCTGTCGCCGTTTCTTGCCGCAAGGCGGTCGCCAGTTCGCGCCCCCGCATCCGGCCGGTATGGGCCCGCATCACCCGGTCCCGCGCCGCCTCGCCCAGCGCACGCCGGTCCGGCTCCGCGGTGGAGACGAGGCTGCGCAGCACGTCCTCGGTGCTGCGGGCGATGACGATGGCCTCGCCCTCGGGCAGCAACTCGCCGAGGCCCTGCCAGTCGTCGCTGATGATCGGGGTGGCGCAGGCGGCGGCCTCGAACAGCCGCACGCTGGGCGACCACCCCATCCGCCGCATCGCCGCCCGCGTCACGTTCAGGGTGAAGCGCTGCCGGCTGTAGAAGGCCGGGTGGTCGGCCGGGCCGAGATGGTGGATCCGCTCGACATTGGCCGGCCAGTCGATGTCCTCGGGATAGCCGGGCCCCGCCACCACGAAGCGGCGGTCGGGCAGCCGGCGCGCCGGCTCGATCAAAAAGGCCTCCAGCGTCGGCTGCCGGTCGGGCGAATAGGTGCCGAGATACCCGAGGTCCCAGCGCGGCTCCGCCTCCTGCCGCCGGTAGAGCGCCGGATCGACCGCGCAATAGAGCGGCAGCGCACGTTGCGCGCCACGCACCCGCTCCAGATGGGTCAGCACCTCGCCGCCGGAGAAGGAGAAATAGATGTCGAACAGCGGGATCTGCCGCGGGTGCAGGTAGTCGGTGTTGCCCTCGTCGAGCAGCGCCATCGTCACCGGCGTGTCGATGTCGTAGAAGCAGAACTGCCGGGGGCGCATCGCCGCCACGAGGTCGATCAGCTTGCCGCCCTCGGGCACGTAGGAGCCGACGATCACCGCATCGGCCGCCCGGATCCGGTCGCCCCAGTCGGCCGCGAGCCCCGGCAGGTCGTCATAGAGCCGCAGCTCGCAGAACGCCGGTTCGGGCAGGTCGCGGTTCGCGGCGTACCAGGGCACGTCGCGCTCGAGGAACAGCACCCGGTGGCCCTCGTCATGCAGGCCCTGCAGCAGGGCGCGGAAGGTGGTGGCATGGCCGTTGCCCCAGGAGGAGGACAGCGCCAGCCCCAGCACCACGATGTCGAGCGGCCGGCTCATGACGCGGCCTCCAGATCGGCATGCCGCCTGAGCAGGATGTCGAGATCGGCGGCGCGCCGGTCATAGGTGTGCTCGGCCAGCACCCGGCGCAGCGCGGCCGCGCCGATGGCCCGGGCCCGCTCCGGCGGCACGCTGCGCAGGAATTCGGCGACGTCGGCCCCGTCGCGGGCCACCAGCACCTCCTCCTCCGGCTTCAGGAACAGCTCGACCCCCTCCCAGGCGTCGGTGATCAGGCAAGCCCCTGCCCCCGCCGCCTCGAAGACCCGGGTCGCGGGGGAAAAGCCGTTGGCCGCCATGCTGTCGCGGGCGATGTTCAGCACCATCCGCGCCGAGACGTTCAGCGCGTTGTGGTCGGCGGTCGGCACATGGCCGAGCCGCTGCACATTGGCCGGCATCGACACGTCCTGCCAGCCAGAGCCGCCCAGCAGGAAGCGCGCTTCGGGCGTCGCCCGCGCCGGCCGGGTGAAGAAGGCCGCGACCCGTTCGTCGCGGTCGGGCAGCCGGTTGCCCAGGAAGGCGAGATCGCCGCGGAAACGGTCCTGCGGCGCCACCGGGTGATGCGTCTCGGGGTCGAGCGCGTTGTAGACCGGCACGCAATCGGCCGCGCCGAGCTGGCGGTAGGCCTCGATCACCGGCGCGCCGCCGCCATAGGTCAGCACCATGTCGAGCCCGCCGAGCGCCCGGCGCAACGGGTGGTCGGGCGCGGCGCGCAGCTCGGCCAGCGTCGCCGGGGCGTCGACATCCCAGAAGATCCGCAGCGCCCCCGGTCGGGCCGCGCGCATCACCTCGGTCAGCAGCAGGTCGTCCTCGAAACCGACGCCGCTGCATTTCACCACGATATCGGCCTTGGCCGCCTCGGCCGCCGCCGCGCGCAGCGCCTCGACCGTGCCGGCATAGACCACGACGCGACACCAATCCGGCGGGTCGATGTCGCGGTTCTTCTGCCGGTCGTAGACATCCGGCTCGTAGAAGGTGATCCGGTAGCCCTGCGCCGCCAGCGCCCGCAGCATGCCGCGGTAATAGGTGGCGGCGCCGTTCCAATAGGCCGACAGCAGGCTGGAGCCGTAGAAAGCGATGGTCTGCATCACGCGGCCTCCTCAGCCTGGGCGCGGGGGGATCGTTTCAGCGCGGCGATGATGCCGAGCAGCTCGTCGACCCGGTGCCGGCAGGTGTGCCGGCTCTGGATCGTCTCCAGCCCATGCGCGGTCAGCGCCTCGGCCAGATCGGGGTCGTGCAGCACGGCGCGCAGCAGCCGCTCCATCTCGGCGCCGTCGCGCGCCACGAGGAAATCCTGTCCGGGGCGGAACAGCCCCTCGCTGTCGCTCCAGGGGGCCGAGATCAGCGGGATGCCGCAGGCCAGCGCCTCGAAGACCCGGATGGTGGGAATGCCGGGCAGCGCCTCGACGTAAGGCCGGCGCGGCACATGCACGGTGACGCGGTGGCGGGCGAAGGCCTCCGGCGCGCGGGTATTGGCGATCCAGCCGCCATAGGCGATGCCCGCCGCCGCCAGCCGCTGCAGCGCCTCGGCCGGGTAGCGCACGCCGCGCACCGTGGCGCGCAACCCCAGCCGCTCTGCCGGGGCGATCAGGAAGCTCTCCAGCTCGGCGCTGCGCTCGCCGTCGCCCCAGTTGCCGATCCAGATCAGGTCGCCCTCTTTCTCGACCCCCGGCATCGGCCGGAACAGCGTGTCATCCGCCGCCTCGTGCCAGGTGAAGACCTGCCGCCCCCAGCCCGAGGCGAGATAACGCTCGCGCAGGGTCTCGCCGAAGGCCAGCACCCCGTCATAGCCGGCGAGGTCGAGCCCGCCGATCTCGGCCCCGGCGCTGACCGCGCGGTGATGGGTGTCGTGGAACAGCAGCAGGAACCGCCCGCCCTCGCGCCGCGCCCTACCGATGCGGGCGACCAAGGCCGGGTCGGTCCACTCATGCACCACCACCACATCGGCCGCATCCAGCGCCGCCTCGTGGTCGAAGTCCTCGGCATATTGTTGGGACTCCAGCTCTGGAAAGACCCGGGCGAAGTCGGCCTCCGCCTCGGCGCCCTGGTCCTGCACCAGGTTCTGCCGGCTCCAGGACGAGAGCGGCTCCAGCACCGTGGCCTCGTGGCCGCGCCGGACCAGGTCGCGCAGCACGCCGCGCAGGAAATGGGCGTTGCCGTGGTTCCAGTCCGAGACGAGCGAATGGCTGTAGAAGAGGAAGCGCATGGGAAGTCCTTCAGCTTTGAAGTTCGGAGAGCGGGCAGAGCTCGGCGTAGAGCGCGCGGGTCGCCGCCGTCTGGGCCTGCAGGGTGAAGCGGCGGGAGGCGCGCTCGGCGGCCTCCCCCAGCCGGCGGCAGCGCGACGGGTCGTCGAGCAGCCCGTTCACCAGAAGGGAAAGCGCCTCGGCGTCGCGCGGCGGGAAGAAGACGGCGGCGTCCTGCCAGAGTTCGCGGAAGGTCGGGATGTCGGCCAGCACCAGCGGCAGCCGGGCCCGCGCCGCCTCCAGCACCGCCAACCCGAAGGGCTCGTAGAGCGAGGGCGCGACGAAGACCGCGGCGCGCTGCATCAGCCCGGCCAGCGCCTCGGGCGGCAGCGATCCGCGCAGGTCGCAGCGCGGCAGCGGCACTCGGTCGCCCTCGGGCGAGACGGTGGCCCCGGCCAGCACCACCGGCGCGGTGATCGTCTCGGCCGCGGCGTCAAGCACGGCGGCGTTCTTGCCCTCGTCCCACCAGCGCCCCGCCGCCAGCACGAAGCGCTCGCGCGGCGCGCTGGCGGGCGGCGGCGCGAAGCTGCTGGCGTTGGGCACCACGCGCAGCTCGGGCAGCGGGCCGTAAGCCTCGACCATCAGCCGCGCCTGGGCATGGCTGGGGGTGAGCACGGCATTGGCGGCCATCAGCCCGATCCGGTTCAGCCGCCGATGCCAGAGCCAGTCCGGCGGCAGGCCGTTGCCGCGCATGGTGTTGAACCAGGTCGGGATGCAGGAATGCGAGACCGCGACCACCGGCACCGGCACCGACAGCCCCGCCGCCTGGCTCGGCGCGTTCAGATGCAGCACATCGACCCGGTGCCGCCGCGCCACCGCCGCGATCAGCCCCGGCACCGGCTCCAGCTCCTGCGGGCCGCGGGCGAGCCAATCGAGCGGCGCGTCCTGCCATTCCAGCAGACCGATCCGCCGCGCCTCCT
>NZ_PZKG01000081.1 GCF_003034985.1 Cereibacter changlensis JA139
CAGCCGGGCGATGACCAGCATCGGCAGCCGTCTGCAGAAATGGGCGATCAGGTCGCACTCGCCCTCGGGCAGCGCGTCGATCAGCTGATGCGCGATGGCCTCGATCTCGGGCGCCAGCGTGGCGATGCGGCGGCTGGTGAAGGCGCGCAGCACGAGGCCGCGCAGGCGGGTGTGATGCGGCGGCTCCAGCTCCAGCATCGAGTGGTCCTCGACGGCGTAGAACGGGCGCAGATGCTCGGGCACCGCGGGACGCAGCGCGGGCGGACATTCGCGGCCGAAGCGGCGGTCGCGCAGGATGGCGTTGATCGCGGTGTGCGAAGTGGTGCAGGGCAGGTCGTAATCGGTCCAGTGGAAGAACGGCCCCAGCGCTCGGGCCCGCTCGTAGAACGGATAGGGGTTCTGCACGAAGCGGGCGGCGGTGGGCGATTGGGTCAGGCTCTGCATCAGCTCATGGGGTTGTCTCGGCGGATCGTCTCGGTGCTGCGTCGGGGCATCCTGCCCTGCGCCACCAGCACGCCGAGAACGACGATGGCGGCGGCGAGGGCCTGGGTCCAGCTCCAGGAGCCGCCGAGCATCACCAGGAAGACCATGACATAGAACGGGGTCGCATTGCCATGCAAGGAAGCGACGCCGATGCCGAGATGCCCGACCGAAATGATCCAGAGCACCTGCGACACCGCCAGCGCGCCGATGCCGTAGATCAGCAGCGCCACGATCTGCGGCGTGCCGATGGCGCTCCAGTC
This sequence comes from Cereibacter changlensis JA139, assembly GCF_003034985.1. Classification (GTDB taxonomy): domain Bacteria; phylum Pseudomonadota; class Alphaproteobacteria; order Rhodobacterales; family Rhodobacteraceae; genus Cereibacter; species Cereibacter changlensis. Next base: position 744 of record NZ_PZKG01000081.1, read on the forward strand.
GGGGGAGGGCCCGCCGAGCGAGACCTGCAAGCCGGCGGCCAGCGTGGTGACGGCCGTCGCCCCCGCCAATGTCACCGTGGCGCGGCCGAGCGGCGAGAGGTCGGGGAAGCTCTTCACCGTCTCGCGCGAGCCCCATGTGTAGCAGACCACCGAGACCACGGCCATCAGCGCGCCGAGGCCGAAACCGCCCGCGCCGAGCTTGCCGCCATAGGAGATCAGCCCGCCGCAGAGGCTCAGCGCCACGCCGAGGATCAGCGCGCCGCTCAGCCGGCGGCCGTCCAGCAGGCATTCCAGCGCGATGCCGATCACCGGCATGGCGGCGGTGATCACTGCGATGGTGATCGGGTCGGTCAGGGATTGCGCCGAGACGAGCAGATAGGCCCCGAGGCCGAAGCCGATGCCGCCGACGAAGAGTCCCCGGGTCCAGCTGGCGCGGCGCAGGCTCTGCATGCCTTCGAGCGCCAGCCAGAGCGGCAGCAGCAGCGCCAGCGCGGTGAGCATCCGGAGCGCGGTGAGCGGCAGCGGGGTGAGCGGGCCGATCAGCAGCTCGGCGGCGGGAAGCCCGGCGGCCCAGACCAGCATGGAAGCCATGCAGATCAGGTTGGCGGAGAGCGTGGTCAGGCGGCGGGGCTGCAACATGCCCCGAGCCTGACCGATTCCCGCGCCCGCCGCTGCGCCTTCCGCGACCTTCGGCCGGAGATTCAGGCGGCGGAAAGCGCCTCGACGATGGCGCCGAAATCGGCGGCCTTCAGGCTGGCGCCGCCGACCAGCGCGCCGTCGACATTGGCCACGGCGAAGATCTCGCCGGCGTTCGAGGGTTTCACCGAGCCGCCGTAGAGCAGGCGGAAGCCCTCGGCGTCGCCGAACCGCTTGGCCAGCCCGGCGCGCAGGAAGGCGTGGACCTCGGCGATCTCCTCCAGCGTGGGCGTGCGGCCGGTGCCGATGGCCCAGACCGGCTCGTAAGCGATGACCGTGGTCCGGGCGGTGGCGGCCTCGGGCACCGAGCCCGCGAGCTGGCCGCCGATGACTTCCAGCGTCTGGCCGGCGTCGCGTTGCGCCTCGGTCTCGCCGACACAGACGATGGCGACCAGCCCCGCGGCCAGCGCGGCCTCGGCCTTGGCGCGGACCTCCGCATCGGTCTCGCCATGGTCGGCGCGGCGTTCGGAATGGCCGAGGATGACATGGGTGGCCCCGGCGTCGACCAGCATCGCGGCCGAGATATCGCCGGTATGCGCGCCGGAAGCCTGGGCGTGGCAATCCTGCGCGCCGATGAACAGGTCGCCGGTGGCCCGCGCCGCCATGCGCGAGATCAGCGTGGCCGGCGGGCAGAGCAGCATCTCGCAGCGCGGGGTGCGATGGGCGGAGACCAGGGCGTCGACTTCGGCGAGATCGGCTTCGACCCCGTTCATCTTCCAGTTGCCAGCGGCGAGTTTGCGCATCGTCATTCCTTTCCTGTCGGTCGGGAATCTCTTAGCCGATGGCGGGCGACGGGGAAAGCGTCAGGCTTCCCCGAGCCCTCAGGCGTCCTTGAACTTGATCGACTCGCCGCAGCCGCAGGCCTCGGAGACGTTGGGGTTGCGGAACTTGAAGCCCGCCTCCAGCAGCGAGGTCTCGTAGTCGATCTCGGTGCCGAAGAGGAACATCTGCGCCATCGGGGCGATCATCACCCGCGCGCCGTCCTGCTCCACCGTCTCGTCCATCGGGTTCACCTCGGACACGTAGTCCATGGTGTATTCCATGCCGGCGCAGCCACCCTTCTTGATGCCGATGCGCAGGCCCTTGGAGCTCTGCTTGTCCATCAGCCGGGCGATCTGCTTCGCGGCGGCGGGGGTGAGGGTGACGGCCTGTTTTCCGGGAATGCCGAACATGGGAAGATCCTTTGGGGTTCCGTTCAATCTAGGGTGTCGGGCCGGGAATCTCAAGCGGCGGCAGGCCGGTGGCCAGATGCTGCACCGCGAGCGCCGTGGCGATGGCCAAGCCGAAGGAGGCCAGCGTGCCGATGATGACATATTCCGAGGCGGCGCGGTCCTCGGACACCGCGCCGAAGCGCAGGATGGATTTCGCGGCGATCAGGAAGCCGGTGGCCTCCGGTTGGCCCGAGAGGATCAGGATGAAGATCAGCCCGCGCTCGAGATAGCCGATCGTCGTGCCGCCCTTCGGCAACCCGCGGGCCGGCGGGTCCTCGGCGGCCTGCGCCCGCATCAGGAGCCCGACGGCGACGCCGCCGGCCCTTGTGGCGAGGATCAGCCCGGCGGCCAGCAGCATGTAGTGCGGCAGGGCCGCGAAGCGTTCGGGCAGGGCAGCCCAAAGCCCGGTCTCCCAGAGGTCGGGGGCGAGCAGCGCCACGCCGAGGATCACCGCCAGATGCGCCGCCTGATCGGCGAGGAAGGCGGCAAGGCCGGGGCGGGCAAGATGGGTCTTCACCGCGTCGATCGCCAGATGCAGCGCCGCCAGCCCCAGCACCCAGGGCGAGGCGACATGGCCGAGCGCCAGCTGCGACAGCGCCAGCACCACGGCCGCATGGGCCAGCAGCACCCAGGGCTCGCGCTTGCGCCGCACCATCCAGTCCGGCTGCAGCAGGAAGTCGGCGACGGCGTGGGCCAGGAGCAGGGCGGCGAGGATCTCGCTCATCGCGTCCAGCTCCCGGTCTCGGCATGGGCGAGGAAGGCCTCCTCCCAGCCGGTCAGCGCCCGGCGGATCGCCTGCACCGCGCCGCCGCTGAGCCGGTAGTTCACCGCCTGCGGCGAGATGCCGAGCACGCTGGCCATGTCCTGCAGCGTCGGATTCCCCGGGTGCAGCGCCAGCGCGGCGGCAGCGGCCTGATCGCGGGTCCATTTGCGGCAATGCTGCTCCAGTAGGTCCAGCACCACCGGGTGCAGAGCCGTCAGCCCCTCGCCCTCGACCGACAAGAGCCGCAGCCGGCTCATCGCGTCGAGCCCGCGGCCCGACAGCTCGAAGGCCGCGCCGCGCGCGTCCGACAGGTCGGCGCCGCCGAGCGAGGCGAAGGGGCCGGTGCCGATCGACATCCGGCTGGCCATCGCCTCAGGATCGGCACGCAGGCGGGCGGTGAGGAAAAGGGCGGCTCGGGGGGCAAGTTCCGGTGCATTGACAAGGACTTGCCAGCCATCGCCGCGAAACCGGGTGAAGCGCGCGGGCGGCAGGGACCAATAGGTCAGCTCGCCCGCGGCGCGGGACAGGAGTTGCATCGTCCGCTCCAGCGCCCCCTGGGGGGCGTCGGAGGAGCCGACGATGTCGCCGGTGATGACCGAGATGATCCGTGACATATCAAGTCCTTTGCCTTGATATGATGAAATCAAGCTTTCAAGCTTGATGCAATCACTTTCAAGCCCAAAAGCTTGATCTATCGCTTACATGAAGCCGAGTTCGAGCCGCGCCTCGTCCGACATCATCTCCATCCCCCAGGGCGGATCGAAGGTCATGCCGACATTCACCTGCTTCACGCCGGCGATGGGCTCCACCGCATCGGCGACCCAGCCCGGCATCTCGCCGGCCACCGGACAGCCGGGGGCGGTGAGGGTCATCAGGATCTCGACCTCGTTCTCGGGCGAGATGTCGATGGTGTAGACCAGCCCCAGATCGTAGATGTTCACCGGGATCTCGGGATCGAAGACCGAACGGCAGGCCTCGACGACGGAGTCGTAGAGCGGGTGGTCGGTGGTGGAGGGCTTGATCAGGGGCGCGCCCTCGATCATGTCGGCGGAGTGGGTCATGGGATGCTCGCGCTTTTAGTTGACCAAATATATAGGGAATGACGCGGCAAAGGTCCAGTGGGTCGCGTCTCGCTGTCCATCGGTCAGAATGACGCTGCGTCACGCTCCGGTCGGCGGCGAAGCGGCGACAGTTGCATAAAATTGTGCCGATCTTCGCCTACAACCTATTGGTGTGGCCAAATCCGCTATACTTCGCACAGGCTTTCCGGTCATGTTGCGGTGCAGCATTGCGGGAGGGGGCGGCATCCGTGCCGCCGGAGTGCTGTTTGACCGAAACGAGGCCGTCCCGGTCCTCCGCCCGCAAGCCTGGAAGATCGCATGACCGCCGCCGAGAGCATGGCCCCGACCGACGCGCCGAAGAAGCCCGACGACCTGAAGAAGAAGACCGCCACTGCCATGCTCTGGTCGGTGCTGCGCGCTGGCTGGGTGAACATCGCCACCTTCGTGCTCTTTGTCGTGCTGGCCCGGCTGCTGGGTCCGACCGAGTTCGGCATCTTCGCCCTCGCCAGCCTTTTCGTCGAATTCACCCGCATCGCCGCCAGCGCCGGTATGGGCGACGCGGTGATCCGCCAGCTCGATCTGGATGAGAGCTTCGCCGACACCGCCTTCTGGACCACGCTGGGCCTCAGCTCGGCCATGGGGGCGGTCGCCTTCGCCGCCGCGCCCTACTACGCCGCGCTGGTGCAGGAGGAGAACGTCACCGCCGTGGTGCGGTGGCTGGCGGTGCTGCTGCCGCTCTCCACCCTCGGCACGGTGCATGCCGCGCGGATGGCGCGCGAGTTCCGCCACAAGCACCTCGCGCTGCAAAGCGTCGCCGCCAGCCTCGTCTCGGGCCTTGTCGCGGTGGCGGCGGCCTATGCCGGCTGGGGGATCTGGGCGCTGGTGGTGCAATCCGCCGTCTCGGCGGTGATCACCGTGGGCCTCGCCTGGGCGATGTACCGCTGGGTGCCACGGTTCCGCTTCAGCTGGGCGCAGCTGAAGCCGGTGCTGCTCTTCAACCTCAGCATGGTGCTGACCCAGCTGATGTGGATGATGCTGGTCCGGGTGCAGGACATCTTCATCTCCCGCTGGTACGGGCCGACCGCCGTCGGGGCCTATCGCATCGCCTGGCGGCTGATCGAGCTTCTGGGCCAGTCGGTGCTGGCCCCGATCGGCCAGGTGTCGCTGGTGACGCTGTCGCGGCTGCAGGATGACCGCGAGCGCTTCGGCCGGACCTACAACCGGATGATGGCCGTCGCGGGGATATTCGTCTTCCCGCTGCTCCTGGGCTTCGGCGCGCTGGCCCATGAGTTCATCCCGCTGGTGTTCAGCCCGCAGTGGGCCGAGTCGAGCGACATCGCCATGGTGCTGGTGCTGATGGCGGTGCCCTTCGTCACCAATTTCTTCGCCGGGCCGGCGCTGGCGGCGGTGAACCGCGCCGGGCAGATCGTCGCCGTGGCCGCGCTGCAGCTGGCCGCGACGGTGCTGCTGACCTGGCTGCTGGTGCCCTTCGGGCTGGTCGCCGTGGCCGCCGCCTATGTGGCGCGGGCCTACCTGACCATGCCCTATCAGCAATGGGTGCTGATGAAGCATGGTGGCGTCTCGCCCCTGTCCACGCTGAAGATGCTGCTGCCGCCGCTGGTCTCGTCGGTGGTGATGGCGGTTGCGGTCTGGCTCGCGAAGCCCCACCTGCTGATGGCGACCGGCCCCGGCTGGTCGCTGATCGGGGCCTCGGTGGCCTTGGGGGCCGCGCTCTATGCCCTCCTGCTGCTGCTGCTCGCCCGCACCATGCTGCGCCCGCTGTTCGACCTGCTCCGTTCCCTCGTCAAGAAATCCTGAGGCCCATGACCCTGTCTTCCCCCTCCGCCCCGCCGCAAAGCCACCTCGACGTGATCCGCCGCCTGCAGGCGCGGATCGACGAGGTGCTCGGGCCACTCGTGCCCGCCCTGCAGGCCAAGCCCTATGCGCTGCTGGATTTTCCCGATCACGGTAATGTCGGCGACAGCGCGATCTGGATGGGCAACATCGCCTGGCTCGACAGCCGGGTGAAGGCCGCCCCGGCGCTGACCTGCCGTTGCGGGACGACGATGGAGGAGCTGAAGGCCGCGATGCCCGAAGGGGTGATCCTTCTGCATGGTGGCGGCAATTTCGGCGACATCTGGCCGGCGCATCAGGATTTCCGCGAGGCGGTGCTGGCGGCCTTTCCGGGCCGATCGGTGGTGCAGTTGCCGCAATCGATCCATTACAAGGACGACGCGGCCATCACCCGCACCGCCGAGGCGATCCGCCGCCACGGGGCCTTCACGCTGCTGGTGCGAGACCAGCCGAGCTATGATCTGGCCACCAGCCGTTTCGACTGCACGGTGAAGCTCTGCCCCGACATGGCCTTCGCGCTGGGAGAGCTGCCGCGCAGCCGCGCCCCCGACCTGGACCTGCTGCTGGCGCTGCGCGAGGATATCGAGGCGCGGCCGATCGCGGCGCTGCCCGACCCGCTGCCCGCGGGCTGGCTGCGCAGCGACTGGCCGGCCGATGATCCGGAGCTGCACGCCACGGCGTTGCGGCAGACGCGGATCGCCACGCTGCTGACGCTCGACCGGCGCAAATGGGGCAGGGAGGCGCGCAAGCTGGCTTTCTTCAACCGCCTTGCCGCCCGGCGGATGCAGGCGGGGCTCGACCAGTTGGCGGGGGCGCGCTTCGTCATCACCGACCGGCTGCATGTGCATATCCTGTCGACCCTGCTCGGCCTGCCGCATGCGTTCCTCGACAACAGCTACGGCAAGATCCGCCGATTCTCGGATTGCTTCGGCACCACCTGGGAGGGCGCCTCGCCGGCGGATGGCATGGAGGAAGCGCTCGGCCTCGCGCGGCAGTTGCCGGCGCGCGAAACCATGGCGATCTGAGGCGCGTTTGTTGTCCGACTGCCCGGAAAGCGGGCAGTCGCCGGCGGGATGTCGCCCGTTGCACGGACCCTCATCCAGAAGTGTATTGTTCTGTTACGATTCGCGTTAAGGTTGCGTGAGGCCGCGAAGTCACGGGCGGTCGGTCGTTTATTCCCCGCGAGCGTTTTCGCCCCGTCCCCTGCAGGCCGCCGTTAGCCCGGCAGCCCCCTACGTCCGGACCTGTCCGGTGATCTGAAGGAGAAACCGATGTTCATCAGTGTCATCATGTGCACGCGGAACCGGGCCGAACAGTTGCGCCGCGTGCTCATGACCGCGGTGGCGATGAAGAAGCCGGATGTCGAGTGGGAGTTCCTGCTGATCGACAACGGCAGCACCGACAACACCGCCGAGGTGGTGGCAAGCGTCGCCGGGCTGCTGCCGATCCGCCATATCCTCGAACCCGAGGCCGGGCTGTCGCATGCCCGCAACCGCGGCGTGGCCGAGGCGCGGGGCGAGTACATCTGCTGGACCGACGACGACGTGATGATCGACCCGAACTGGCTTGTGGCCTATGCCGAGGCCTTCCGCCGCTATCCCGAGGCCGCGGTCTTCGGCGGCCAGATCGTGCCGGTGCTGGAAGGCCCGGCGCCGCGCTGGTTCGAGCAGAACTACGACAAGCTGGCCTCGCTGATGGCGAAGCGCGATCTGGGCGCCAAGCCGATCCGGCTGACCAAGGTCGGCGACCATCTTCCCTATGGCGCGAATTTCGCCGTCCGCACCGCCGAGCAGAAACAGTGGCGCTACGACCCCAACCTCGGCGTCAGCCCCGGCCAGAAGCGGCTGGGTGAGGAGGTTACGGTGATCGAGGGCATCCTCGATGCGGGCGCGACCGGGGTCTGGGTGCCGGGGGCCATGGTGCGCCATCTGATTCCGAAGGCGCGGCTGTCGCTGGATTACGTCGGGGTCTATTACCGCTCGGCCGGCGAGACCTGGGCCTATCTCAGCACCGTCGAGGGTGCGCTGACCATGGGCGCGCTTGCGCCGGCCGGCGGGCGGCGCCTGTCGGGCGCGCCGCTCTGGGTCTGGCGCAAGGCGGCGGTGCATCTGTGCCTCTACCTCGCCACCTCGGTGACCCGACCCTCGTCGCAATGGCTGCCGCACTGGATGAAGTTCAACCACTTCCGCGGCGCCATCGAGTTCTGGCGCCGGGGCAACGTGGCGGGCTGATCCTCCGGCCTCGCTCCGCCAAGGAACCTTTTGCCCGCCCGGGAACTGTGTCTTGGGCGGCACGGGGCCGCGGAGACAAGCGAATGGCTGACAAGACCTTGGAAGACATCGCGCAGGACATGCGCGAGATTGATTTCACCATGCTCTTCACACGGGCCGAGGGCGGCGAGATCGCCGGGCGGCCGATGAGCAACAACGGCGACGTGGCCTTCGACGGCGACAGCTGGTTCTTCACCTACGAGGACACCCACACCGTCCGCGACATCAAGGCCGACCCGAGGGTCGCCATGTCGCTCACCGGCAAGGCCGGGCTCTTGGGCAAGCCGCCGCTCTTCCTGTCGATCGAGGGCCGCGCCGAGATCATTCGCGACAGGGCTGCCTTCGAGGCGCATTGGTTCAAGAGCCTGCGGATGTGGTTCCCCGAGGGGATCGACACGCCCGGAATGGTGCTCCTGAACATCCATGCCAGCCGCATCCATTACTGGGACGGGACCGACGAGGGAGAGATCCGTTTGTGACGCTGCGGCGTATTGCTAACCACCCCGTGATATAGAGGTGAAGCGCGCGCGGCATCGGGGAACCGGAGCCGCGCGTCGGTGCTTGACAGACATCCAGCGTGACGACCGAGGTATCATGTTCATTCTGACTCCCTCCACCGTAGTGAATGCCCGCGCCCTGCGCCGCTGCACCGCCACCGGGGTGATGCGCCGCGCCGGAACGCTGGTCTTTCCGCGAAAACTGATGCTCTCGCCGACCTTCTGGCGGCTGATGCTCGACTCCTCGCTGGTGCGCCATGCGCTGATCCTGGCCCCGATCCCCATCGCCATGCTCTTGATGCCGGAGTTCGCCGAGATCGGGCTGGCCGTGGCCCCGGTGCTGTTGCTGGCGGCGTTGATCGTCGAGGGCAACGTGCTGCCGGTGACGGCGCGGCCGGGCGAGGATGATCACGTGGACCGCGGGCTCGACATGCTGTCGCAGCGCGGCCGGGCGATCCTGACCCGGATCGCCGCCGGGCGCGGCATGATGAAAGGACGGCTGGTGCTGGTGGTGGAACAGTCCGACATGGCGCGGCTGCGGCCCCTGACCTTCGTCTCGGTGCAGGACGCCGAGACGCGGGCGGTGCTGGACCTCACCCCCGAGGAGCGGGCGATGCTGCGCGAGGGCCTGTTCGACCGGGGCTTCGACGAGGGCGCGCTCTTGCGCATCAACCTGGTGCAGAAGAAGCCGCTGCGCTCGGTGGCGCTGGAGGCTTCCAGCATCTCGGCGCATGCCCGGCTGGCGGGCATGGCGCGACGGACGCTCAGCGCGCGAGGCTGAGCACCCTGCCGAAGGGCGGGGCCGGGGCCTCCTCCTGCGGGATGGCCCAGATCACCGGCGCCTTGGGCGCGGGGCCGCAGGGCCCGTCCAGATCGGTGAGCAGCACGATCACCGAAGGGTCCAGCGCCGAGGCCGCCGCGATCACCGGGCCGAAGTCGGTGCCGCCGCCGCGGGCGAAGCCGATGCCGCGGATCTCCTGCTCCCAGGCGACGCCCTGCATCCGGCTGTGGCCGGTCACCACGGTGTCGAAGGCCAGCACATGCACCTCCGCCCCCGAGCGCCGGCCGATTCCGGCCACCTGCGCCGCGAAGAGCCCGAGCCGGGCGTCGTCGATCGAGCTGGAGGTGTCGACCGCCACCGCCACCCGCGCACGGTTGCGGTCGGCCGAGCGGGCCGGCTGGAAGGCGGGCTGGAACCGGCCCTCCTCGCGCGCCGCACTGTCATGCGCCAGCCAGCGCCGGGCCGGGCGGCCCCAATCCGGGCGCGGCTGGTGCGACACCGCCTTGGAGATCAGCCGCCGCAGCACCCGTTCCCAAGGCGTATGCGCCTGCGGCAGGTCGAGCGCGCCGGTCCCCAGCGTGCCGATGCCGCGTCCGGCGGAGCGCCCATCCTCCATCGCCCGCGCCAGCCGCTCGCGCCAGGCGTCGGGGTCGGGGGTTTCCTCCTTGTCGCCCTCGACCGGGGCGGGGGCGGCGTGCAGATCCTTGCCGAAGCCCTTCTGCCGCGCCAGCGCATGCGCCGCCTCGGCGGCCTCGGGCTTGCCGTCCTTGCCCTCGGCCTTGCCGGCGGTCTTGCCCTCGCCGCCGCCCTTGCCGCCCTTGCCGGCATCGGCCATCAGCCGGATGTAGAGCCGCTCCACATCCCAGCCGGTCAGCGCCGTCTCGCCGGGCAGGGCGGCCTTCAGCAGGTCCGCCAGCAGTACGACGGGCCGGGGCAGGGCGTGGCCGGCCTGCACCAGCGTCTGGTTCAGGATGGCGTCGCAGGCGATGTTGAACAGCTCCTCGTCGAAACGGTCGCCGAAGCGGCCGCGCATCGCCAGGGCGCGCGGTGCGTGGCGCAGCGCGATATGCAGCACCTGATGCGCGGCGAGCCCGGCCTGCTCGTGCGGGGCCAGCGCTTCGAAGCCCGGGCCGTAGAACACGCTGCGGCCATCGGTCCAGGCCGCCGTCTCGCCCTCGGCGTCGCGGTGCGGGCACCAGAACGCGAGAGCGCCGAGGGCCGGGTCGGCCTCGGACAGCCGGCGCAGGGCGGGGCCGGCGCGGCGGGAATGCGTCGCCATCAGTCCAGACCCAGCGCGCGGCGTTCCTGCGAATAGGCTTCGTATGCCGGGTGGTCGAGGAAGTCCTCGGCCAGCCCCTGTTCCAGCCCGCGGCGGATCGCCATCTCGAACCCATGGGTACAGAGCTCGGCCAGCGGCATCCGGGCGAAGGCGGCGTCGCTGCGCTCGCGGTCCAGGGTGCGGATGCCGGCCATCACGTCGATCACCGGCACGGCGGTCTGCGGCCCCAGCGCGCCGACCAACCCGTAGATCAGCGCATGCAGCCCATGCATCGATTCCGGATAGAGCGCCGGGCGGTCCTTCGGCGCGGCCTCCAGCAGGGCGGCGACGCTGACGCTGGCCTCGATGTCATCGGCGACCAGCTGGAACTCCGCCGCCACCGCCTCGCCGATGGTGCCCGCCAGCATGATCTTGCGCAGCGCGCGGTCGTCCACCGCCTGCATGATCCGGCTGACCCTTTCCCAGCTGCGCGGCGTGGTGGAGATCATCAACCCGCGGTCCAGCGCCTCGGCCGTGGTCTCCAGGAGGTCGGGGCGGGTGCGTATGAAGGCGGCGACGGCGGGATGTAGGCTGTTCGGGATGGCGAAATTCTCCAGCCAGTCCGAGGCCGAGGCCTCGACGTTCAGGTGGATCAGCCGGTCCGACAGGGCGGTGCCCATCTCGTAGGCCACCGCGCCATCCTCGACCATGTTGCCGGCCGCCACGATGAAGACGTTGTCGGGCAGATGATGCGGGCCGACGCGGCGCTCCTGCAGTAGGCCGTAGACGGCGGGATGCAGGTGCGGCGGCGCGGCGGTCAGCTCGTCGAGGAAGAGGAGCGAGGGGTGGTTTGGATCGTCCGGCAGATCGTCCGGGCGATACCAGAGCGTCTTCTTCGTCTCGTGGTCGTAATAGGGCAGGCCGCGCAGGTCCTGCGACTCAATCGTGGTGAGGCGCAGGTCGTAGAGTCTCGCCTTCTGCTCGGCGGCCAGCTGGCGCACCACCTCGGTCTTGCCGACGCCGGGCCGGCCATGCAGCATCCAGGAGGTGGTGAGCGCGCCGGCCCTTTGGGCCGCCCAGCCTTCGCGCAGAACCCTGAGCGCCTGTCCGGCCGAGACGGTCATCGTGTTAACAGTCATTACCAGTCCTTTCACATCCGGCTGACACCCGCTCTGCCCGTCCGCCGCAAACGGCGCAGAGGGTCGGGAAGGCCGCGGAGGCGGACGCCCTGACAGCAGATAAATAGCGCGCCGGACGCCGGAGTTCCGCCCTGCCGCGTGATTTTGTCGCATGTGACGCAACGGCGTGTTTTCGCTTTGCCGCAGTCGCGACTCACCTTGCCGGATTGGCGGCAAAACCGTGCCTTCCGCCCTTATCCAGCCTGCCGAGCCATGCTAGCGTCCGGCCTCACGCAACAGAGGAAGAGCTCGCAGTGCAGCACGGACCCCAGAGAATGAGACGAAGCACCGGGCTTCTGGCCCTTGGGGCGCTGCTGCTGGTGCTGGTCGGGTCGATCGGCACCTATATCGCCTTCCGCGCCGACGAGACCTTCGGGCTGATCGTGGACGAGCGCGAGATGCGGCGCAATGCGGCGGATCTGCTTTCGGCGCTGCAGGACACCGAGATCGGCCAGCGCGGCTTCATCGTCACCCAGGACCAGGCCTTCCTCGCGCCCTACGAGGACGCCCGCAACCGCGTGCCGCGACTGGCCGACACGCTGCTGCCGCACCTGCCGGAGCATGGCGAAGCCGACGGGGCGGAGCTGCGGCAGCTGGTCGAGCGGCGGCTGGAGCTGGCCGAGATCACCCTGGCCGACGTGGCCGAGGGCGGTATCGACCGGCTGTCGCTGATCGGGCTGGAGGGTGAGGGCCGCGCCACGATGGACCGCATCCGCGAGATCCTGACCGGGGTGCTGGACCGCTCCGACGCGCGCAACGCCGAGGCGATCGCGCGGCAGGAGCGGCTGAACCGGCTGTTGCAGATCGCCTCGGTGGTCGGCGGGCTGGCGACGCTGGTGGTGATCGGCGGTGCCTTCCTCGAGATGTCGCGCCAGCTGCGCGCGCTGGGGGCGGCCGAGGAGGAAATGCGCCGGCTGAATGCGGGTCTGGAGGAGCGGGTGCAGCAGCGCACCGTCGACCTGATGCGCGCCAATCAGGAGGTGCAGCGCTTCGCCTATATCGTGACGCATGACCTGCGCGCGCCCTTGGTCAACATCATGGGCTTCACCAGCGAGCTGGAGACCGCGCTGAAGCCGCTGCAGGCCTATGTGCTGGCCGACGGGTCGCCGATCAGCGAGAGCGACATTCGCGACGCCCGGCTGGCCGCGGCCGAGGACCTGCCGGAGGCGCTCGGCTTCATCCGCTCCTCCACCCGCAAGATGGACGGGCTGATCAACGCCATCCTGAAGATCTCGCGCGACGGCCGGCGCGAGCTGAAGCCCGCGCCCATCGACCTGAAGGCGCTGGCCGAGCTGACGGCGGCGACGGTGCAGCACCAGATCTCCGACATGGACGGCTCGGTCGAGATCGACGTCAGGGTGCCCGAGATCATCGGCGACCGGCTGTCGCTGGAGCAGGCGCTGGGGAACCTCGTCGACAACGCGGTGAAATACGCCCATCCCGACCGGCCGCTGCGGCTGAAGATCCACGCCTATCGCGAGGGCGCCCGGATGGTGCGGATCGACGTCAGCGACAACGGCCGCGGCATTTCCGGCGACGATCACGACCGCGTCTTCGAACTGTTCCGCCGTGCGGGGGCGCAGGACAGGCCGGGGGAGGGAATCGGGCTTGCACATGTCCGCACCCTCATGCGAAATCTCGGCGGTGAGATCACCCTGCAGTCGGTTGCGGGTCAGGGATCGACCTTCACGCTGCATGTGCCTGCGGATTTGCGGCCGGTCCTGAATGAGGTGAAGCTATGAAAGCCCTGGGCAAGGAAGTGACCATCGTGATGGTCGAGGATGACGAGGGCCATGCCCGGCTTATCGAGAAGAACATCCGGCGCGCCGGGGTGAACAACGAGATCATCCCCTTCGTCAACGGCGGCGAGGCGCTGACCTACATCCTTGGCGAAGACCGCAGCGGCAAGGTGTCGGAGGGGCGCTACCTTCTGGTGCTGCTCGACCTCAACCTGCCGGACATGACCGGGATCGACATCCTCAAGCAGCTGAAGTCGAACAGCTACGTCAGGCATCTGCCGGTGGTGATCCTAACCACCACCGATGATGAGGCCGAGATCAAGCGCTGCTACGATCTGGGCGCCAACGTCTATATCACCAAGCCGGTGGAATACGATTCCTTCGCCAATGCCATCCGCCAGCTCGGCCTGTTCTTCTCGGTCATGCAGGTCTCGTGATGCCCACGCCCGCCTCTCGGCGCGTGCTCTATGTCGATGACGATCCCATCCTCGCCCGGCTGATAGAAAAGACGCTGGCTCGCGCCGGCATGGAGCTTGTCCATGCCATCGACGCCGAGTCGGCCGAGCGGCTGCTGGCGGAAGAGAGCTTCTGCGCCGTGGTGCTGGACCATTACCTCGCCGTCGGCACCGGGCTGGAGATCCTGCAGGGCATCCGCGCCCGCAGCGCACGGCCGCCGGTGATCTATGTCACCGGATCCTCCGAGGCGACCATCGCCATTGCGGCGCTGAAGGCCGGGGCGGATGACTACGTGCTGAAGAGCGCCAGCGAGGATTTCTTCCCGCTGCTCGCCCGCGCCATCGATCACGCTATCGCCAAGCTGGACCTGCAGGACGCCAAGGACCGCGCCGACGCCGAGGTGCATGCGGCGCGCGAGCGGGCCGAGATGCTGCTGGCCGAGGTGCATCACCGGGTGGCGAACAGCCTCGCCATGGTGAAGTCGCTGTTGCGGTTGCAGGCCTCCGCCAGCGCCTCGGAAGAGGTGCGCACCGCGCTGGCCGAGGCGCAGATCCGCATCGCCGCGGTGGCGGGGGTGCATCGCAGCCTCTATCTCGGCGAGGATGTGCGCGCGGTGGAGCTGGAGGCCTACCTGACCACCATGCTCACCGATTTCGCCCGCGCCCTGCCGGCCTCGATCCGGTTGACCATCGATGCGGCCCCGGTCCGGATCAGCGCCGACCGCGCGGTCTGTCTCGGGGTGATGGTGTCGGAGCTGGTGACCAATGCGGTGAAATACGCCTGGCCCACCGGCGGCGAGGGCGCGTTGCGCGTCGAGCTGACCGAAGTCTCCGAAGGCCAGGCCCGGCTGGAGGTCAGCGACGACGGCGTGGGCATCGACCCGACGCTGGTGGCGCAGGGCACCGGCCTCGGCCAGCGGTTGCTGCGGGCGATGGGCGAGCAGCTCGGCGGCACGGTCGAGCAACTGCCGACCGAGAAGGGCGCCCGCATCGTCATCCGCTTCGAGACCGACGCGGTCTAGATCAGCGCCAGCAGCGCCTGCCCGAAGCGGCTTTCCATCACGATCATCCCGAGCCCGGTCAAGACCAGCGCCCGCGAGGTCATGCGCAGGTCCTCGCCGCGCAGCAGCGAATAGGTCAGCATCGCGGCTCCCACCGGCAGCGAGACCAGGATCAGCGTCGTGTTCATGGTGTGGATCGCCAGCCGCATCGGCACGGCGTTCACATTGGCCGGGGCGGCGGCGGCCTGCCAAGGCGGGCCGTCGGGATAGAGCGCCGCGCGCAGCGGCTCGTTGCCGGTGACAGCCCGGGCCACGGCGGGCTCCGGCGGCGGCTCGGCCTTGTGCACGGGGGCCAGCGGCGGCAGGCAGGTCTGCGCCTTGCTCAGCGGCGCCAGCTCCTGCACCGTCGGAACCTCGGCCAGCAGCGCCTCCAGCCGCTCGGGCGTCACCATGCCGGGCAGCTTGTGCCAGGCCACCGCGTCCGGCGCGTGCCGGTCCTGGATCCGCTCGACGATCATGCCGCACATCGCCGCGCCGCGCTGGGTGATCGCGGCCTCGGCCATTCCCGGCTCCGCCGCAGGGCTGACGGAGGCGCTGAGGCAGGCCTCGTGCCCGCCGCCCGGCCGCCGGGCGAGGCTCAGCAGCACCGTCGATCCGTCCAGCCGGAAGATCGCGAGGCCGCTGCCCGGCAGCGCCTCCAGCAGGACGGCTTCCGGCAGCGCGTCGTCCAGCTCCTCGACCAGACGGTCGAACTCCAGCCGCACCGGCCGGGTGTAGAGGATCTGGGCGATGGTGCTGCTCGGGATGTGGCGCATGAGGTTTTCCGTCCTCTCCGGGGTGACTGTTTCCCGGATACTCCCGGAATGCGGGAAGATTGTGATCTTAACGAGAAATTAACCTCAGGTTGCGCCACGGTCCTGCCACATTTGCCCAGATGGCGCATAAAAAAGGGCGCCCGAAGGCGCCCTTTCCCGAAGCTTTCCCGCCGATCAGCAGGAGTAGTACATCGCATATTCAATCGGGTGCGGCGTGTGCTCGTAGGCGTAGACCTCTTCCCACTTGAGCGCCATGTAGCCCTCGAGCTGGTCCTTGGTGAACACGTCGCCAGCCAGCAGGAAGTCGTGATCCTTCTCCAGCTCCTCCAGCGCCTCGCGCAGCGAGCCGCAGACGGTCGGGATTTCGGCCAGTTCTTCCGGCGGCAGGTCGTAGAGGTCCTTGTCCGAAGCCGGGCCCGGATCGATCTTGTTCTTGATCCCGTCGAGGCCGGCCATCAGCAGGGCGGCGAAGGCCAGGTAGGGGTTCGCCGAGGGATCGGGGAAGCGGGCTTCGACGCGCTTGGCTTTCGGCGACTCGGTCCACGGAATACGGACGCAGCCCGAGCGGTTGCGCGCCGAGTAGGCCCGCAGCACCGGAGCCTCGAAGCCCGGGATCAGGCGCTTGTAGCTGTTGGTCGCCGGGTTGGTCAGCGCGTTCAGCGCCTTGGCATGCTTCAGGATCCCGCCGATGAAGAACAGCGCCTCCTGCGAGAGATCGGCATACTTGTCGCCGGCGAAGAGCGGCTTGCCATCCTTCCAGATCGACATGTTCACGTGCATCCCCGAGCCGTTGTCGCCCTTCATGGGCTTCGGCATGAAGGTCACGGTCTTGCCGTAGGCGTGGGCCACGTTGTGGATCACGTACTTGTACTTCTGGATGTTGTCGGCCTGCTCGACCAGACCGCCGAAGATCATGCCCAGCTCGTGCTGGCAGGTGGCGACCTCGTGGTGGTGCTTGTCGACCTTGATGCCCATGCGCTTCATGGTCGAGAGCATCTCGCCGCGGATGTCCTGCGCCTCGTCGACCGGGTTCACCGGGAAGTAGCCGCCCTTGTGACCGGCGCGGTGGCCGTAGTTGCCGCCCTCGGTGGCCGAGTCGGTGTTCCAGGCCGCCGCTTCGGCGTCGATCTGGTAGGCGACCTTGGCCGGGGTGACCGAGTAGCGCACGTCGTCGAACAGGAAGAATTCGGCTTCCGGACCGAAGTAGGCGGTGTCACCGATGCCCGAGGACTTGAGGTAGGCCTCGGCCTTCAGCGCGGTGCCGCGCGGGTCGCGGCTGTAGGCCTCGCCGGTGTCGGGCTCGACCACGTTGCAATGCACGCAGAGCGTCTTTTCGGCGTAGAAGGGGTCGATGTAGACCGAGCCCGCATCCGGGATCAGTTTCATGTCGGACTGGTCGATCGACTTCCAGCCGGCGATGGACGAACCGTCGAACATGAAGCCTTCCTCGAAGAAGTCCTCGTCGACCAGATCGGCCACCAGCGTCACATGCTGCAGCTTGCCCTTGGGATCGGTGAAGCGGATGTCGACATATTCGACCTCCTCATCCTGTATGAGTTTGAGAGCATCAGACACTTTGCTCATCTGGTCTTTCCTTTTGCTGGAGGATCGCTTGACAGGGCCGGCCGCAACCGCGCGTCCGGCGCGGAAGGGCGGTCAGATCGCGTCGTCGCCGGTCTCGCCGGTGCGGATGCGGATCGCCTGCTCGACAGGGCTGACGAAGATCTTGCCGTCGCCGATCTTGTCGGTGCGGGCGGCGGAGGTGATCGCCTCGATGGCGGCATCGACCATGTCATCCGCAAGGACGACCTCGATCTTCACCTTGGGCAGGAAATCGACGACATATTCTGCGCCGCGATAGAGCTCGGTATGGCCCTTCTGCCGACCGAACCCCTTGACTTCGGTCACCGAAAGCCCCTGCACGCCAGCGGCCTGCAGCGCTTCCTTCACCTCGTCGAGCTTGAACGGCTTGATGATCGCCTCGATCTTCTTCATGGCCCGACTCCCCCGCTTTGCCCTTGTCCGCAAGTCACTGACCACTTCCGCAGGGCAGGGACAATTGGCTAGGGTGGCGACAAGCCTTCGCAGGACGGGAATCCGGACCCCTGCGGCTGATATTTGATCTATCTGTGCAAACATTAGGCAGAAAAAGAACGTTAAGGGGGCGGTGATGCGGGAAGTTCTTCATTCTGCCCAAATGCGCGCCATCGAGGCGGCGGCCATTGCCTCCGGCGCAGTCACCGGCCTGACGCTGATGGAGCGGGCCGGGGCCGGGGTGGTCGCGGCGATGGAGGCGGAGGGCCTGCTGGCCTCCGCCGCCGTGGTGCTCTGCGGGCCGGGCAACAATGGCGGCGACGGCTATGTCATCGCGCGTCTGCTGCAGCGGCGCGGCCTGCCGGTGACGGTGCTGGCCAGCGCGCCGCCGGCGACCGCCGATGCGCAGGCGATGCGGGCGCTCTGGCCGGGGCCGGTGCGCGATCTGGCGACGCTGGAGCGGGCGGATCTGGCCGCGCGGCCGCTGGTGGTCGATGCGCTGTTCGGCGGCGGGCTGGCGCGCGATGTCGATCCGGCGATCTGGCGCCCGCTGGCCATGGCGCAGGACAGCGGCTGCGCGCTGGTGGCGGTCGACATCCTCTCGGGCCTCTGCGCCGACAGCGGCCGGGTGCGCAGCGCCGGCGGCTATCTCGACCGCCCCGCGCGGCTCACCGTCAGTTTCGAGCGGCCGCGGCTGGGGCACATGCTGGAGCCCGGCGCCAGCCTCTCGGGCGCGCTGCGTGTGGTCTCCATCGGGCTGGAGGCTGCGGTGCAGGAGTTCCTGCGCGAGGCGGCTGGGCAGGTGGCGGGGCTGGCCGGCCCCGGTGATCCCGGCAAGAGGGCGGGGCACAAGTACAGCCACGGCCACGCGCTGATCCTCGGCGGCGGCG
>NZ_PZKG01000082.1 GCF_003034985.1 Cereibacter changlensis JA139
TCCCCTTCGAAAACGCGCATCTGCGCCTGAAGGGCTGACGAGACGGGCGGACAGGGTCACCCCCTCTCCGCCCGCATTCCGAGGTGGGAAGCGACCGACAGACAGGGCTCCCCGCCCCCTCGCGGCGCAGGTCGGGTTCCTGGGGGCTGGCGCAGGATCACCAGGCGGTGCAGGTTGGCCCCCTGCCCACCTGCCGGCATGAAGCAGCAAGAGAGAAAAAGACGCCGTGACCAAGCCCGCCCATGAAGTCGTCGCCCGCACGCCCTCGGTCGAGGAGTACCTGCGCCTGCGGGACATCGCCGGCCTGAGCCCCTTCTCGGCGGCGGCGGCCGAGCAGGGCCTGAAGGGCACCGTCTTCTCCGTGGTCGTGGAGGCCGAGGGCAAGGCCATCGGCATGGGCCGGCTAATCGGCGACGGCGGCTGCTTCTTCCAGGTGGTCGATATCGCGGTCGATCCGGAGCATCAGGGCCGCGGCCTCGGCAAGGCGATCATGGCGGCGCTGATGGAGCACGTCACCACCGCCCTGCCCGCTTCGGCCTATGTCAGCCTGATCGCGGATGTTCCGGCCAACCGGCTCTACGAGAAGTTCGGTTTTGCCGAAACAGCGCCGCGCTCGCTCGGCATGGCTTACCGGGTCAAGTAGCCGAGGCTCGCCTCGGAGGGATGGCGGGAAGGGCCGGATGCGGTCATGCCGGGAAAGGCGAGATCTGCAGAGAGCGGCCCTGGGCGCATCAGGATCGCGCCCGCGAACCTGTCAGGGCTGGCCGAGAGCAGCCGCGCCCAGGGTCGGTCCAGGCTCTCCCCTGCCCCTCCAGCCCCTGTTCCAGGTCACCCAGCGTCCCATCACCAGCATGCCCACCCGCTTCGCGCCGTCGCCCCTCACGGCGACGGTCCGTCCCGTCGACGTGCAGAAGAGGAACCCGCCTGCGTTCCGGAAGTTATGCCCTCACGCTCGATTAGCGGATTACCAAAAATTTGGAGAATTTGACATGCTGTTTAAGATGACGGCCGTTGCGACGGCCACTGCCCTTCTCATTGCTAGCGCCGCTTCGGCACAAACCACGACGGTCACGCAAACGACCGACACGACCGGCAACTCGGCCCTCGCCGGTGGCGGAGCCGGCGCGCTGGCCGGCGCTGCGGTCGGCGGCCCGGTGGGCGCCCTCATCGGCGCCGCAATCGGTGTGACCGGCGGCGCGGCTCTCGATCCGGGTGAGACCGTGACCACCTATGTCACGACCAACCCGGTGGAGCCGGTCTACCTGGAAGGCGATCT
This sequence comes from Cereibacter changlensis JA139, assembly GCF_003034985.1. Classification (GTDB taxonomy): domain Bacteria; phylum Pseudomonadota; class Alphaproteobacteria; order Rhodobacterales; family Rhodobacteraceae; genus Cereibacter; species Cereibacter changlensis. The sequence continues at coordinate 1,277 of NZ_PZKG01000082.1, forward strand.
CGTCGTCGGCGCCGGCGTGCCGGACGTCGTCGTGCTGCAGGAAGTGCCCGAAACCGAGTACTCCTACGCCTATGTCAACGGCGTGCCGGTCATCGTGAACCCGGTCGACCGGCGCATCGTCCAGATCATCCAGTAATCTCCCCTCTGCCGGATGACAAAGGGGGCTCCATAGGAGCCCCCTTTTCAGTCTCAAGGCAGTCCCTGCGGCAAGACACTCGCCGGCGGACCATCACCTCGATGCCTCGGCCAGCCTTGCGGGCGCAGCGGCGCGGGATGGGCCGGCCTAATCCTCGCGGCGGCCCCCGCCCTGCCGGTCGCGTTCATAGCGATGCGCCAGCGGGAAGGGCGGCAGCCAGGCTTCGCGGCGGATCGTCCAGAGCTCATAGGTCGGCGCCCATTGGTCGGGCGCGTCCAGCGCGCCGAGGTTCACCTCCACCTCGTCGCCGCTGCGGCCATAGACCGGCGAGCCGCAATCGGGGCAGAAGAACCGGCCCTCGTAGCCGCGCGCCTCGCCCTCGATGGTGACGGCCGTCTCGGGGAAGATCGCCGAGGCGGCGAACAGCGCTCCATGCTGCTTGCGGCAGTCGAGGCAATGGCAGAGCCCGATCCGGTAGGGCTGCCCGGAGCAGGTGATGCGGATCCTGCCGCAGCGGCACCCTCCCGTGACCTGCATCCGCCTTGCCTCCGTCCACCCCTGTCGCCTCCAGACTGGCAGGCATCGCCCCGCCCGGCAAGCGGCAGGCCGTCAATCCGCGTGGACCGCGACCGGAGCGGCGCCGGCATCGGGCTTGCGCAGCAGGAGCGCCAACGGCATAGCGGCGAGGGTGATGATCATCATCAGCTGGAAGTCGTCGATGTAGCTGATCATCAGCGCCTGGATGTTCACCATGCCGTCGAGTTGGCTCAGCGCCGCGGCCGAGCCCTGCAAGGCCTCGGGCGAGACCTGGCCGACCATCGGGTTGTAGGGCGTGATGAACGTGCTCAGCTCGGCGTGGTTGATCTGCGTGTTCCGCGTCAGCATCACCGTCACCATCGAGATGCCGATGGAGGAGCCGATGTTGCGCACCAGGCTGAACAGGCTGGTGGCGTCGGCGCGGAACATCGGGTCGATGGTGGCGAAGGCCACGGTCGAGAGCGGCACGAAGACGAGGCCGAGCCCGAGGCCCTGGATGACGCCGGACCAGATGATCAGGCTGTCGTCCATCTGCGGCGTGAAGCCGGTCATCAGGTGGAGCGAGGCCGCGGTCAGCGCCAGACCCATCGTCACCAGCACCCGGGCGTCGACCCGGCGCACCAGCCGCCCGACAATCAGCATCGAGATCATCGTCCCCACCCCGCGCGGCGCCATGACGAGGCCGGTGGTGATGACCGGATAGCCGTAGATCCGCGACAGCATCGGCGGCAGCAGCGCGAGGCTGGCCAGAAGGATGATGCCGATGACGAAGATGAACACCAGCCCGGTGGCGAAGTTGCGATCGGCGAACATGCGCGGCTCGAGGAAGGGTTTGTCCGCCCCGAGGATGTGGATGACGAAGACCCAGAAGCCGGTGAGGGTCAGGAACAGGTAGATCCAGATCTCGAAGGCCGAGAACCAGTCGACCTCGGCGCCGCGGTCCAGCATCAGCTGCAGCGCGCCGATGCCGAGCGACAGCATCGCGAAGCCGAAGAAGTCGAAGCGGCGGATGCGGCGGGCGGCGCGCGGCAGCCAAGCGGTGCAGCCGAGCAGCGCGACGATGCCGATCGGCAGGTTGATGAAGAACACCCAGCGCCAGTTGTAGCTTTCCGTCAGCCAACCACCCAGCGTCGGGCCGATGATCGGGCCGACCATGATCCCGGCGCCCCAGAGCGCCATCGCCTGCCCCGCCTTCTCGCGCGGGTTGATGTCGAGCAGGAAGGTCTGGGACAGCGGCACGATGGCCGCGCCGAACACGCCCTGCAGCAGCCGGAAACCGACCATGGAGGGCAGGCTCCAGGCCAGACCGCAGGCCATGGAGGAGATCACGAAGCCGACGATCGAGACGAGGAACAGTTCGCGCTTGCCGACCCGGTCGGCCAGCCAGCCGGTGACCGGCGTCATGATCGCCGCGGCGACGATGTAGGAGGTCAGGACCCAGTTGATCGTGTCCTGCGACGCGCCGAGGTCGCCAGTCATCGAGGGCAACGCCACGTTGGCGATGGTGGTGTCGAGCACCTGCATGATGGTGGCGAGCATGATCGAAAGGGTGATCAGCCCGCGGTGCTTCACCTCGGGTTGGGTTTCGGCGGTCATTGGCTTGCCTGCTCAGTTCAGGGCGGCGGCGTGCGAGGTGAAGCCGAGGCTGCGGCTGCGGCCGGTGTCGACTGAAACTTCCGCGCTCAGCCCCGAGGCGAGACCCAGCTCGGTTGGCTCGGCCAGCCGCAGCCGGACGGGAACGCGCTGGGTCACCTTCACCCAGTTGCCGGTGGCGTTCTGCGCCGGCAGCAGCGAGAACTCGGCCCCGGTGCCGGCGCCCACGGCCTCGACCACCGCTTCGACCGGCTGGTCGGGATAGAGGTCGAAGACCACCTCGGCCGGCTGACCGACGCGGATGCCCGCCAGCTGGGTCTCCTTGAAATTGGCGTCGATCCAGACATCGCCAGTCTCGACCAGCGCAAACAGCCGCGTCCCGGCGCCGACCATCTGGCCCGGCTTGAAGCTGGCCGCCTGATAGACCACGCCATCAGCGGGGGCGCGCACCTCGGTCAGGCCCAGCTTGTAGGCGGCCTCGTCGCGGGCGGCGATGGCGGCCATGACGGTAGGATGGCTGTCGGTGGCGATCTGGGGGTCGTTGCCGAGCGCGGCGAGCGCGCTGGCGACCTGCTGGTCGGCCACGCTCATCAGCTCACGGGCGCGCTGCGCCTCGTGCTGCGCGTCGTCCAGCGCGGTCGCCGAGGCGACGCCCTTGGTCGAGAGCGCCCGCTGCCGCTCCAGCTCGGAGGCCTGGTAGGCGGCGTCATCGGCAGCGAGCATGGCATTGGCCTGCGCCTGGGCATAGCCGACGCGCAGCTGCTCCACCTGCAGCCGCGCCCCGGCCACGGCGGCCTCGGCTTGGGCCAGGGCCAGCCGGTAGGGCTCGGGGTCGATGCTGAACAACAGGTCGCCCGCCTTCACCACCTGATTGTCGGCGATGTTCACCGCGACGACCCGCCCGCTCAGGTCCGATGCGACAGAGACGACGGCTTGGCGCAGATTGGCGTTCTCGGTCGTCTCGTAGCGCCCGCCGGTCAGCCAGTAGGCCGTGCCGCCGACGATCAGCGCCAGCGGCAGCGCCAGCATCAAGAGCCAGCGCAGCGGGCTGCGCCGGGCTCTCGCCGGTTTGGCCCCGGCAGGATCGGCGGCGACGGGCGTGGCTTGCAGCGGTTTTGAGGAGGAAGCATTCATTTGGCGGCCTTCGGGCAATGCGGCGCGGGATCGGCGTCGGAGGAAAGGTTGGAGACGATCACGCAAAGCGTATCGATCAATATCTTGCGGTTTTCGGCCGGCACCCCGGCCAGCGCCTCGGCATAGACCTCCTCGGCGGTCGCCTTGATGCTGGCATAGGCCGAGGTGGTCTTTTCGGTCGGCACGATGATCCGCACCCGGCGGTCGGAGGGATCGGGCTCGCGCCGCACCCAGCCGCCCTGCTCCATCCGGTCGAGCAGGCGCGAGACGCTGATCGGCTCGATCTCCAGCAGGTCGGCCAGCCGGGCCTGGGCTGCGCGGCCCTCGCGCGACAGATGGGCCAGCAGCCGCCACTGGGCGGAGGACAGGCCAAGCGCGCAGGTGCGCTGTTCGAAACGCTTGCGGATCGCGCGGGCGGCATCATGCATCAGCAGGCCGAGAGGTTTGGGTGCGTCGGTCATGGGCGAGACATAATATAAGCATGCTTACCTTTCAAGCTGCGTTGCAGCATCGGGTGCAGATTTCGCAAACGTGATCCGTGTTCGCGTTGAACCCTCGGCCCCGAGCCGCAGTTCCTTCCCCATTCGACAAGGAGTTCACCGTGCCGCTTGCCAGACGCGCCTTTCTCGCCGGGGTTCCGGCGCTCGCCCTGCCCTTTCGGCTGAAGGCCCAGACCCGGTTCGCCGCCACGCTGCGCGCGGCCGAGAGCCTGTCGCAGCTCCATGCCATCGTCATCGCCCGCGGCGGCGAGATCCAGCTGTCTGAGGCGCTGCGCGGCCCGGCGGTGGAGCGGGCGGTGAATGTGAAATCCGTTTCCAAGACCATCGTCGCGGCCCTTACCGGCGCGGCCATCGACCGGCAGGTGGTGCCGGGGCTGCAGGCCACGTTGGCCGAGGTCGCCCCCGGCCTGATCCCGGACGATGCCGACCCGCGCGTGGGCGCACTGACGCTGGAGAACCTCGTGACCATGCAGGCCGGGCTTGAGCGGACCTCGGGCGGCAATTACGGCGCCTGGGTCTCCAGCCGGAACTGGGTCGATTACGCGCTGACCCGGCCCTTCGTCGCCGAGCCGGGCGGGCGGATGCTCTATTCCACCGGCAGCTTCCACATCCTCGGCGCGGCGCTGGCGGAGGCTGCCGACGCCACGCTGCTGGAGCTCGCCCGCGACTGGATCGGCAACCCGCTGAATGTCGAGATCCCGCCCTGGACGCGCGACCCGCAGGGCTTCTACCTCGGCGGCAACGAGATGGCGCTGTCGCCCCTCGCCATGCTGCGCTTCGGCGAGATGTACCGGCAGGGCGGCACGATCGACGGCACGCGGGTGCTCAGCGCCGACTGGGTGCGCCGGTCACTGCAGCCGCTGACCCGCTCGCCCTTCTCGGGGCTGGGCTACGGTTACGGCTGGTTCGTCGGCGAGGCGGGCGGCGAGAGCATCGCGCTGGCGCGCGGCTATGGCGGGCAGATCATCTGCCTCGTGCCGGGGCGCGAGATGACGGTGGTCATCACCTCCGACCCGACGCAGCCCGCCCGCAGCGAGGGCTATTTCGGCGATCTGATGCGGCTGATCGGCGAAACCATCGTGCCCGAAGCCGCGTGACCTGCGCTTTCACGCCGATGTTCCCCTTCTGTGCTTGAAACGGCGAAAACCGGAACATATTAAGAACTTATGAAGCGAGACCTTTCCCAGAAGCTGGCGATCCTCTCCGATGCCGCCAAATACGACGCCTCCTGCGCGTCGAGTGGCGGGCAACGCCGGGATTCCCGCGACGGGAAGGGGCTCGGCTCCTCCGGCGGAACCGGGATCTGCCACGCCTATGCCCCGGACGGGCGCTGCATCAGCCTGCTCAAGATCCTGATGACCAATTTCTGCATCTACGACTGCGCCTATTGCATCAACCGCGTCTCCTCGCAGGTCGAGCGCGCGCGCTTCTCGGTCGATGAGGTCGTCAGCCTGACGGTGGAGTTCTACCGCCGCAACTACATCGAGGGGCTGTTCCTCTCCTCCGGCATCATCCGCTCGCCGGATGACACGATGGCCGACATGGTGCGCATCGCAAAGACCCTGCGCGAGCGCGAGAATTTCCGCGGCTACATCCACCTCAAGACCATTCCCGACGCCGCCCCGGAGCTGATCGAGCAGGCGGGGCTCTATGCCGACCGGCTGTCGATCAACGTGGAGCTGCCGACCGAAGCCGGGATGACCCAGCTTGCGCCCGAGAAATCGGCGCGCGGCATCCGCAAGGCGATGGCCGATGTGCGGGTGCAGCGCGAGGCCTCGCGCGAGGTGACGCATACCGGCAAGCGCAAGGCGAAATTCGCCCCGGCGGGCCAGTCCACCCAGATGATCGTCGGCGCGGACGGGGCGGACGATGCGGCGATCCTTGGCAATGCCAGCAACCTCTACGGCAATTACGGGCTGAGCCGGGTCTATTATTCCGCCTTCTCGCCGATCCCCGACGCTTCCAAGATGCTGCCGCTGATCCGCCCGCCGCTCCTGCGCGAGCATCGGCTCTATCAGGCCGACTGGCTGCTGCGCTTCTACGGCTTCGAGGTGGGCGAGATCGCCGGCGACGGAATGCTCGATCTGGAGGTCGATCCCAAGACGGCCTGGGCGCTGCAGCACCGCGAGTCCTTCCCGGTCGATGTGAACCGAGCCGGCCGCGAGATGCTGTTGCGGGTGCCGGGCTTCGGCGCCAAGACCGTCTCCCGCATCCTCGACGCCCGCCGCCACGGCGCGGTGCGCTACGAGCATCTGGTGACGATGGGCGCGGTGATGAAACATGCAAAGGCCTTCATCTCCACCCCCGGCTGGTCGCCCCGCGGGCTGACCGATGACGCGGCGCTGCGGTCGCGCTTCGTCAAGCCGCCCGAGCAGCTGAGCCTGTTCTGATGCGCGCGGTCGTGCTGCCCCGGCTCGGCACGGTTGCCGCATGGCGCAAGGAGGCGCGCGAGCTGGCCCAGCATGGCGTGCCCGCCGAGACGGTGACATGGCGGGTGGGCGACGGAGAGGCCGATCTTTTCGCCGCCCCCCCTGCCCCGCTGGACGGCCCCACCCGCGAGATCCGCCTGCCGCGCGAGGCGGTCTCGGGGCTGCAGACCGCGCTCTGCCACTCCGACCCCGAACGCTTCGCGCGCGGCTATGCGGTGCTGCTGGCGCTTTCCGAGGGGCGGCTGCGCTGGGGTGACCGGGCCGACCCGGCGATGCGCAAGACCCTCGAGCAGGAGAAATCGGTGCGGCGCGACATCCACAAGATGCACGCCTTTGTCCGCTTCCGCGAACTGCCGCCGCAGGAGGGCCGCCGCGCCTTCGGCGCCTGGTTCGAGCCTGAGCATCACATCGTCGAGGCGGGCACGCCCTTCTTCGCCAAGCGCTTCGGCGACATGGACTGGGTGATCGCCACACCCGAACTCACCGCGCATTTCATCGACGGCGCGCTCAGCTTCACCGAGACCGAGGCCGAGAGCCGCCCGCCCGAGGATGCGACCGAGGCTCTGTGGCGGACCTATTACACCAACATCTTCAACCCGGCCCGGTTGATGGTGAAGGCGATGCAATCCGAGATGCCGAAGAAATACTGGAAGAACCTGCCCGAGGCCGATCTGATCCCCGGGCTGATCCGGGGCGCCCAAGGCAGGGCCGCCGAGATGCAGGCCAGGATGCCCACCGAGCCGCCGAAACGGCGCGAGGCGGTGGCGCGGATGCTGCCACAGCCGGAACAGGCGGCGGCGGGCTCGCTGGAGGAGCTGCACCAGCAGGCCGAGGCCTGCACCCGCTGCCCGCTCCACGGCCCCGCGACGCAGGTCGTCTTCGGCGAGGGCCCGCCCGATGCGGCGCTGATGATCGTCGGCGAGCAGCCGGGCGACCGCGAGGATCTGGTGGGGCGGCCCTTCGTCGGGCCGGCCGGGCAGCTCTTCGACGAGGAGGCCGAAAAGGCCGGGCTCGACCGCCGTCAGGTCTATGTCACCAACGCGGTGAAGCACTTCAAGTTCGCCCCGCGCGGCAAGCGGCGAATCCACTCCAAGCCCGACGCGGGCGAGGTGACGGCCTGCCGCTGGTGGCTGGATCTGGAGCGGGAGAGGGTGAAGCCGAAGCTGATCGTGGCGATGGGCGCGACGGCCTGCCTGTCGATCACCGGGTCCGGGGCGAACCTGCTGAAGCGGCGCGGGCAGTTCGAGACTGCGCCGGACGGAACGCCGGTCTTCGTCACCGTGCACCCCTCCTACATCCTGCGCCTGCCGGAAGAGGCGAAGGCGGCGGAGCGGCAACGGTTCTGCGACGATCTGAAGACGGCGCTGGCGAGCCTGGCTTAAAGCTCCGGCGCGCCGGGGCGCGGGATCGACGAGGGCGCCTTTTCGACTTGGGTCTCGTCCCAGCCGGGGTCCTTGCGCTTGATCCGGCGCGAGATGCCCCAGGCCGAGGGCCAGGCCCCGACCATGCCGATCACCACCGCGATGATCACCGGGCCCCAGCCGTAATAGCCCATGCTGAAGAACACGACCACCAGCGTGCCGGTGATCATCGCTCCGGTCAGCATGGTCAGGAGGATGGCGAGCCGGTCCATCAGCGGCGCTTGGCGATTGCCTGCACGGGCACCCGCACGGGAACCGGACGGCGGCGCGTCGCGAGCAGGACGGTGACGATCGAGGTTGTTGCGATGACGGCAAGAAGGGCGAAAGGCATCTTGATCTCCTCGGCAGGCCGGGGCTGGACTGCCTCGGGTTGAGAGGGAAACGTTGCAGATCGCCCGGAGTTCCCGCCGGCGCTCAGGCCTGGCCGGCCTCGGCGCCATCCCGCGTGGCCGCCTCTTCCAGCGCCCGCTCCAGCATGGCGGGCGTCACCGGCTTCTCGATCACCATTGCGCGAGGATCGGCCGGCAGCGAGGCGCTGGCGTAGCCGGTGGCGAAAACGACGGGTACGCCCTTCGCCAACAGCTTCTGCCCCAGCTCGAAGGAGGTGCGGCCATGGCTGAGGTTCACGTCGAGCAGGGCGATGTCGGGCTTGCCCTCGGCCATGAATTTCTCCGCCATCGGCAGGGAATAGGCCATGTTTATCGCAGTGAACCCCATGTCCTTCAGAACTTCCACCGTCTCCATGGCGATGATCGCCTCGTCTTCAAGGTAGAGGATCCGCATGGCGGAGGGGGTCCAGGTCACTATCGTAGTCCACTTCAGTTGCTGCATTCCAAGGTAGCGACACAACCAGGCGAAGTCCCGCTGGTTCCCAATGCGGCTCGATCATTCCCTCGAGGGTTCCCTCGACCATCGACTGCATCAGCCGTGTGCCGAAGCCCTCGCGCTGCGGCGGGGAGACTTCCGGACCGCCGCTTTCCTCCCAGCGCAGCACGAATTGTTCGCCCTCGCCGTCATCGACCCGCGACCAGCGGACGGCGACCTTGCCGTCGGGCCGCGAGAAGGCGCCGTATTTCGAGGCGTTGGTGGCCAGCTCGTGCACCACCATGCCGAGGCTCAGCGTCGCCCGCGCGTTCAGCCGCATCTCGGGGCCGCGCAGCGCCACGCGGCTGGCGCCGTAGACGTTGATCAGCTCCAGCCCGAGGATGTCGCGCAGCGAGGTCGAGGCCCAGTTCTCCGCCGTCAGCAGGTTGTGGGTGTTGGCCAGCGCCCGGATGCGCTGCGCCAGCGTGTCCAGCACCACCTGCGGATCGCCCTCCTCGCGCCGCGCCCGGTTCACCAGCGCGATTACGTTGGACAGCATGTTCTTCACCCGGTGCTGCAGCTCGCGCATGATGCGGCGCAGGTCGGCCTGCAGTTCCAGAAGCCGCGTCACCTCGGTGACGTTGAAGCCCACCGCCCGCACCGCGCCGTTGCGGTGCAGCGGATACCAGTCCACCTCCCAGACCTTCTGCGCCTCGGGCTCGCCGCCCGACCCGCCGCGCAGCACCGTGCGCATCACCGGCTGGCCGGTCTCGAACACCTTGCGGATCGCGGCGATCACCGTGGCCGAAAGCTCCGGCCAGACCTCGGAGATGCTGCGGCCGATGATCTCATAGGAGTCGATGCCGCCGATCTGGGCCAGCTTCGGGTTGGCGCGGAGGAAACGGTAGCCGCGGTCCACCATGCCCATGGCGCCGGGGCTGCTGAGATAGAGCTCCTCGATCTCGTCGGCATTGGCCTTGGCCTCGGCGCTGGCGGTCTCGGCGGCGCGGGCGTAGCGGGTGACGGCGGTCACGTCGAACAGCGAGAAGGTCACCCCGCCGAGCCCTGCCGCCTCGCTGCGATAGGGCGCGAGCCGCACGATCACCTCGGCCGTGCCGTCGCCGGTGACCATGTTCAGCTCTTCCGGCGCGCCATCCTGCGCGACGCGGCGGCTGGCGGCGGCGATCGCCGCCATGTCCACCCGCGCGCCGATGTCGGTGATCGGGCGGCCGCGGTCCTGATCGACGAAGCTGAACCAGGACATCGCCTCGGGGGTGAAGTTGCGCAGCCGCAGGTCGCGGTCGAGGAACACCGTGGCGATCTGGGTCGATTCCATGAAGTTCGCCAGATCGGTGTTGGCCTCGGCCAGTTCCGACAGCTTGGTCTGCAACTCCTCGTTGGTGGTCGAAAGCTCCTCGTTGGCCGACTGGAGCTCCTCGTTCATCGACATCATTTCCTCGTTGGAGCTCTTCAGCTCCTCGTTCGAGGTCTCGAGTTCCTCCACCGTGGTGCGCACCATGCGGCGCGCATCCTCCAGCTCGTCCTCGAGCTGGCTGACATAGGTCTCGTCCAGCACGATCCGGGTCTCGGCGTCGGCGGGCGTGGGCGGCACCGCGAAGGTGACCAGCCGCGTGCCGTTCGACAGCGCCTCGGCCCCCAGCATCAGCCCGACCGGCAGTTCGTCGGAAAGATCGTCGACCCGGGTCTGGCGGAACTGGCCCTTGCCCAGCGCCACCCCGGTCAGCAGCCGCTTCAGCGCCGGCTCCAGCACCGGCAGGATCAGCCCGCGCACCCCGAGCGAGGTGGTCCCCGCCGCCAGCTTCACGTAGCGGTCGGCGCCGGGACCGACGCGGATCACCTCGTCATGCGCGTTCAGGATCAGGAAGGGCGGGATGTGCCGGGCGATCATTGCCTCGGCCACCGGTGCGGGCAGGCCAAAGACCGCGTCGGCCTCGCGCTCCGGCGTGGGCGTCTCGTTCAGATTGCCGAGCGGGCGGAAGCTGCGCGGCAGGTCCAGCGACTTGGCCCGCGCGGTGTTGCGGCGGTAGAGCCGGTGCTCCTGCGCCACCTCGACGAACAGCTCGCCCTCGGTCCGCGCCGTCTCGGAGGGGCCGAGCAGCAGGTAGCCTCCAGGCCGCAGCGCATAGTGGAAGACGCGATGCGCCAGATCCTGCAGGTCATGGTTGAAGTAGATCAGCAGGTTGCGGCAGGTGATGAGGTCCAGCTTGGAGAAGGGCGGGTCCTTGATCAGGCTCTGCGACGAGAAGCGCACCATGTCGCGCAGGTCGGCGCGCACCTCGAAGCCGTTGCGGGTCGGGATGAAATAGCGGTCGAGGAATTCGTGCGGCACCTCGTTGGCGATGGAGTTCGGGTAATGCCCGCGCCGCGCCGCCGCCAGCGCCTCCTCGTCGATGTCGGTGCCGAAAACCGAAAGCTGCAGCTTCAGGTCCATCCGGTCCATCTCGTCGGCGATGATCATCGCGACTGTGTAGGCCTCCTGCCCGGTCGAGCAGCCGGGCACCCAGACGCGGATCTCGTCGTTGCGGCTCTTGCCCTCCAAAAGCAGCGGGATGGCCTGCTGGCGCAGCGCCTCGAAGGCGCGCGGGTCGCGGAAGAAGCTGGTGACGTTGATCAGCAGGTCGTGGAACAGCTTTTCGGACTCGGCACCATTCTGCACCAGCGCGCGCAGGTAGTCGCCCGGCTGGGTCAGCCCCAGCACCGACATGCGCAGCGCGATGCGGCGCAGCAGCGTGCCGCTCTTGTAGCCGGAGAAATCGTGCCCGGTGCGGTAGCGCACGTTGCGCACCACCTTCTCGATGAACTCGGCGTCGCTCTCGATCGCCGGGGTGATGCCCATGGCGCGGTCGTGGAAATCGCGCAGCACCGAGATCATCTCGGTCGCCGGCAGCACCATGTCGACGGCGCCGGTGGCGATCGCCGCCCGGGGCATGCCGTCGTATTTCGCGTCCTTGGGGTCCTGGGCGAAGACCAGCCCGCCCGCCTCCTTGATGGCGCGCACGCCATAGCTGCCGTCGCTGCCGGTGCCCGACAGGATCACCCCCGCCGCGTTCGCCCCGTGCTCGCGCCCCAGCGCCTCGAAGAAGCCGTCGATCGGGCGGCGCAACCCGCGCGGGGTCTCGAAGGCTTCCAGCCGCAGCCGGCGGCCCTCGATGTTCAGCCCATAGGCCGGCGGGATCAGATAGATGTTGCCCGCCTCCACCAGCATCCCGTCGGTGATCGAATGCACCGGCAGCCGCGTGCGCTTGGCCAGAAGCTCGGGCAGCAGGCTCTCGTGCTCGGGGTCGAGATGCTGCACCAGGATCAGCGCGAAGTCGTCGGTCGACCGCAGCGCGCCCAGAAGCGCCTGGAAAGCCTCGAGCCCGCCCGCCGAGGCGCCGACCCCCAGAAGGATCAGCGCGCGCTCGTCGGCGGGAAGGGCGGGAGGGGCGGAAGTCGACATGGAACGGAACTTTCGTCTGGAAGCGGCCACCTGTGGACCTTAAGTGCCCTCAAATGGCAAGAGCAGAGGGGAAGTAGAGTGGATCGCCGCCAATTCGAAAAGATTCGCAGTGTCTTCGACCGCTCCGGCATCGCGCTGACCCTGTCCGACATGACCCAACCCGATCAGCCGCTGGTCTTGGCCAACCCGAAGTTCCTGAGCATGACCGGCTATCCCGAGGCCGAGATCCTCGGGCGCAACTGCCGGTTCCTGCAGCGCGACGGCGACAACCGGGAGGAGCGGGCCGAGATCCGGCAGGCGATGGCGGCGGGGCGCGAGGCGCAGGCGGTGCTGCGCAACGTCCGGCGCGACGGCAGCGCATTCAACAACCTGCTGTTCCTGCACCCGATCGGGCCCGCCGATGCGCCGACGCATTACCTCGGCTCGCAATTCATCCTGCGCGCGGCCTGGGGGGCGGAGCCGCAGGCGATGACGCATCTCGACACGCTGCTGAACGACCTGACCCGGATCGGCGTGCAGGCCGAACGGCTGCAGATGGCGCAGCGCCGTCACCTGGCCGAGGCGACCGCGATGCTGATCCGGACCTGGGAGCGCAAGCGCTGAGCCGCGCCAACCGTAAACATCCGTCCCGCGCCGGACATCCGCCGTCATCTCCCCGCTCCGCTCGCTGAAGTCCCGGGGCGACGGCTTTCGCATGTCCCCTCAATGAAAGCGGGCCCGCACGAGGTGCGGGCCCGGATTGTCCGATCAGGGGAAGACTCAGCCTTCGTAGGTCGGCAGGCCTTCCAGCTGTTCCTTGGTCATCGGCACGTAGACGCGGATGTCGTCGCCGCCGTCTTGCTGCAGGATCTGCAGCTGGTCCAGCGACAGCGACACCGGCTTGGCGCCGAGCCCGAGGAAGCCGCCCACGTCGACGATCGCGTTGGTGATCTGGCCGCTGGCGTCGAGCACCAGCTCGCTCACGTCGCCGATCGAGGCGTCGGTGCTGTCATAGACGGTGGCGCCTTCCAGACGTTCGGCGGTCAGCGTCGCGTTGTCGAACGCCACATAGCCTTCGCGGGTCATCGCGTCGGTGGTCATGCCGTCGCCGGCCGGAGCCATCGCCGGATCGGTCGCGGCGGGGGCCATCGTGGTCGCCGTCGTGTCCGTCGCCGCGGGAGCGGTGGCCTCAGCGTCGGCGGTCTCGTTCGGGCTCATGTATTCCGGCGCGCCTTCGAGATCGGTCTTGTTGGCGTTCATCACCAGGAAGAAATCGTCCAGATCCTCGGCCGTCGCGTCATCGGCGACGAAGCGGATCGCGCCCATGTCGACGGCGACCTGACGCTCGCCCATGCCAAGGAAGCCGCCGATGTCGACCAGAACGGCCTCGGCTGCGCCTTCGCGGCTGAGGATCACGTCATTGACCTCGCCGATGTCCTCCCAGCCTTCCTGGATGCCGTTGTAGGCGTCAGCGTCGATTTCGGCTTCCGAGCTGTAAAGACGCATACCGATGAATTCGGAGGCACGGATCTCCATCGGCTCGGCGGCCGAACGGAACATCATGTCACCGGACTCGGCGGTCACGGCAGTGTCGGCGGTGGCCGGAGCGGCGGTTTCCTGAGCGGTGGCAACAAAAGCCGAAGCTGCGAGAATGGCTGTGGAAAGCATAAGGGATTTCATGGAGATACTCCTTCAAGACAATATGGCGGGCTGTTTTCCCACTCGGCATCACAACGGCTGATCGGCGGGTGCGGTTCCGCGCCGCCGACCTTTTCCGCCACGGAAGCGCCGCGGCCACGCCACGAAAATTCTCTTCGCGACACCGGAACTACCAGCCTTCCCCTCGGTTTCCTGAGCGCAGCATTCCGCGCGACACTTTACATGACGAGAGGTCTTCCCATGCCCGCAGCCCTAACCCCCGACCTCTCGGATGCCTTCACCGTCCTCCTGGCCGGCGGCCAGGGCTCGCGGCTGCACGAGCTGACCTCGCGCGAGTGCAAGCCCGCCCTGCCCTTCGCCGGCAACCGCCGGATCGTCGACTTCACCATGGCCAATGCCGTGCGCTCCGGCCTCACGCGGATGATCGTGGCGACCCAGTACCGGCCCGAGACGCTGGCCCAGCATCTCGCCGCCCGTTGGGCCCCCTCCTTCACCCGGCTCGACATCCGCGAGGGCCGCAAGGTGACCGGGCGGCCCGAGGGCTATGCCGGCACCGCCGCCGCGGTCACCGCCAACCTCGCCGAGATCGAGGCCAGCGGCGCCCGCGAGATCGTCGTGCTGGCCGGGGATCATGTCTACGAGATGGATTATGCTGCGATGGTCGCCAGCCACCGCGCCTCGGGGGCCGAGGTCACCGTGGCCGTGGACACCGTCGACATCGCCGAGGCGCATGCCTTCGGCGTGGTGCTGGCCGACGAGCAGGGCTGCATCCGCAGCTTCATCGAGAAGCCGAAGCACGCGCCGCAGAACCCGCTGCTGCCGGGCAAGGTGATGGTCAGCATGGGGATCTATGTCTTCTCCCGCGACTGGCTGGTGCAGGCGCTGCGCGAGGATGCGGCGACCGCCTCGTCGCACGACTTCGGCCATGACATCCTGCCCCGCGCGGTGGCGCAGGGCGTGGCCTTCGCCCATCGCGCCCCGGCGCAGGACGGCGCCTTCTACTGGCGCGACGTCGGCACGCTGGACGCCTATCGCACCGCGCAGCTGGAATTCCTTCAGGCCGAGCCGCCCTGCGCCCTGCCCGAGCGCCGCATGCCCTCGCAGAACGAACTTTCCGCCGCCACCGGCGACCTGATCCAGTTCGCCTACCAGATGCAGGCCGGCGGCCTGTCGCTGCGCGCGCCGCGCTGGAACGGCGGCGAGACCGGTCGCTGGACCCTGCTGGACGAGACCGTCGTCATGCCCGGCGCGCGGCTCGCGCCCGGGGTGCGGCTCACCAAGGCGATCGTCGCCCCCGGCACCTCGGTTCCCGAGGGGCTGGTGGTGGGCGAGGACCCCGAGGAAGACGCGCGCTGGTTCCGCCGGACCGAGGGCGGCACCACGCTCATCACCACCGCCATGCTGGCCCGGCGCGGCGCAGACCGCCGAAAACCGATTTTCGCACCGCATATCAATGCATTTCTGGGACGCTCCGCATGAACAAACACGCGACACCTGACCTTGCTTTCGACATAGAGTCAGGCCACCCGAACCGTCTCGGCGCAGATTACGACGGCGAGGGCACGAATTTCGCGCTGTTCTCCGACAATGCCACCGCGGTCGAGCTCTGTCTCTTCGACGAGACCGGCAAGGAAGAGACCCACCGGCTGGAAATGCCCGCCATGGAGGGCGGCATCTGGCACGGCTACCTGCCGGGCATCCGCCCCGGCCAGGCCTATGGCTACCGCGTCCACGGCGCCTTCGCGCCCGAGGAAGGCCACCGCTTCAACCCCGCCAAGCTGCTGCTCGATCCCTATGCCCGCGAGCTGCGCGGCCAGCTGCAATGGGATGACTCGCTCTTCGGCTACCCGATGGGCGAGGAGGACACCGTCAAGGACGAGCGCGACTCGGCCGCCTTCATGCCCAAGGCCGTGGTGGTCGATCCGGCCTTCGACTGGGAGGCCGACAAGGCGCTGCGCCACCGCTGGGAAGACACGGTGATCTACGAGGCGCATGTGCGCGGCATGACCATGCGGCACCAGGACGTGCCCGAGGCCGATCGCGGCACCTTCAAGGGGCTGGCGTCGAAGCCGATCATCAACCACCTGAAGTCGATCGGCGTCACCGCCATCGAGCTGCTGCCGGTGCATGGCTTCCTCAACGACCAGCATCTCGCCGACAAGGGCCTGTCGAACTACTGGGGCTACAACACGCTCTGCTTCTTCGCGCCGCACCGCCAGTATCTGAAGTCGGGCGCGATGCGCGAGGTGAAGGAGGCGATCAAGCGCTTCCACGACGCCGGCATCGAGGTGATCCTCGACGTGGTCTACAACCACACCGCAGAGGGCAACGAGAAGGGCCCGACGCTCAGCTTCCGCGGCATCGACAACGCCAGCTACTACCTGCTTTCGCCGGAGGAGCCGCGGCACAGCTTCGACACCACCGGCACCGGCAATACGCTGAACATGGCGCATCCGATGGTGCTGCGCATGGTGCTCGACAGCCTGCGCTACTGGGTCGAGGTGATGCATGTCGACGGCTTCCGCTTCGACCTCGCCTCCACCCTCGGCCGCGAGCCGCACGGTTTCGAGCGCGAGGGCGCCTTCTTCGGCGCGATCCGGCAGGACCCGGTGCTATCCACGGTCAAGCTCATCGCCGAGCCCTGGGACATCGGCGACGGCGGCTATCAGGTCGGCGGCTTCCCCTGGCCGTTCCGCGAGTGGAACGACAAGGCCCGCGACGACCTGCGCGCCTTCTGGCGTCGCGACCCGGGGCTGCTGTCGGAAACCTCGCAGCGCCTGCTCGGCTCGCCGGTGCAGTTCAGCCACTCGCGCCGCCCGGCCACCAGCTCGGTCAACTTCCTCGCCGCGCATGACGGCTTCACCTTGTGGGACACCGTGTCCTACAACGAGAAGCACAATGACGCGAATGGCGAGGGCGGCGCCGACGGGCACGACCACAACCTGTCGCACAATCTCGGCGCCGAGGGCCCGACCGAGGACGAAGGCATCCTCAACGCCCGCCTGCGCCGGGTGAAGGGCATGCTCGCCACGCTCTTCCTCAGCCAGGGCGTGCCGATGATCCTTGCCGGCGACGAGTTCGGCCAGACCCAGGGCGGCAACAACAACGTCTATTGCCAGGACAACGAGATCGCATGGCTCGACTGGGATGCGGCCAAGCCGGAGCTGATGCGGGCGGTCGCCGACCTCGTCGCCTTCCGCAAGGCCGACGGCGGGCTGTCGCGCCCGCGCTTCGCCACCGGTCCGGACGCGCCGCACGAGGCGACGCCGATCGCCACCTGGCACCACCCCGCCGGGCGCGAGATGGAATCCGCCGACTGGGAGGACCAGGGGCTCGGCCTCTTCGCGATGCGGATGCAACTGCCCGAGGCGCGCGACATGCTGGTGGTGTTCAACACCGGCGACGACGGCGCCTTCGCCCTGCCCGAGGGCAACTGGACCCGCAAGATCGACACGTCGCGCGACGTCATCGCCTGCGACGAGCCGGCCGAGGGCGAAGTGCCCGCCGGCTGGCAGAGCGTGCAGGTCTTCGTCGCCGGCTGAGCCTCAGTCGTCGCCGTGCCCGCGCGGGGTCTCCTCGCGCGGGTGCTCCCGCTTGTCGGGGCCGCGCTTGCGGGTCAGGCTCTGCTCCAGCCGGTCGGCGAAGGCGCGCCGCGCCTCCGGGTCCATCGCCGCCACCCGCTCGAAGATCAGCTTCTGGCCATAGGCCAGCATCTCGGCCCCGCGGGCGTTCTGCCGGTCGAGCACCTGCTGCAACGCCGCCGGGTCGAAGGGCTCGGCCCTGAGCGCCTCGAGGATCGCCGCGAAATCCTGCCGCATCGCCCGCCGGGCGCTGCGGATGTCGGGGCCGTCGTCCATGAAGGCGCGGCGCAGTTCCTTGCGGTCCTCGGGGGTCAGCGCGTTGTCGAAGGGGCCGAAGCCCAGATCGCGCACCGGCGCCGGTCGGCGTTCGTCATGCGAGCGCAGCGCGGCGCCGCCGACGATGCCAAGCACCGCGAGGTTCAAGGTCAGCGACAGCGCCAGCACGACGCGCATCCAGACC
>NZ_PZKG01000083.1 GCF_003034985.1 Cereibacter changlensis JA139
CGTCTGCGGCATCGGGCCGTCGGCCGCGTTCACCACCAGGATCGCGCCGTCCATCTGCGCGGCGCCGGTGATCATGTTCTTCACATAGTCGGCGTGGCCGGGGCAGTCGACGTGGGCGTAGTGACGGGTTTCCGACTCGTATTCCACGTGGGCGGTCGAGATCGTGATCCCGCGGGCCTTCTCTTCCGGCGCGCCGTCGATCTGGTCATAGGCGCGGAATTCGCCGAAATACTTGGTGATCGCCGCCGTCAGCGTCGTCTTGCCGTGGTCAACGTGGCCGATCGTGCCAATGTTGACGTGCGGTTTGTTACGTTCGAACTTTGCCTTTGCCATGATGGCCTCCTATTTCCGTTCGATGCGGCGGGGCAAGCCCCGCCCTACAGGTCTGGTAGGGCGGGGTAGACCCCCGCCACACCGGTTAAGCGTATTTCTTCTGGATCTCGTCGGAGATGTTCTGCGGAACCGCATCATAGTGGTCGAAGGACATCGAGAAGTTCGCACGGCCCGACGACATCGAACGCAGGGTGTTGATGTAGCCGAACATGTTGGCGAGCGGAACGAAGGCGTTGATCACGTTGGCGTTGCCGCGCGTGTCCTGCCCCTGAACCATGCCGCGACGCGAGGTCAGGTCGCCGATGATGCCGCCGGTGTATTCTTCCGGGGTCACCACTTCGACCTTCATGATCGGCTCGAGCAGCTTCGCGCCGGCCTTCTTCAGACCCTCGCGCATGGCGGCCCGGGAAGCGATCTCGAACGCCAGCACCGAGGAGTCGACGTCGTGGTAGGCGCCGTCGATCAGGGCCACCTTGAAGTCGATCACCGGGAAGCCCGCCAGCGGACCGGAGTCCATCACCGACTTGATGCCCTTCTCGACGCCGGGGATGTATTCCTTCGGCACCGAGCCGCCGACCACCTTCGACTCGAAGGAGTAGCCGACGCCCGGCTCGGTCGGGGTGATCACAAGCTTGACGCGGGCGAACTGGCCCGTGCCGCCGGTCTGCTTCTTGTGGGTGTAGTCGATCTCGGCTTCGCGCGAGATGGTCTCGCGATAGGCCACCTGCGGCGCACCGATGTTCGCCTCGACCTTGAACTCGCGACGCATGCGGTCGACTAGGATGTCGAGGTGAAGTTCGCCCATGCCCTTCATGATGGTCTGGCCCGATTCGAAATCGGTCTCGACGCGGAAGGACGGGTCCTCGGCGGCCAGGCGAGCGAGGGCGATGCCCATCTTCTCCTGGTCGGCCTTGGTTTTCGGCTCGACGGCGATCTCGATGACCGGGACCGGGAAGGTCATGGTTTCGAGGACGACCGGCTTGTTCGGGTCGCAGAGCGTGTCACCGGTGGTGGTCTCTTTCAGACCGGCCAGCGCGATGATGTCGCCCGCAAACGCTTCTTCGATCTCTTCGCGGTTGATGGCGTGCATCATCATCATGCGGCCAACGCGCTCTTTGCGCTGCTTGGTCGCGTTCAGCATCTGGTCGCCCTTCTTCAGCACGCCCGAGTAGATGCGCGTGAAGGTCAGCGAGCCCACGAAGGGGTCGTTCATGATCTTGAACGCCAGCGCCGAGAAGGGCTGCTCGTCATCGGCCGAACGCTCGATGTTGCGGGTTTCCGTCTCGTCGCCCGGCGCGAAGCCGAGGTAGGGCGGAACGTCCAGCGGGTTCGGCAGGAAGTCGATCACGGCGTTCAGCATCGGCTGCACGCCCTTGTTCTTGAAGGACGAGCCGCAGAGCATCGGCACGAAGGACAGCGACAGACAGCCCTTGCGGATCAGCTGACGCAGGGTGTCTTCCGACGGCTCGTTGCCTTCGAGATAGGCTTCCATCGCGGCGTCGTCCTGCTCGACCGCGATTTCCAGCAGGTTGTGGCGCCACTCGTTGGCGACTTCCTGCAGGTCGGCGCGGATCGGCTGGCGCACCCAGGAGGCGCCCAGGTCTTCACCCTGGTAGACCCACTCCTGCATGGTGATCAGGTCGATGATGCCTTCGAGCTTGTCTTCGGCGCCGATCGGGACCTGGATCGGCAGCGGCACGGAGCCGGTGCGGTCCTTGATCATCTTGATGCAGTTGTAGAAATCGGCGCCGGTCTTGTCCATCTTGTTGACGAACACGATGCGCGGCACCTTGTAGCGGTCAGCCTGACGCCACACGGTCTCGGTCTGGGGCTCCACGCCGGCGTTGCCGTCGAGCAGGACCACCGCACCGTCGAGCACGGCCAGCGAACGCTCGACTTCGATGGTGAAGTCGACGTGGCCGGGGGTGTCGATGATGTTGAAGCGGTAACGGTCATCCTTCGCCACGGCGTTGGAGTCGACCGTGCGCTGCCAGAAGGTGGTGGTCGCAGCCGAGGTGATCGTGATCCCCCGTTCCTGCTCCTGCTCCATCCAGTCCATCGTCGCAGCGCCGTCATGCACTTCGCCGATCTTGTGGGATTTGCCTGTGTAGAACAGAATCCGCTCGGTCGTCGTGGTTTTGCCCGCGTCGATGTGGGCAATGATACCGAAGTTGCGGTAGCGGGTCAGGGGGTAGTCGCGTGCCATTGGAGTGCCTCAGGCTAAGTGGTTACCAGCGGTAATGGCTGAACGCTTTGTTCGCGTCGGCCATCTTGTGCGTGTCTTCGCGCTTCTTCACCGCGGTGCCGCGGTTGTTGCAGGCATCGGCCAGCTCGGCTGCCAGACGCTCTTCCATGGTGTTCTCGTTGCGCTTGCGCGCCGCGATGATCAGCCAGCGGATCGCCAGGGCCTCGCGACGTTCGGTCCGCACTTCGACCGGCACCTGGTAGGTGGCGCCGCCGACGCGACGCGAACGCACTTCGACCGAAGGCTTCACGTTGTCGAGCGCCTCGTGGAAGGCCTCGATCGGCTCGCGCTTCAGGCGGGACTGCACCCGCTCCAGCGCGTTGTAAACGATGGATTCGGCCACCGATTTCTTGCCGTCGATCATGAGGTTGTTCATGAACTTGGTCAGAACCGTATCGCCGTACTTGGCATCGGGAAGAATTTCGCGCTTTTCGGCGGCGTGACGACGGGACATCTCTGCCTCTCCTTACTTCGGACGCTTCGCGCCGTATTTCGAACGACGCTGACGACGGTCTTTGACACCCTGGGTATCGAGAACACCGCGCAGGATGTGGTAACGCACGCCCGGAAGGTCTTTGATACGACCGCCGCGGATCAGGACGACGGAGTGTTCCTGAAGGTTGTGCTTTTCGCCGGGGATGTAGCAGATCACCTCGAAGCTGTTCGTCAGGCGCACCTTGGCGACCTTACGCATAGCCGAGTTCGGCTTCTTCGGCGTCGTCGTGTAGACGCGCGTGCAGACGCCGCGCTTCTGCGGGCAGGATTCCAAGTGCTGCGACTTGGACCGTTTTACTCGAGGCTCCCGCGGTTTGCGGATGAGCTGTTGGATCGTTGGCATTCACGTTCCCCGTGTTGCAACCCGTTTCATTTACGCCTGCCCGGATCCGTTCGGGGGGCGCCGTTCGTGATGTTCCGTTTGCACAAAACACCAATACCGCATGCGCCCCCTTCGCGGGGACGACGCGGTGGAATTCCAGAGGATCGGGGCTTGGAGGCCCGGATCATGACCACTTATAGTACCTAGGTCCCGACAGCAGGCCATGCCCGCAACTCAGGTAGGCGGCGTATAGGGGGAGTCGCGGGTGATGTCAACAGCCGCTCGTCCTTGCTGCATTAGGCTTTGGCCGCCCGCAGCCGGGATTCGCGGTAGAGGGTGAAGAGCCCCGTGGCCACCACGATGGCCGACCCGACCACCGTCCAGAGATCCGGCAGCGACCCGAACACCAGCCAGCCGAGCAGGATCGCCCAGAGCAGCGCGGTGTAGCGGAACGGCGCGACGAAGCTGATGTCGCCGACCCGCATCACCATGATGACGAAGAGGTAGCCGACCACCATCGCCCCCGCCGACAGCGCGAGCACCGCCATATGCGCCAGGGTCGCCGGCTGCCAGCCGCCCAGGGTCGCCCCCACCAGCCCCATGCCGGTGATCACCACCGAGGACCAGAGCGCCACGGTCACCGAGGGCACGGCGCGGGACAGCTGCCGGGTGGAAAGGTCGCGCAGCACGACGCAGCAGACCGAGGCGAGGCCCAGCATGCCCCAGCCGTCGAAGCCGCTGCCGCCGGGACGGATGATGATGAGCACGCCGCAGAAGCCGATGCCGATCGCCAGCATCCGCCGCCAGCCGACCGGCTCGCGCAGGAACAGCGCGGCGGCCAGCGTCACCGCCAGCGGCGTCGACTGCATGATCGCCGAGAGGTTGGCCAGCGGCAGGTGGATCAGCGCGGTGAGGAATGTGATGGTCGCCCCCACCTCGGCCAGAGCGCGGATGCTGACGATCCGGGCGTCGCGCCGCGGCAGCCGCAGCATCAGCCCGCCGGTCAGCGCGCCGACGAGGAACAGCAACGGAATCGAGATCAGGCCGCGCAGCGCTACCGCCTCGAACAGCGGCAGGCTCTGGGCCACCGCCTTCATGCAGGCGTCGTTCAGGGTGAAGGCCGCCATGGCGACATTCATGTAGAGCGCGCCGCGCACGTTGTCCGAGATCTGCATGCCGCCCGCCCGCCTGTTTCGCCGAACAGTAGTCGGGCTCATTGCCCAACGGAAGGGCAAAGAAAAACCCCCACGCCAAAGGCGCGGGGGTTCCTGTCGTCTTGGACGATCTTACTCGTCGCGGTTCTCGACCGTGTCCACCAGGCCGCTGTCGGCCTCGTGCACATCCTGCACCGGAGCGGCCAGCGCCGCGGCGGATTCCGCCTCGGAGCGCCGCGCCTCGATCACCGTCTGGTCGCGATCCGCGGCGATCTTCTTCACGCGGCTCGTGGCGCCGCCGGTCCCCGCCGGGATCAGACGGCCGACGATGACGTTCTCCTTCAGGCCGACCAGCTTGTCGCGCTTGCCCTGCACCGAAGCCTCGGTGAGCACCCGCGTCGTCTCCTGGAACGAGGCCGCCGAGATGAAGCTGCGGGTCTGCAGCGACGCCTTGGTGATCCCGAGCAGGATCGGCTCGGCCGTCGCGACACGCATGCCGTGCTTGATGGCCTTCTGGTTGAACTCGTCAAGCTCGGCCTTGTCGACATGCTCGCCCTTGAGCAGCGTGGTCTCGCCCGAGTCGAGGATCTCGAACTTCTGCAGCATCTGCCGCACGATCACCTCGATATGCTTGTCGTTGATCTTCACGCCCTGCAGTCGGTAGACGTCCTGCACCTCGTCGATCATGTAGTTCGCCAGAGCTTCGACCCCCAGGATCCGCAGGATGTCGTGCGGAGCCGGGTTGCCGTCCATGATGTAGTCGCCCTTCTGCACGAAGTCGCCTTCCTGCACCGGGATATGCTTGCCCTTCGGCACCATGTACTCGACCGAGTTCACCGTGTCGTCGACCGGCTCGATGGTGATGCGGCGCTTGTTCTTGTAGTCCTTGCCAAAGCGCACATAGCCATCGTGTTCGGCGATGATCGCGTGATCCTTCGGACGACGGGCCTCGAACAGTTCCGCCACGCGGGGAAGACCCCCGGTGATGTCCTTGGTCCGGGCGCCTTCACGCGGGATACGCGCCACCACGTCGCCCGGCTTCACGTCTTGGCCGTCCTCGACGGACAGAACCGCGTCCACCGACATCGGATAGGAGATCGGGTTGCCCGACTCGTTCCGCACCGGATCGCCGGTCACCGGGTCCATGATGATCACTTCCGGCTTCAGATCGTTGCCCTTGGGCGCGGAGCGCCAGTCGGACACGATCTTCTGCGTCATGCCGGTCGCCTCGTCGGTGTCCTCGCGGACCGAGATCCCCGAGACGAGGTCGACGAAGCGCGCCACACCGCCCTTTTCGGCGATGATCGGCAGGGTGTAAGGGTCCCATTCGAACAGCTTGGCGCCGCGCTTGACGGTGGCGCCGTCCTTGACGTGAATCTTCGCGCCATAGGTGATCTTGTGGGCCGCCCGTTCCTGACCGGCCTCGTCGATGATGGCGATCTGCATGTTCCGGCCCATGACGATGAACTCGCCATTGGCGTTCTCGAGCAGGTTGGCGTTGCGGAACTCGATCTTGCCTTCCTGGCTGGCTTCGAGGAACGACTGCTGGCCGCCCTGCGCGATGCCGCCGATGTGGAAGGTCCGCATCGTCAGCTGCGTGCCGGGTTCGCCGATCGACTGCGCGGCGATGATGCCGACAGCCTCGCCCTGGTTCACCAGCGTGCCGCGGGCAAGGTCGCGCCCGTAGCACATGGCGCAGACGCCCTCTTCCGCTTCACAGGTCAGCGGGCTGCGGATCCGCACGGAGGCCACACCGGCCTGATCGATCAGGTCGGCCCGACGTTCGTCGATCAGCTCGCCACGCGCCACGACCACTTCGTCGGTGCCCGGAACGAGGATGTCATCCGCCGCCACCCGGCCCAGCACGCGCTCGGCAAGGCTGGAGACCACTTCACCGTCATTCACCGCGGCCGAAGCCGTGATGGCGTTTTCGGTGCCGCAGTCATGGCTGCGCACGATGCAGTCCTGCGCCACGTCGACCAGACGACGGGTCAGGTAGCCCGAGTTCGCCGTCTTCAACGCGGTGTCCGCGAGACCCTTCCGGGCGCCGTGGGTCGAGTTGAAGTATTCAAGAACGGTCAGACCTTCCTTGAAGTTCGAGATGATCGGCGTCTCGATGATCTCGCCGTTCGGCTTGGCCATCAGGCCGCGCATCCCGCCGAGCTGCTTCATCTGAGCGGGCGAACCCCGGGCCCCGGAGTGGGACATCATGTAGACCGAGTTCGGCTCCATCTCTGCGCCGGCATCGTCGTAATGCACGGCGGAGATCGAGGCCATCATGTCGGCCGCGACCTTGTCCGAGCACTTCGACCAGGCGTCGACGACCTTGTTGTACTTTTCGCCCTGGGTGATCAGGCCGTCCATGTACTGCTGTTCGAATTCCTTCACCTGATCGCGAACGTCGTTGACGATCGGCCATTTGGTGTCGGGGATCAGCATGTCGTCCTTGCCGAAGGAGATCCCGGCTTTGAACGCCTCGCGGAAGCCCATGCCCATGATCTGGTCACAGAAGATCACCGATTCCTTCTGGCCGCAGTAGCGGTAGACGGTGTCGATGACGTTCTGCACGTCCTTCTTGCGCAGCAGGCGGTTCACCAGCTCGAATGGAGCCTTGGCGTTCAGCGGCAGCAGGTTGCCGAGACGCAGACGGCCCGGGGTCGTCTCGTAGCGCTTGATGACCTCGTTGCCCTCGTCGTCGATCTGCTTGATCCGCGCCTTGATGCGGGCATGCAGATGCACCGCGCCGGAGGCCAGCGCGTGTTCGACTTCCTCGACCGAGGCGAAGGCCATGCCCTCGCCGACCATGCCCTTGCGCTCCATCGTGGTGTAGTAGAGCCCCAGAACCATGTCCTGCGACGGCACGATGATCGGCGCGCCGTTGGCGGGCGACAGCACGTTGTTGGTCGACATCATCAGCACGCGCGCTTCCAGCTGGGCTTCCAGCGAGAGCGGAACGTGGACGGCCATCTGGTCACCGTCGAAGTCGGCGTTGAAGGCCGAGCAGACGAGCGGGTGCAACTGGATCGCCTTGCCCTCGATCAGGATCGGCTCGAAGGCCTGGATGCCCAGACGGTGCAGCGTCGGCGCACGGTTCAGCAGAACCGGGTGCTCGCGGATCACCTCGTCGAGGATATCCCAGACCTCGGGACGCTCCTTCTCGACCAGCTTCTTCGCCTGCTTGACGGTGGAGGACAGACCCTTGGCTTCAAGCCGCGAGTAGATGAACGGCTTGAAAAGCTCGAGCGCCATCTTCTTCGGCAGGCCGCACTGGTGCAGCTTCAGCTCCGGACCGGTCACGATGACCGAACGACCCGAGAAGTCCACCCGCTTGCCGAGCAGGTTCTGACGGAACCGTCCCTGCTTGCCCTTGAGCATGTCAGACAGCGACTTCAGCGGGCGCTTGTTGGTGCCCGTGATTACGCGGCCACGACGGCCGTTGTCGAACAGCGCGTCGACGGCTTCCTGCAGCATCCGCTTTTCGTTGCGCACGATGATGTCGGGCGCGCGCAGTTCGATCAGCCGCTTCAGGCGGTTGTTGCGGTTGATGACCCGGCGATAGAGGTCGTTCAGGTCGGACGTGGCGAAGCGGCCGCCGTCCAGCGGGACCAGCGGGCGCAGTTCCGGCGGGATCACCGGCAGCACGGTCAGGATCATCCACTCGGGGCGGTTGCCCGACTCGAGGAAGGATTCGACGATCTTCAGCCGCTTGATGATCTTCTTCGGCTTCAGCTCGCCCGTGGCTTCCTTCAGGTCTTCCCGAAGCTGGGTCGCGGTCGCATCGAGGTCGATGGCCGACAGCATCTCGCGGATCGCCTCGGCGCCGATGTTGGCGGTGAAGGCGTCGGCGCCATACTGGTCCTGCGCGTCGAGGAATTCTTCCTCGGTCATCAGCTGGCCATAGGTCAGGTCGGTCAGACCCGGCTCGATCACGACGTAGTTCTCGAAGTAGAGGATCCGCTCAAGATCGCGCAGCGTCATGTCGAGCATGAGGCCGATCCGGCTCGGCAGCGACTTCAGGAACCAGATATGCGCGACCGGGGCGGCGAGCTCGATATGCCCCATCCGCTCGCGACGCACCTTCTGGAGCGTGACTTCAACGCCGCACTTCTCGCAGACGACGCCGCGATACTTCATGCGCTTGTACTTGCCGCAGAGGCACTCGTAATCCTTGATCGGCCCGAAGATCCGGGCGCAGAACAGGCCGTCACGCTCCGGCTTGAACGTGCGGTAGTTGATGGTTTCCGGCTTCTTGATCTCGCCATAGGACCACGACAGGATCCGCTCTGGCGAGGCCAGAGAGATCTTGATCTCGTCGAAGGTCTTGACAGGCGCCACCGGGTTGAACGGGTTGGTGCTGAGTTCCTGGTTCATCTTCAATCCTTAGATTTGCGGCGGCGGGGGACGTTGGTCAGGAAAGGTGCGCAATGAATGCGCACCCTACGGGCGTGCGTGCTGCACGCCTTTCCGTCACTCGTCCTCCGCATCCAGGAGTTCCATGTTCAGGCCGAGGCCGCGCACTTCCTTCACCAGAACGTTGAAGCTTTCGGGCACACCGGCCTCGAAGTTGTCTTCGCCCTTCACGATGCTCTCGTACATCTTCGTCCGGCCTGCCACGTCATCCGACTTCACGGTCAGCATTTCCTGCAGGGTATAGGCGGCGCCATAGGCTTCCAGAGCCCAGACCTCCATCTCCCCGAGACGCTGGCCACCGAACTGCGCCTTACCGCCCAGCGGCTGCTGGGTGACGAGGCTGTACGGGCCGGTGGACCGGGCGTGCAGCTTGTCGTCGACAAGGTGGTGCAGCTTGAGCATGTACTTCACGCCCACGGTGACCGGACGCGCGAACTGCTCGCCCGAGCGACCGTCGAACACGATGGACTGGCCGGACTCGTTGAAGCCCGCCCGGCGCAGCGCGTCGTTCACGTCGCCTTCCTTGGCCCCGTCGAAGACCGGGGTCGCGATCGGCACGCCCTTGGTCACGTTGCCCGCCAGCTCGATCAGGTCGGCGTCTTCCCGGTCGGCGAAGGCGGCTTCATAGGTCTCGTCGCCATAGGCGAGACGCATGGCCTCCTTCACCGGGGACAGGTCGCCCGAGCGGCGGAAGTCGCGCAGGGCATCGTCGATCTTGATGCCGAGGCCACGCGCCGCCCAACCCATGTGGGTCTCGAGGATCTGCCCGACGTTCATGCGCGACGGCACGCCCAGCGGGTTCAGCACGAGGTCCACAGCGGTGCCATCGGCGAGGAACGGCATGTCCTCGATCGGCACGACCTTGGAGATGACGCCCTTGTTGCCGTGACGGCCGGCCATCTTGTCGCCCGGCTGCAGCTTGCGCTTCACCGCCACGAAGACCTTGACCATCTTCATCACGCCCGGGGGCAGGTCGTCGCCGCGACGGACCTTCTCGACCTTGTCCTCGAAGCGGTGATCGAGCGCGCGCTTCTGCGCCTCGAACTGCTCGTGCAGGGCCTCGACGTCCTTGGCTTCGGCTTCCTCGCCGAGCGCCAGCTGCCACCACTGGCCGCGCGACAGCGTGCCCAGCAGATCGTCGTTGATCTCGGCGCCCGGCTTCATGCCCTTCGGGCCCTTGACCGCGACCTTGCCCATCAGCAGCGTCTTGAGACGCGAGTAGATGTTGCGCTCGAGGATCGCCAGCTCGTCGTCCCGGTCACGGGCCAGACGTTCGACTTCCTCGCGCTCGATCTGCAGCGCGCGCTCGTCCTTGTCGACGCCGTGACGGTTGAAAACCCGCACCTCGACGATCGTGCCATAGGCCCCCGGCGGCAGGCGCAGCGAGGTATCGCGCACGTCCGACGCCTTTTCGCCGAAGATGGCGCGCAGAAGCTTCTCTTCCGGCGTCATCGGGCTTTCGCCCTTCGGGGTGATCTTGCCCACGAGGATGTCGCCCGGCTGCACTTCGGCGCCGATATAGACGATCCCGGCTTCGTCGAGGTTGCGCAGGGCTTCCTCGCCGACGTTCGGGATATCGCGGGTGATCTCTTCCGGCCCGAGCTTGGTGTCGCGGGCGGCGACTTCGTATTCCTCGATGTGGATCGAGGTGAAGACGTCGTCGCGCAGGATGCGCTCGGAGATCAGGATCGAGTCTTCGTAGTTGTAGCCGTTCCACGGCATGAAGGCGACGATGATGTTCCGGCCAAGCGCCAGTTCACCCATGTCGGTGCAGGGGCCGTCGGCCACAACCTCGCCACGCGCCACCGTGTCGCCCACCTTCACCAGCGGGCGCTGGTTGATGCAGGAGGACTGGTTCGACCGCTTGAACTTGCGCAGACGGTAGATGTCCACGCCCGGCTCGCCCGGCTCCAGCAGCTCGGTTGCGCGCACGACGATACGGGTCGCATCGACCTGGTCGATGATGCCCGCGCGGCGCGCCATGATGGCCGCCCCGGAGTCGCGCGCCACCACGGCCTCGATCCCCGTGCCCACGAAGGGCGCGTCGGACTGCAGCAGCGGAACCGCCTGCCGTTGCATGTTCGAGCCCATGAGGGCGCGGTTGGCGTCGTCATTCTCGAGGAACGGGATCAGCGAGGCCGCAACCGAGACGAGCTGCTTCGGCGACACGTCGATCAGGTCGATCGCGTCGGTCGGGTTCAGCATGAACTCGCCGCCCTTGCGCGACGAGATCAGGTCGTCGGTGAAACGGCCTTCCTCGTCCTGCGCCGCGTTGGCCTGGGCCACCGTGTGACGCATTTCCTCGGTCGCCGACATGTAGACCACCTCGTCGGTCACCTGACCGTCGATCACCTTGCGGTAGGGGGTCTCGATGAAGCCGTACTTGTTCACCCGGGCGAACGTCGCCAGCGAGTTGATCAGACCGATGTTCTGACCTTCCGGCGTCTCGATCGGGCACATCCGGCCATAGTGGGTCGGGTGAACGTCGCGGACCTCGAAGCCCGCGCGTTCCCGCGTCAGACCGCCCGGCCCGAGCGCCGAGAGACGGCGCTTGTGCGTCACTTCGGACAGCGGGTTGGTCTGGTCCATGAACTGCGACAGCTGCGAGGAGCCGAAGAATTCACGCACCGCCGCCGCCGCCGGTTTGGCGTTGATCAGGTCCTGCGGCATGATCGTGTCGATCTCGACCGAGGACATGCGCTCCTTGATCGCCCGTTCCATGCGGAGCAGGCCGACGCGGTACTGGTTCTCCATCAGCTCGCCGACCGAGCGCACCCGGCGGTTGCCGAGGTGGTCGATGTCGTCGATCTCGCCCTTGCCGTCGCGCAGCTCGGTCAGCGCCTTGATGCAGGCGATGATGTCCGCACGGTCCAGAGTACGCTGGGTATCTGGGCGGCCGAGGTTAAGGCGCATGTTCATCTTCACCCGGCCGACGGCCGAGAGGTCGTAGCGCTCGCTGTCGAAGAACAGCGTGTCGAACAGGTTCGACGCGGCTTCGACGGTCGGCGGCTCGCCCGGGCGCATGACGCGGTAGATGTCCATGAGCGCGGTGTCGCGGCCCATGTTCTTGTCCGCCGCCATGGTGTTGCGGATGTAGGGGCCGACGTTGACGTTGTCGATGTCGAGCACCGGGATCTCTGTGATGCCCTGATCGAGCAGCAGCTTCAGGGTGCCGCCCTTCACGCCGCCGTCGCGGTCGTATTCCATCGTCAGTTCGTCACCGGCTTCGACCCAGATCTCGCCGGTTTCCTCGTTGATGATGTCTTTCGCCACGTAGCGGCCGACGATCTGGTCGAAGGGCAGCAGCAGTTCCGAGACGCTGCCGGCCTTGATGATCTCGTTCGCCATGCGCGGGGTCATCTTGTCCCCGGCCTTGCAGATCACCTCGCCGGTGGCCGCATCGACCAGGTCGAAGGCCGGACGGGTGCCGCGCATCCGCTCGGGGAAAAACTTGGTGACCCAGCCCTTGTTCTTAACATAGCTGTAATTCACCGTCTGATAGTAGGCATCCATGATGCCTTCCTGATCCATGCCCAGGGCATAGAGCAGCGTCGTCACCGGCAGCTTGCGGCGACGGTCGATGCGGGCAAAGACGATGTCCTTGGCGTCGAACTCGAAGTCGAGCCAGGACCCGCGGTAGGGAATGATGCGGCAGGCGAACAGCAGCTTGCCCGAAGAGTGGGTCTTGCCCTTGTCATGATCGAAGAACACACCCGGCGAGCGGTGCATCTGGGAAACGATGACCCGCTCGGTGCCGTTCACCACGAAGGTGCCGTTGGCCGTCATCAGGGGCATGTCGCCCATGTAGACGTCCTGTTCCTTGATGTCCTTGACCGAGCGCGCGCCGGTGTCCTCGTCGATATCGAACACGATCAGGCGCAGCGTCACCTTCAGCGGCGCGGCATAGGTCATGTCGCGGCTCTGGCATTCCTCGACGTCGTACTTCGGCTTCTCCAGCTCGTATTTCACGAACTCGAGCACCGCCGTCTCGTTGAAGTCCTTGATCGGGAAGACCGACTGGAACACGCCCTGGATCCCGTCGCCATCGGTCGGCTTCGGGCCGTCGCCGGATTTCAGGAACAGGTCGTAGGAGGATTTCTGAACCTCGATGAGGTTCGGCATCTCCAGGACTTCACGGATCTTGCCGAAATACCTGCGGATACGCTTCTGGCCAACGTAGCTCTGAGCCATGCTCGAAGTCACCTTTCGTTTTCGCGGGCGCACGGACCGTCGGGCCACGGGCATGCGCCGCTTGCGAAGCAGGGGGTAAGGTTCCATTCATGCCATCCGTCCCACCGGATGGCTCCCGAACCTCGAACCGCGCCTTGGAAGGGACTTGGGCGAAAGCCCCTTCCAAGACAGGTTCGGCTGGGCCCGAATATGCTTCGGACCCAGCCAATTCTTCAAGGCGATGCCAGAGGCATCCGACCGATTACTTCAGGTCGACCTTGGCGCCAGCTTCTTCCAGCTTCTTCTTGAAGCCTTCGGCGTCGGCTTTCGAGACGCCTTCCTTCACCTTGCCGCCAGCTTCCACGAGGTCCTTGGCTTCTTTCAGGCCAAGACCGGTGATCGCACGGACTTCCTTGATGACGTTGATCTTGTTCGGGCCGGCTTCGGTCAGAACAACATCGAATTCGGTCTGCTCTTCGACCGGGGCAGCCGCAGCAGCCGGGCCGGCAGCCATCATGACGGCGCCACCGGCAGCCGGCTCGATGCCGTATTCGTCCTTCAGGATGGTTTTCAGTTCTTGGGCCTGAAGCAGCGTGAGGTTCACGATTTCTTCGGCGAGTTTCTTCAGATCAGCCATTTTCTGTTCCGTTCTATCAAGATGGGGTCCAACATGGTGGGAAACAACCCACGCAGGTCGTCAGATTGCTCAAGCGGCTTCCCGCTCCTCCAGGGTGGAGAGGATGCCGGCGATGTTCGAAGCAGGCGCGCCAATGGCCCCGGCGATGCTCGACGCGGGCGCACCGATGCAAGCCACGATCGAAGCAATGAGCTCCTCGCGCGACGGCATGGCGGCCACGGCTTTCACACCGGCCTGGTCCAGGATCGTGTCGCCCATTGCCCCGCCCAGAATCACGAACTTGTCGTTCTTCTTGGCATAGGCTTCCGCAACCTTCGCCGCAGCGACGGGGTCCTCGGAATAGGCCATCACGGTCATGCCCGTGAGCAGGTCACCCATCTTAACGGCGGGTTTCCCTTCAAGGGCGATCTTGGCGAGCTTGTTCTTGGCAACGCGTACGGACCCGCCAACTTCGCGCATCTGCGCGCGCAGGTCCTGCATCTGTGCAACCGTGACGCCTGCGTAGTGTGCAACCACAACCACGCCAGAGCTTGCGAAGATCTGGCCGAGTTCCTCGACCACTTTCTCTTTCTGGGCTCTATCCACAGGTTCACTCCAAGTATGGGGGTTTCCCCCCGGCTCATGTTTGCCCCGGAGCGTCCGGGGCGTTCGGGTCCGCGATGTGGTCCCGAGGCCAAAATCACCCGAGGGAAATCCCCCGAAAAATCCGTCTCGATCCCCATCTCAGGCAGGAGATTAAGAGCATAAGCTCACCCGCCGTCTCGGACAGGACAGGGCGGCGATCCTTGCGGGCCGCCCCGCCATCCCGTGCATCGCTGCGCGGGAATTTCGTGGGATGCGCGGGAAGGCGCATCCCGGATGACTCAGCGCGTGGTGGCCGAGGTCAGATCGACGGCGACGCCCGGACCCATGGTCGAGGACAGCGACACCTTCTTGAGGTAGGTGCCTTTCGCGCCGGTCGGCTTCGCACGGCTCACGGCTTCGACGAAGGCGCGGATGTTCTCGGCGAGTTTCTCTTCGCCGAAGGACACCTTGCCGATGCCGGCATGGATGACGCCGGCCTTCTCGACCTTGAACTGCACTTCGCCGCCCTTGGCGTTGTTGACCGCGTTGGTCACGTCCATCGTCACCGTGCCGACCTTGGGGTTCGGCATCAGGTTGCGCGGGCCGAGGATCTTGCCGAGACGGCCGACCAGCGGCATCATGTCCGGCGTCGCGATGCAACGGTCGAACTCGATCTTGCCGGACTGGATCGTCTCCATCAGGTCTTCGGCGCCGACGATATCCGCACCGGCGGCCTTGGCTTCGTCAGCCTTGGCGCCACGGGCGAAGACGGCGACGCGGACGGTCTTGCCCGTGCCGTTCGGCAGGGTGACGACGCCACGGACCATCTGGTCGGCGTGACGCGGGTCGACGCCGAGGTTCAGCGCGATTTCCAGCGTCTCGTCGAACTTGGCGGAGGCCGAGCCCTTCACCAGAGCGACAGCGTCCTCGACGGTGATCAGATCCTTGCCGGCGAAGGCTTCACGCGCAGCGCGCGAACGTTTTCCGAGCTTTGCCATTACGCTTTCACCTCGATACCGCAGGACTTCGCCGAGCCGAGGATGATCTGCATCGCAGCTTCCACGGAGTTGGCGTTCAGGTCCTTCATCTTGGCTTCGGCGATCGAGCGGATCTGCGCGACCGTCACGGAACCGGCAACCATGTGACCCGGCTTGACCGAACCCTTGGCGCGGTTGCGCTTGCCCACCGGCGGAAGACCGGCGGCCTTCTTCAGCAGGAACGAGGCCGGAGCCGTCTTCAGCTCGAGGCTGAACGACTTGTCCTGATAGTAGGTGATGATCACCGGAGTCGGCGTGCCCGGCTCGATGTCGGCGGTCTTCGCGTTGAATTCCTTCACGAAGGCCATGATGTTCAGGCCGCGCTGACCCAGGGCCGGGCCGACGGGCGGGGACGGGTTGGCTTGCCCCGCCTTAACTTGCAGCTTGAGGCTGCCGATAATCTTCTTGGCCATCTGGCCTCTCCTTTGTCACCGCTCCCCGAAGGAAGCATGGTTTAGTGGTCCGGTCCGTCACGCCCGAGGGCGCGCTCGCCTCCCACGAGATCGCTCAGGCGCCCTTGGACACCTGAGTGAATTCCAGCTCGACCGGGGTCGCCCGGCCAAAGATCGACACGGTCACCTTCAGGCGGCTGTGCTCGTCATCCACATCCTCGACCATGCCCGAGAAGCCCTCGAACGGGCCGTCGGTGACCTGCACCGTCTCGCCGATGTCGAAGCGGATCAGGCTGCGCGGCTGCGCCTCGCCCTCTTCCACGCGGTTGAGGATCGCGTTCACCTCGGCGTCGCGCATCGGCATCGGCTTGCCCTGCGGACCGAGGAACCCGGTCACCCGGTTGATCGAGGAGATCAGGTGATAGCCGCGGTTCGACATTTCCATGCGGACCAGCACGTAACCCGGCATGAAGCGACGTTCCGACGTCACCTTCTTGCCGCGCCGCACTTCCAGCACTTCCTCGGTCGGAACGAGAACCTCTTCGATCTCGTCTTCGAGCCCCGCATCCGCCACGGCTTGCTTGATCTGCTCGGCGATCTTCTTCTCGAAGTTCGAGAGGACGCTCACCGAATACCACCGCTTCGCCATGCCACAGTCACCTTCTCTGCCCGGGGGATATCCCCGGAAGTTCTTTTGCATCGGGCGTTTTCCGCCCAATCCCAGAACAAAAAACAGCGCGCAACCCGAATCGCTGCGCGCCGATCTTTGTCAATCACCGTCCGAATACAGGGCAGGCCCCTTCAGTTCAAGAAAAAACCGCAGGGCCGGCCTGTCTCAGAACGCGTTGAGCACGGCGCTCAGCCCCTGGCGGATGCCGAAATCCACCAGCGAGAAGAAGGTCGCGGTCAGCGCCGCCATGACGAAGACCATGATCGTGGTCAGCAGCACCTCGCGGCGGCCGGGCCAGACGACTTTGCCGACCTCGCTGCGCACCTGCGAAATGAACTGGAACGGATTCGCCTTGGCCATCGTCATGTCCTGATAAAGCGCCGCGCGGCAGACGCGCTTGGCTGAATGGGTGTCGCGCCGCAGATACGCGCTCGGGTCCGGGATTTCAAGGCTCGAGCGCGTCGCGACCCGCAAGCCTTCCCGATGCACGGGAAATGCAGGCGAAGACACGCGATGTCACGGAAGAGGCTTGGCAGGAGTTGGGGGACTCGAACCCACGACCCTCGGTTTTGGAGACCGATGCTCTACCAACTGAGCTAAACTCCTAAGCCTGACCGCGAGGTATTGCACCGCGCCGCCGAAATCAAGACCGAAGTTTCAGCTTCGCGCCGATTGCGGCCTCATGCCTCCATCGCGTCGAGGTCGCCGGTGGCGATCGCCTCCAGCCGCGTGGCGATGCGCTCCAGCGGCCAGTCCCACCAGGCCAGCGCCAACAGCCGGGCGATGCGGTCGGCGTCAAACCGCATCCGCAGCACCCGCGCCGGATTGCCCGTGACGATGGCATAGTCGGGTACCTCGCCCGCCACCACCGCCCCTGCCCCGACGATGACGCCATGCCCCAGCCGCGCGCCCGGCAGGATCAGCGCGCCATGGCCGATCCAGACGTCATGGCCGATCATCGTGTCGGGAAGGCCGCTCATGCCCGCCTTGTAGGGCTCCAGCGCCGCCGGGTCGAAGATGGGAAAGGGATATGTGGAAAGCCCGCCCATCGGGTGATTGGCCGAGGCGGTGAGGAAGCGCGCGCCATGGGCGATCTGGCAGAAGCGCCCGATCTCAAGCCGCTCCGGCGCGCCGGGATAGGTATAGGGCGCCAGCCGCGCCGCCCAATCCTCGGGTGGGTCGAACTCGTTGGCATAGGTATGGTCGCCGATGCGGATGTTCGGATGGTCGATCACCCGGTTCAGATGCACCATCGAGCGGTTCTCGTGGCCATCGGCAAAGCGCATCGGATACCGCAGGGCGGGGTCGAGGAAAGGCATGGCAGGCTCCGGTTCTGTTTCGGGAAAGGGGTCAGAACGGGAAGATCACCATATCGGCCTCCATCGGTGCTCGGGTCAGGCTAGCGCAAAGCGCCGTCCCGGAAAAGCGAAAGGCGCGCGGGGTTTCCCCCGCGCGCCTTCCGAAAGCTCTCGCCGAGATCAGGCGATGATCTTGGACACCACGCCCGCGCCGACGGTGCGGCCGCCTTCGCGGATGGCGAAGCGGAGTTTTTCTTCCATGGCGATCGGGGCGATCAGTTCGACGTTGAACTTCAGGTTGTCGCCCGGCATCACCATTTCGGTACCTTCCGGCAGCTGCACGGTGCCGGTGACGTCGGTCGTGCGGAAGTAGAACTGCGGACGGTAGTTCGCGAAGAACGGGGTGTGGCGGCCGCCTTCCTCCTTGGTGAGGATGTAGGCCTCGGCCTCGAACTTCGTGTGCGGCTTCACCGAGGCGGGCTTGCACAGCACCTGG
>NZ_PZKG01000084.1 GCF_003034985.1 Cereibacter changlensis JA139
GTCCAGGGAAAATGCGTTCCTTCCGAAAGCAATCATTCTGCATGGTCTGATCTCGGGGGCGGGAGAACGGCTTCGAGTTTGGCGGGCTCCAGTCCGGGTAAGGATATTCTGCAGGTCAGCCCGTCTGGGTTGAAGTGGAGATGCAGCGCCCCGCCCAGAGACTCCGTGGTGCTTTTGATAAGCGAGAGGCCGAAGCCTGTATCGATCGGAGCGCTGACACCCGAAACTCCAGCCTCGGTCCATTCCAGGACGAGCCCACCAGTATTCTCGTCCGTGGTCCACTCGACGCAGAGGCTCCCGCCGCGGCTTGAGAGAGCGCCGTACCGGCGCGCGTTGCTGGCAAGTTCATGAAGCACCAGCCCAAGCTGGCCGGCAGTGCGGGCGTCTACCGTGATGTTGGCCCCCGCAATGGTCGCCCGTCCCTCATC
Source organism: Cereibacter changlensis JA139 (assembly GCF_003034985.1). Lineage (GTDB taxonomy): Bacteria > Pseudomonadota > Alphaproteobacteria > Rhodobacterales > Rhodobacteraceae > Cereibacter > Cereibacter changlensis. Next base: position 429 of record NZ_PZKG01000084.1, read on the forward strand.
CGGGGCCCCGTGATTGATCTCCTTGCTGACAAGGCAGGCGAGGTCACTGCCAAGCATCTTGCCCTGCACCAGCAGGTTGTGGGTCCTGGCGAGGGCCTGAATCCTACCTGCGAAACTTTCTGCAAAGCTGTCGGGATCGGACACCGCGCGACGGCGCGACAGCCCCGCGAAGGCCAGAACGGTGGCCAAGGTATTCTTGACCCGGTGGTCGAGCTCATCGAACAGGCGACGCTGCATGTCGGAGGCGTGCTTGCGCTCGGTGACGTCACGCGCCACCTTCGAGGCGCCGATGATATTGCCAGCGCGGTCCTTCAGAGGGGACACCGTGATGGAGAGGATGACACGCCGCCCATCCTTGGTCAGCCTTTCGGTAACAAAATGCTCGACCCGCTCGCCCCGGCGGACCTTTTCAAGGATTTCGGTCTCCTCGTTCAGGAGCTCTTCCGGGATGATGCGGGTGATGGGCTGGCCTATCATCTCCTCCGCCGTGTAGCCGAGGATTCTGCTTGCTCCGGCATTCCATGAGGTGACCACACCTTCGAGCGTCTTGCTGACGATGACGTCCTCGGAGGAGGCCACGATGGCGGCAAGCTGATCACGTCGGACGTCTTCCTTGGCGTCCGACGGTTGCTCGATCAGCAGAACAAGGCTGCCGATCACGATGCCGGCGTCGATCTCCAGGCGGATATGGACCCGGATGCAGGTTCGGTGTCCATCGGGCCGCTCAAGGATCACCTCGGAATGACAGGTTTCCCGTCCCTCCTTAAAAGCCACTGCAAGCGGGGATGCGTCAGATGGCAGTATCTCTCCGCCGCTGGCTCTCATCCGCCAGGCCCCAAACCATCTGCGGCTCCCCATCGGGTGCTCCTGGCCCCAGAGGCGTGCAGCCTCCGCGTTGTAGGAGCTGATATAACCGTCACCGTCCGTGGCGTAAGCGGCGACCGGCAGCACCGCAGTGATCTGATCGAAATAGCCCATGATTATCGGTCTCGTCCTTGCGCCTGGACAAGCCGCGCGGGGGAATCGAACACTTTTCTGCCGACGGACTGTCCTCACCATCGAGAAAGTTAACTTAGGGCAGGGGTGCCCGTGTCGGTCTTATGACACAGAGCAACATTTGCCCGTTGCTGCCCCGACATAACGAAACCATCAACCACACGTCTAGGTTCCGAAGAAAGGAGCATGCTTCTCGGAAACTGCGCCTATGCGGGTCGAGCACGGCGACCGTCAGGTCGTCGACCCAAATCACATAGGCATCGCGAAACGTATGCGGGACATTTGCCTATGTCTCCCAAGCGGCGAGGGGTTCACCAGGGGGCTTCGGCCGCACAGCATCACACCATCGGGATATGATATGGGTGGTGGGATGCATGCTTGCAGCCTTTTGTTTGGCGTGGAAGCTCGATGTGATCTTGCCGAATGAAAGAGACTTGGCTCCGGCCGTTCCCAGGTTAAACCCGGTGGCCCGCCCTTGTTGCGGCACTTGTGCCGGTGCGTTGCGCCTGTCAGTTCTGCATGGGAAAAGCAGAGCTCGTGGTGGCTGGCGAATATCTCTTGGCAACGGAGCGATGGATGAACGGCATTGAGACGGAACATCCGGAATGGGGCTTCAAGTCCCTGCGGCGGGCGGTCGATGCGGCGGGCATCGCACTCTGGTCTTGGAACGTCGACACCGACCGCTTCAAGATGGATCCCCGGGGTTACGAGCTGTGGGCCCTAGCCCCACAAGAGCTTCTGACCTTCGAACATCTTTCGGAGAAGATCCACCCCGCAGACCGGGATCGGGTCCGTGCCGCCTTTTCCGCCACCCGAAGCGTGGTCGGTCCTTATGAAATCGACTTTCGCACCCTCGTCGGGGAGGAGGTGCGATGGATTTCCGCGCGCGGTCAGGGCAATGACGAGGACATCGAGCATCGCATGATGACCGGCGTCTTTCTCGACGTCACTGGTCGCAAGCAGGCGGAGGAATCCAGCGAGCTTCTGGCCGGCGAGATGAGCCACCGGGTGAAAAACCTCCTCACCGTCGCCTCCGGACTTGCCCGGATTACCGCACGGTCGTCGACCTCTCTCGAGGACATGACCACCCAGCTGATGCATAGACTGACCGCGCTCGACCGGGCGCATGATCTGGTGAGGCCCCTTCCGGGGCATCAGGGCGACGCGGCCCTTCTCGGCGATATCTTCGCAGTCTTGCTCGCCCCTTATGACGATCAGGGGGCTTTCGCCGGCCGGGTCCGGATCGCGGTGCCGAGAATGGGGGTGGGGGAAAGTTCCGCCGCCTCATTGGCGCTGGTGGTTCATGAGCTGGCCACAAACTCGATCAAATACGGCGCGCTCTCCGTGGACCAAGGCGTTCTCGACATATCCGGCTGCATGGTGGGCGACCACGTCCGCATCAACTGGACCGAACATGGCGGTCCGGAGGTCAAGCACACCGGCGAGCAGAAGGGCTATGGCAGCAAACTGGTTCGCCGGACCGTCGAGGGCCCGCTTGGAGGATCGATCGGCTACGAATGGTCCGCAAGCGGCGTGCTCGTCACCTTGGAAGTTCATGCAGAGCGTCTAGCCAGCTAGGGTCGCAGTCTTGCTTTCTGACACCACCTCTTGTCCGCTAGCGACTGTGCCTGTGCGCCGCAGAGGCGTCTCGTGTTCTGACGCCGGCTATCGACCGGCATCCGCATGAAACCGACATCATGTCCCGCGCTCTGATCACGGTCGGTCCTGAGACGCCGTTGACCTCTGTCGCCGACCTTTTCCGGCGGCACGGGTTCACGTCGCTTCCGGTGGTGCAAAGCGGCGACAGGCATCTGGGCGTGATCTTTCAGATACATCTTATTCGGCGGGGGCGAGATGACGCAGTGCGGTTGAACCGGGGCTTTGGTGCCGCTATGGCGCGGCTTCTCGATCCGGGGCGCGGGGCTCCGGTTCGAGCCGCCGACATCATGATTGCGACGACCCCACGCGCCGTGCAGAGCGCCCCTGTTGGAGATCTGCTTCCCATGTTGTCTGAGGGCGACGGCGACGCTGTCCCCGTTCTCGGGAAAGATAAGATTGTCGGCATTGTCACCCGCACGGACATGATCGCAGCGTTGGCATGGCTGAGCTTGACGCGCCCAGAGCCCCAGGCCGAAAGCTGAACAGGAAGCGTTGCGTCAGGGCCAAGGTGAGCGCGGCGCGCTCCATCCATAGATCACGCTGATGACGCGCACTGAGAAGGCCGCAGAAACGCCGACCAGCGTCACGAGCCAGTCGGCCAAGTCAAGATACTCGCCTACGACTACAACTGTTGCGCCGACGAATGCAGCCAGAGCATAGATCTCCTCCCGCAACACCCTAGGGATTTCCGTGACAAGCAGGTCGCGGACGAGACCACCACCCACCGCAGTCAGAACTCCGAGCAGCACGCTGACAACCGGATCCAAGCCATACTCCAAGCCCTTTCGACATCCGGTGACCGCGAAGAGCCCCAAGCCGAGCGCATCGAACACCATCACCGGCTTGCCGAGCCCGGATATCAAGGGCTTGAAGAAGAAAGCCACGAGCGCTGCTGCGAGAGCAACCAGCGTATATCGCTCATCCGCCAGAGCAACAACCGGCGTCGCTCCAAGGAGCATGTCGCGAAGCATCCCACCAGCAAGTGCCGCGGCGACGGCAAGCACGATGACGCCGAAAATATCCAACCGATGACGGATGGCGACGGTGCCGCCACTAAGGCCGAAGGCGAATGTGCCAAGCAGATCCACACCGGTGATGTAAAGCGAAAGATCCATTGTGGCGTCAAAGCTCCCGCCAGCCACAACCACGCATGCAGGTTGCCAGCCCGCCGATCACGTGCGGCTGGCGTAATGTCTGAAGATCGCACAAAGTCGTGCCTCCATAGTTTCCATCGTGGATTATTTGCAGCCAAACTATGCCGTCTTTGCAAGTGTGCGTGAGAAGGTCGCGGCGATGCCGCCATGTGAAGTCCGACGGAGACAACTTGTCGCACCAGCAATCATTACCTTGGAATGCATCTTTGTCGACGCTGCCGCTAGCCCTTTCCAATAGTTTGTGGCACTGGACGAGGCCAGGCCGCGCGTGGGTTCGCGCGCGGCCGTCTCTGGCCAAGGTGGGCGTTGTCATCGCATAGATGACGGGATGTTGCTCGACCCGTCACTGGGTCGAGGCAGAGTTATCGTGCAGCGTAGGCCGTCGGGACTGAAGTGCTCTGCCCCCCGATACCTCCTCCATCTGACACTGGAGCCGGCCCGAGCAGAGGACCGGATCATGAAGAAATCGAAGTTCACCGAGGAACGGATCATCGGGACCCTGCGGGAGCAGGGTCGACGCATACGTCGACGGTGCGAAGACAGCGGCGCTGCGCCGCCGACACGGGATCAGCTGCGCGACGTTCTACGCGTGGAAGTCCAAATTCGGCGGGATGGGTGTTTCCGACGCGCGGCTTCTGAAGGCGCTGAAGGAGATGCCCGGCTGAAGCAGCTCTTGGCGGAATCGCTGCCTGACCAGGCAGAATTGCAGGATCTCCTGTCGCGAAAGTCGAAACGCCCGCCGCCGTGCGCGAAGCCGTCGCGATCCTCGTAAAGCCGCACGAGATGAGCGAGCGGCGAGCCTGTGCCGGCTGGAGGACGCAAGGCCAAGCCGTCGGCGTCTCAGTCCGGCGCGTCGAGCGACAGCCCGCCCGGGGTGACGTTCAGCGCCTCGAGCCGGGCCAGCCCGTTGCGGAAGCCGAGCACGGTGAGGCTGGCCGGTCCCACGGGCAGGATGTGCCGCGGGGCGAGCCCGATCAGCCGGTCCAGGAGCGCCCGGATCACGCCGCCGTGGCAGACCATCAGAACGGTGGCCTGCCCTTCCGCCTGCGCCCCGCCCACGGCGCGGCCGGTCCGGGCGCTGAACTCGGCCCAGGACTCGCCGCCCTCCGGCACGTGACTGCCCTCGCGCCAGCCCTGGTAGGGGGCCGGGTCCAGCGCGTCGATGCTCTTGCCGGTCCAGTCGCCGACCGAGATCTCGCGCAACAGCGGCTGCAGCCGCGCCTCCGGATGGCCGAGCAGCGCCGCGCTCTGCCGGGCGCGCTGCAGGTCGGAGGTCAGCACCAGATCCGGCGCCAGCCGGGCGACCAGCGGGGCCAGCGCCCGCACCTGGTCCTGCCCCCGCTCCGACAGCGGGATGTCGGCCTGGCCCTGCAGCCGGCGTGTGGCGTTCCAGACGCTTTCCCCGTGGCGGACGAGCAGCAGTCGTTTCATGACAGGCGGTTTCCTTTCGGGTCGAAGATCGCGGCTGGCGCGGGGGGAAGGCGGAAGTGCAGCTCGGAGGGGACCGGCCCGGCCAAGTCGGTGACGGCGGTGACGCGCTGGCCCTCGGCGAGGCCGGTCACCAGCCGGCGACCGGCCATCGGCACCACCTCGACCGGCTGGGCGGCGAAGGTGTCCGGCCCAGGCGCATCGGCCAGCGCCAGGTCCTCGGCCCGCACCATGCCGTGCCCGGTGGCCCCGCGCAGCGCCGGGTCGGGCATGCGGCCGAACCAGGCCCCGGCCTGCACCGGGATCAGGTTGGCTGGCGGCGTGCCGATGAACCGCGCGACGAAGGCCGAGGCCGGGTCCGACAGCAGCCGCTCCGGCGGGTCGAACTGCTCGATCCGCCCGCCGTTCATCACCGCCACATGGGTGGCCATGGTCATCGCCTCGATCTGGTCATGAGTGACGTAGACCGCCGTCGCCCCGGTGGCGCGGTGCACGCGCATCAGCTCGGTGCGCATCTCGACCCGCAGCGTGGCGTCGAGGTTGGACAGCGGCTCGTCGAACAGGAGCACCCGCGGGCGCGGCGCGATCATCCGGGCGATGGCGACGCGCTGCTGCTGCCCGCCGGAGATCTCGCCGGGATAGCGCGCGGCGAGACCGGCGACGCCCAGCATCTCCATCGCCTCCGCCGCCCGCGCCCGCCGCTCCTCGCGGCCGAGGTTGGCGACCCGCAGCGGCCAGTCGACATTGCCGGCCACGGTCATGTGCGGCCAGAGCGCGTAGGACTGGAACACCAGCCCGGCGTTGCGGCTGCCCGGCTCCATCACATAGCCGCGCGACGCATCGGCCACGGCGGTGTCGCCAAAGCGGATCTCGCCGGCGGTCGGATGCTCCAACCCCGCCAGCATCCGCAGGATCGTGGTCTTGCCGCAGCCCGATGGCCCCAGCAGCACCAGAAAGGCGCCCTCGGGAACGGTCAGGCTGATATCGGACACGGCTTGCGCGCCGCCGAAGGTCTTGCCGAGATGGCTGAGCGTGATCATGGGGTCCTCAGGATGAAAGCCAGGGCCGGTTGCGCCCGCGCAGCAGCGTGGCCAGCCCGGCGGCAAGGGTGGAGATGGACAGGATGACCAGCGTCACCGCATTGGCGAACTGGTGGAACCCGTCGGAGGCGTAGCGATAGGACAGCACCGACAGCAGCGGCGTCGTGGGAGTGTAGAGCAGCACCACGATCGCGAGGTCGCTGATCACGTTGACGAAGCAGAGCAGCAGGCTGGCCAGGAGCCCCCGGCTGGCCAGTGGCAGGGTGATGGCCCCGATCCGCCGGAAGAAGCCGGCGCCGGTCAGCCGCGCCGCCTCGTCGATGTCGCCCGAGATCTGCGCCACGGTGGCGCGCCCGGTCTGCACCGCGAAGGGCAACATCGCCGCCGTCAGCGCCAGCGCCAGCAGCACCGAGGTGCCGTAGAGCGCCGGCAGCGGCCCGATGGGGGCGCCGTAGAGCGCGATATAGGCGGCCCCGAAGGCGATGCCAGGCAGCAGCATCGGCAGGAAGCTCAGCTGGCTGACCGCCTCGCTGATGCCGCGCAGCCGGTGCCGTGTCAGGGCGACGGCGACGAGGATGCCGATGACATTGGCGAGGAAGGCGACCACCGCGCCGATCGCCACTGTCAGCGTCAGCGCGCGCAGCAGCTGCGGGTTGTTGAAGATACCGGCCTGGCCGCGGGCGAAGGCGGGGTCGGCCTCGCCGATCCAGAAATGCAGCGTCCAGCCGGAGAACAGCGACGAGGCCATCGGCGCGAGGCTGGCGGCGATCAGCAGCAGGATCGGCAGGATGGTGGTCACGAGGCAGATCAGCAGGGCCAGCGCGGTCAGCGGGCCGCGGGCCCGGCCCAGGGCGAAGCGGCGGGCCCGGCCGCCCTTGCCGCTGATGGTGGCGAAGCTGCGGCGCCCGGCCAGCAGCCGGTTGCCGAGGGCGAGGAACACCGCCGAGAGCCCGATCAGCAGGATCGCCAGCACGTAGCCGCGCTCGACCTGGCCGATCTCGATCATGCCGAACAGCCGGGTGGAGAGGGTCTGCATCCGCACCGGCAGGCCCAGCAGGGCAGGCGCGGCGAAGTTCGACACCGCGCCGGCGAAGCAGAGCGAGCCGCCGGCGATCAGCGCCGGCATGACCACCGGCAGCACGATTCCGAACAGCACCCGCCGGCGGCTGGCCCCGGTCATCTGCGCCGCCTCGACCAGGTCACCGTTGACGGTGGCGAGGGCGGCGGCGATCACGGTGAAGCCCAGAGCGTAGTAATGGGCGATCAGCACGATCATCGTCGGCGTCATGCCCCAGGCCAGGGCGTCGGGCACCGCGATGCCCATCCCCTCCAGCAGCCCGCCGCCGCCGCCGACCCGGCCGTTGCGGAACACCGTGCCCCAGGCCAGCGCGGTGGCGAAGCTGGGGATCATGAAGGGCAGCGTGGCGAGAAAGCCGACCAGACCGCGGAACGGCATGTCGGTCATCACCACCAGCCAGGCCAGGAAGCCGCCGATCAGAACGCAGCCCGCCGCGACGCCGAGGCCCAGAGCCATCGTGTTCAGCGCCGGCAGCCAGAACAGGTTGCGCGACAGCGGGCTGGCGAGCACGTCGCTCCAGGCGCCGATGCGCTCCGGGTCCAGCGTCTGCATCAGGATCGTCATCAGCGGCGCCGCGACCAGCAGCGCCAGCAGCGCCAGCACGCCGAGGTTCAGCCCCAGCCCCGCGGGCAGGCGCGCCCGTAAACCCGCCCTTGCGGTCATGTCGGCCACTCCTCAGCCAGAAAAGGAAACGGGCGGGCAGGACATCCCGCCCGCCCGCCGCGCCTCGCGCTTATTGCAGCTGCAGGATCAGGTCCGCGACTTCGGCGCGGATGGGGGCGGTCTGCTGCGGGTCGATCTGCCAGCCGTTGAACTCGGCCAGCGGGATCGCGTCGGGATGCGGGGTGATGTCGTTGCGGGTGGCCCAGTCGCCCGCGACGTAGAAGGGCGCGAAGCCCTCGCCGCCGGTTTCGCTGTCGTCGCCCATCAGGAAGTCGATGGCCAGCCGCGCCGCTGCCGGGTTCTGCCCCTCGGGGTTCAGCGCCAGCAGCGCCGGGAAGACGATGCCGTTGGCCGGGACAACCTCGTTGGCGACCTGCAGCGCCCAGCCCTCGTCCTCGTTGTCGCGGCGGTCGGAATAGGAGGTGAAGCCGATCGGCGCGGCCTCCTGTCCCTTGGCCCCGATGGCGACGTTCACGTCGTCGGTGGAGCCGAACAGCACCACGTCATTCTGGAACAGGTCGGTGATGAACTGCCGCCCGGCGTCGGCCACGCCCTCGTCCAGGGCGATCGGCTGGCCGAAGGCCGCCTCGTAGGCGGTGGCCATCTCGTCCGAACGCAGCACGATCTCCGTCATCAGGTCGAGGTAGTCGCCGCGCTGCAGCGGGTCGACCATCACCACCTTGCCGGACCATTCCTCGCGGGTCAGATCCCAGAGATTGCCGACCGGGGCGCCGTCGGGATAGCTCTCCTCGTTGTACATCAGCACCTTGGTCGAGAGGCGCTGTTGCAGCAGCGGCGCTTTCGCGCTGTCGGGCAGCGCCGCGGCGACGCGCGGCGGCACGTAAGGCGCGATCAGCCCCGAGGCCAGCAGCTCGCTCAGGACCAACGGCGCGTCCGAGACATAGATCACGTCGGCATTGGCGATCCCTGCGCCGGCCTCGCTGCGGAGCCGGGCGATCATCTCGGTCGAGGACATGTCGAAGCCGACCATGTCGATCCCCGGATAGGCGGCCTCGAAGGCGGTCTCCACCCGGCCGATGCGGCTGGTGAAGGCGTAGACGGTCACCTTGCCCTCGGCCTGCGCCAGCGGCAGCAGATCGGCAGGGGGCAGGGCGTCAAGATCCTGCGCCAGGCCGGGAGCGGCAAGGGGCAGGGTCAGGCAGGCGGACAGGATGGCGGTGCGCATGATGGGTCCTCCGGACAGCGGCGTTCGGGGCTTCGTAGGCTATACTTGCAACATCTTTATGACATGCAAGTTTACTTGCAAAGATGCTAGTCTTCGAAATAGCCGATCAGCGCGCCCAGCTTTTCCAAAAGATCCAGCGCCGGCGCGCCGCGTTCGGCGGCCAAGGCCAGCACCAGCGCGTTGCAGATGGCCATCGGCACGCCCAGGGTCTGGAAGCCGTCGCGGCCGCCCATCCTCGGCGCGGCGAGCAACTGGTCCGGCGTCGGCGACAGCGCAGGCCCGAGGCTGCCCGAGACGGCGAGGCTCGCCGCCCCGCGCTGCCGCGCCAGATCGACGATGCGGGCATAGTCGCGCGGCTGGCGGCGGAAGGCGAAGAGCATGACCGCATCCGCCGGCCCGAGGGTCAGCAATTGCTCGGCCAGATCGCGCGGATCGCCGCGGAGCAGCACGGTCGCCAGCCCCATGCGGCGCAGGCGGCGGTCCATCAGCACGGCCAGCGCCTCGGCATTGCCGCGGGCGAAGAGGAACACCCTCTCGCGGTTCAGCATCCGCGCCGCCTCGAGGATCTGCGCGTCCTGCACGTAGTCGGACAGCCGCGACAGCGCCGCGATCTCGTCGGCGATCAACTGCGGCAGGTAACCCTTCTCCTGCATGCCGCTGAGGGTCTGCGTCACCCGGTGCGACGGCGAGCCGGTCGAGAGGAACTCGGCCCGCAGCGCATCGCGGAAGGCGGCGTAGCTGGCGAAGCCCAGCTTGCGGGCCAGCCGCGAGGTCGTCGCCTCATGCGCGCCGATCCGCGCGGCGAATTCGGCCGAGGTCCCCAAGGCGATCTCGCGCGGGGCCTGCATCAGCTCCGCAACCAGCCGGTTCTCGGTGCCGGTCAGGGTGGAGGAGATCTTTTGGACGCGCTCGATGAGGCTCATGGGGTTCGTGCCCGGCTGGATGGCTCTAAGTTGCGTCTGAGCAATTAACGACAGGCAACCCGGAAATATGAACCTTCCTATGCAGCAAGAGGCCCCAAAGCGCAAAGCAAGTTCGATACGCCCGGCACGTTGCGTCTACAGCCCGCGCAGACGGCATTCGAAACTGCGTCACCCCAGCTTGAGGGAGTTCGACGCCCGCGCTATGCCAGCTTAACCTGATGTCCACGAGACCGGCAGCAGCTCAGACGGAGCCGCAATCAGAGAACGGGCCCGCGGCGCGACGATGGCCGCATCAGAGGCCGGACAGATGTCAGCACCCGACGGCGCGCCAGGACGAGCCTACAAATATCCTCTCGAGCAAGGGGCGGTTACACATGTCAGAACAGCCGGGTACCCGGGGCGGTGAGTTGACAGCTGTCAACTTTCCGGAGGGGCGATCCCCGTCGGGTTGGCCGCCGTCACCCCCGAGACCGAGCCAAAGAGTTGACAGCTGTCAACTTCTGCCCGTGCGTCGCAGTCAGTTGATGGCTGCGCGTTCGACAGGATGAAAAGTTGACAGCTGTCAACTTGACGATCCGGAACTCAGAAGCCGATAACGCCCCGCGCGCCAGCTTTGCGGTTTGGAGTATCTTCCGTGCAGGACCAGCGACTGCCGTCCACCGATCCGGCAACCCGAAGCCTGCGAGCGATGACCCCTTGCTGCCCATTCGGCGATCTCACCAAGCCAGCAGCAGCGCATTATGTGCAAGGCTCCGTCGGCTACTTCGCCACGCGAGCGTCCGCGGCATGTGCAAGGCCGACCCGGCAGGGGCAGCGCCAGCCCAGGTCGGCAACCGATGATCCGGAGAGACGGCGAGAATTTTCCGGGGCAGGGGAACGGTTGTCGTCTTCCTGTCCTATGTAAGTCCAGAAACCGGGGCCATGCTCCGGTTGCAGAACAGGAAGGATCCTCCCATGCGCTACCGTACCCTTGGCCCGAGCGGCCTGCTGGTTTCTGAACTCTGCCTCGGCACGATGACCTTCGGCGGCTCCGAAGGGATCTGGGGCCAGATCGGCCAGTTGAAGCAGGACGAGGCCGATGAGCTGGTGAAGACCGCCGTTGATGCCGGCATCAACTTCATCGACACGGCCAATGTCTATGCCGGCGGCGAGAGCGAGCGCATTCTCGGCCAGTCGATCCGCAATCTGGGCCTGCCACGCGACGATCTCGTCATCGCCACCAAGGTGCTGGGCGCGATGGGCGAAGGGCCGAACAGCCGGGGCGCCTCGCGGGCGCATATCCTGGCGCAGGCCAAGGCCAGCCTGGCGCGGCTGCAGCTCGACCATATCGACCTCTACCAGATCCACGGTTTCGACCCGGTGATGCCGATCGCCGAGACGCTGGAGGCGCTGAACACCTTGGTCCAGCATGGCCATGTCCGCTACATCGGCCTGTCGAACTGGGCCGCCTGGCAGATCGTCAAGGCGGTAGGCGTCGCCGAGGCGCGCAAGCTGGCGCCGATCATGTCGCTGCAGGCCTATTACACGCTGGTCGGCCGCGATCTGGAGCGCGAGATCGCGCCGATGCTGCTGAGCGAGGGCATCGGCCTGATGGTCTGGAGCCCGCTGGCCGGCGGCTTCCTTTCGGGCAAATACAGCGGCGGCAGCACGGGCAATGCCGAGGGACGCCGGGCGGGCTTCGATTTCCCGCCGGTGAACCTGGAGCGCGGCGACGCCGCCATCGAGGCGATGCGGGGCATAGCTGCGGCGAAGGGGTGCAGCGTGGCGCAGGTGGCGCTGGCCTGGCTGCTGCATCAGCCCGTGGTCACCAGCGTGATCGTCGGGGCGAAGCGGGTCGAGCAGTTGCAGGACAATATCCGCTCGACCGAGGTGAAGCTCGGCGCCGAGGATCTGGCGACGCTCGACGCCGTGACCAGGCTGCCGGCGGAATATCCGGGCTGGATGCTGGAGCGGCAGTCGCAGTACCGGAAGCCCTTCGTCACGCCGTAGGGCTGAGCCAAGGCAGGGGCCGCCTGCCTCCGTCAGCGACGGGGGCAGGGGATGTCAGAACGGATTTTCCAGCCGCACGCCGGTCGGCATGAAACGGGCGGTATTGCCGGTGGCGACGGTCGCGGCATGGCTCAGCGCCGAGGCGGCGATCATCAGATCGGCCACCGGATGGTCGATCTCGGCCGAGAGCCGGCCCCAGATCCGGGCGTCCTCGCTGTCGAAGGGCAACAGGCGGTCGGCGAACAGCAGAACCGTCCGGTCGAGCCAAGAGCGCAGGTCGCGGGCGAGGTCGCGGGTCTCCTGCTGGCAGATGTCGCGCTCGATCTCGCCGATGGTGATGACGCTGAGAAAAGGTCCTTCTCCCGCCGGCCGCTCAGCCAGGCCGCCACCTTCGGCGCGCGGTCCGGGCGGCGGAGGGCGGAGAGGACGGTGGTATCGAGCAGGTACATCAGGAGGGGCCCCGCGGCTTGGCCTCGGCGCGCTCGGTCTCCGGTCCGGGGAAGGCCATGAGATGGCTGACGAAGCTTTCACGGGTCTGCACCGCGCCGGCGAGCAGGCGCTGGTATTCCTCCGACGAGAGCACGACCACGGCGGGCTGGCCCCGGCGCGTCACCTGCTGCGGCGTGCCGGCAAGCGCCGCCTCGACCACGGCGCTGAACCTGTTCTTCGCGTCCTGAAGGGTCCACATGGCCGCGTTCCTGTCTAGCTGTCTGGCTAGACAGATGGGGCGGTTCGCAGGGCCTGTCAAGCGGGGCTCATCTGCCGGAGAAGGGCAGGGGGCGTGCGGTCCCGGCCGGGCGAGGAGATGGATGGCCCGCGCGACGACACGCAGCGGGTGGTCCGGCGATTCGGCTGCGGCAGATCGGGCCGGCTGCCGCGCGTTTCGGTCGGCATGATGCCGGCATTGTCCCCGGTGATCGCGACATCGCCGTAGCTGTCGTGCGCCGCGATGCCCCGGCCCGGGCGTGGGCAGGTTCGCCTTGGGGATATCGAAGAGCGCCCCGGCAAGGGGCCCCTGCCGGGGCGCTGCCCCTTAGCGGCAGCGTCGGCTGCCGGGCTCCTCAGTACTTCGGCGGCACGTAAAGCTCCGGCGGCAGGACGGCGCGTTCGTAGTCGGGGTTGAAGACGCGGTCCGGCAGGGTGACCTCCTCGTGCGGCACGGGCTCGTAGGGGATCAGCGACAGCAGGTGGTCGATGCAGTTCAGCCGCGCCCGCTTCTTGTCATTGCCCTCGACGATGTACCACGGCGCCTCGGGGATGTTGGTGCGGGCCATCATCTCTTCCTTGGCCTTGGTGTACTGCTCCCAGCGGACGCGGGATTGCAGGTCCATCGGGCTGAGCTTCCACTGTTTCATCGGGTCGTGGATCCGCATGAGGAAGCGCATCTGCTGCTCCTCGTCGGTGATCGAGAACCAGTATTTCACCACCATGATGCCGGAGCGGACCAGCATCCGCTCGAATTCGGGGACGTCGCGGAAGAACTCCTCGACCTGATCCTCCTCGGCGAAGCCCATCACCCGCTCGACCCCGGCGCGGTTGTACCAGGAGCGGTCGAACAGCACGATCTCGCCGCCGGCCGGCAGGTGCGGGACGTAGCGCTGGAAATACCACTGGGTCTTCTCGCGGTCGGACGGCGCGGGCAGGGCGACCACACGCACGACGCGCGGGTTGAGCCGCTGGCTGATCCGCTTGATCACCCCGCCCTTGCCCGCCGAATCGCGACCCTCGAACAGAACGACCACCTTCTTGCGGTGGTAGGAGACCCAGTCCTGCAGCTTGATCAGCTCGGATTGCAGCCGGATCAGGCTGTCGAAATAGACGCGGCGGTCGATCGTGTCGGGATGCCGGTCGCGGTAGATCCGGGCGATCTCGCGCGACAGCGTGGCGTCCTCGAGCTCGAGTTCATAATCCTCGTCGATGATGTCGGCGAGTTCGGCTTCCAACCAGTCGGACGGTGCGGAATTCTGCATGCGCGGCTCCTCTTTGCTTCTCCTCAACCACAGCTTTGTCACCGTCGCATGACGGGCGCCCGAGAGGAGCGCATTTCACCTCCCGCCGGGCGTTGCATCACGACCCTCGATAGGTGGGGCTGCGGCGGCGGGCCGTCCAGTCTACAATCGCGGGCGCGGGCCGGCGGAACATCGGCTGGCCTGCAGGGGTTCGACCGTTTCAGCCGCAAGAGAGGATCATGAAGAAGCAACCCAGGACTTCGGCGAAGCTCCGGCCCGGACTGGCAAGCGAGCCCGCCTTCGATCACATCATGCTCAAGCGTTGCGCCCATCTGCGAAAGCAGCAGCTGCGCTATCAGGAGAGCAATTCGGAAGACGCGGTCCACAAGTCGCGGGTGGCGCTGCGGCGGCTGACCACGGCGCTGGACGCCTTCCGCCCGCTGCTGAGGAAATCCCAGCTCAAGGCCTGGCGGTCCGAGGCGAAGGCCCTGTTCCGCGCGCTGGGAGAGGTGCGGGATGCGGATGTCTATCTGGCCGCCTTGCCCGACGAGGAGCGCAGCAAGAAGCTCGTCGCCGCGACGGCCTGGCTGCGCGAGAAGACCTGGCAGGATCTGAAGCGCAAGGACGCCGCGGGCTTTGCCGCGCGGCTGGAGAAAGCCGTTCGCGACAAGGCGATGTTGCGCAAGAGCCGCGACGGCAGGCTGCTGCGCGGGCGGGCGGTCGAGCAGCTGGCCGGCGAGGCGATGGACGGGATCTGGGCGGATCTCGCCGGTCACGGGGCCGATCTCGCGGCGATGTCGGCGACGGAACGGCACGGATTTCGGAAGGACATGAAGGCGTTCCGCTATCTGGCGGATGATTTCTCGCCGCTCTGGCCCAAGGAGGGCAGGGCGGAGGCCGAGGACCGCATCCGCGCCCTGCAGGAGGACCTCGGGACGCTGAACGACATGGCCAATGCCGCCCGTCTGGGTCAGCCCGTGACCGGCGGCGAGGAGGAGGAGGCCATCCTTGGCCGGGCCGGCGGCGTCTGGAACGAGCTGTCGGGCCTGCGGCCCTGGTGGCGGCAGGACAGGCCCGCTGCCGCTCCGGCCGAGGAGGCCGAGACGGCGTGAAGACCGCCTGCCGTTTGCCGGGGGCAGGGGGCGTGGATCGCCGAGTCGCAGGGCGGCGGGGATGGCGGGCGGCCGGAGTCCGGGCGACAATTCGTCGCCCGATGCGTCGTCAGTTTGTCACGGAGGCGTGATCTTTCTGTCTTGGAGCCGGGCTAGGACTACCGCAGCCTTCCTCAAACGCGGAGTTTCTCATGCGGACCATGCTTCTTTCCGGCGTCGCGCTTACGCTGCTGACGCTTCCCGTCGCCGCCCAACAGACCGGAGAGCCCGGATTCGACTGGTTCGCCGCCGGCGAGGCCAGCATCGCCGAGCGCCTCGCCTTGCAGCCGATCACCGGCAAGGCGAAGAACGTCATCCTGTTCACCGCCGACGGCAACGGGGTCGGCACCAACTATGCGATCCGGCTCTTCGCAGGTCAGCAGAAGGGCGGCCTCGGCGACGATTTCGTGCTGCCCCAGGAGACCTTCCCGAACATGGCGCTGGTGAAGACCTATTCCGCCAACGGCCAGACCCCGGATTCCGCCCCGACCGCGACGGCGATGAACACCGGCATGAAGACCAAGAACGACCTGATCAACGTCGACGACACCGTGGCCGTCGGTGACTGCGCGGGCCGCACGGGCCACGAGCTGAAGCCCTTCGCCGAAATCGTCAGCGAGATGGGCAAGTCGGTCGGCGTGATCTCCACCGCGCGGATCACCCATGCGACCCCCGCCGCCGTCTATGCCCGCACCGTCAACCGCGACTGGGAAGACAACAGCGCGCTGCCGGAAGGCTGCGACCAGAAGGACATCGCCGCCCAGCTGGTGGACCAGATGAAGGCCGGCGTGATCGATATCGCCATGGGCGGGGGCCGGGCGCATTTCCTGCCCGAGAGCGTCACCGATGACGAGGGCAAGACGGGCAAGCGCACCGACGGCCGCAACCTGGTCGAGGAGCTGGAAGAAGCCGGCGCGCAATACGCCTGGGACGAGAACGGCTTCCAGGCGCTGACCGCTGCCGGAAATGCGCCGGTGCTGGGCCTCTTCGAGGCCAGCCACATGAAATACGAGCACGACCGCACCGGCGAGCCCTCGCTGGCCGAGATGACCGAGAAGGCGATCACCGCGCTGTCCGCGAACGACCAGGGCTTCTATCTGAACGTCGAGGCCGGCCGGGTCGACCATGCCAACCATGACGGCAACCTGTTCCGGGTGCTGACCGACGGCGTGGCCTTCGCCGATGCGATCCAGAAGGCGATGGAGATGACCAACCCCGAGGAGACGCTGATCATCGTCACCGCCGACCATGAGCATGCGATCGCGTTCAACGGCTATTGCGGCCGCGGCACCTCGATCACCGGGCTCTGCATGGCGGTGAACGAGGAAGGCATCAAGCGGCTGGACGAGCCGGAACTGGCCGCCGATGGCAAGCCCTATACCGTGGCGGGCTATCTGAACGGCGCGGGTTCGGTGCTGGTGGAGCAGGCTGACAAGTCCTTTGCCGGCAGCCGCCCCGACCTGACCGAGGAAGAGGCGACCGACCCCGACTATGTGCAGCAGGCGCTGGTGCCGATGAGCTCGGAAACCCACTCGGGCGAGGACGTGGCCGTCTTCGCGCGCGGTCCCTGGGCGCATCTGTTCAGCGGCGTGATCGAGCAGAACGTGATCTTCCACGTCATGAACCACGCGGTTACCGCCGAGTAAGCGATCCCACCACAGGAGCGGGCCCCGGAGCGCCGGGGCCCGCTTTCCCCATGACGACCGGAGGCTTCCCGATGCAGCGCCGTCATCTCCTGCTTGCGCTTCCCGGCCTTCTCGCGCTGCCGCATCTGGCGCGGGCCGATGCGCCGATCAAGCTGCGCGATCTCTACAACAAGGATCTCAGCTTTTCCGATCTGGCCCTGTCGCTGCAGGGCAGCCGGATCAGCGTGGCCGGCTTCATGGCCCCGCCGCTGAAGGCCGAGTCGGTGTTCTTCGTCCTGACCAAGAAGCCGATGGCGGTCTGCCCCTTCTGCGAGCCGGGCATGCCCTGGCCCGACGACATCCTCGCCGTCTACGCCCGGCGCGTGGTCGAGGTCATCCCGTTCAACGTGCCGATCACGGTGACCGGCCTGCTGGAACTGGGCGACGCGGTCGATCCCGAGCTCGGCTTCTACAGCAAGGTGCGGCTCGCCGATGCCAGCTACCAGCGCGCCTGACGACCTCGGCCTGCGGGTCGAGGGGTTGGAGATCCGCCACGGCGGGCGCCTGCTGCTTTCGGTGCCGGAACTGACGATTGCGCCCGGATCCTCGGTTGCGGTGCGCGGGGCGTCGGGGGCGGGCAAGTCCACCCTGCTGCATGCGCTTTCCGGCCTGCTGCCGCCGACCGCCGGGCAGGTGATCTGGGGCGCGACCGATCTGGGCAAGCTCGGCGAGGCCGCGCGCCGCCGCTTCCGGCGTGATCATGTCGGGCTGATCTTCCAGGATTTCCTGCTGTTCGAAGAGCTGACCGCCGCGGGCAATGCCGGCCTCGCCGCCGGCTTCGCGCCAAGCCGCGACCGCCCGGCGCTGCGGCGG
>NZ_PZKG01000085.1 GCF_003034985.1 Cereibacter changlensis JA139
GCGGATGTCGGACCGGGTGCAGCGGCAGGGGTAGGTGAGCCCCATCTCCGACAGCCAGTGCAGCTCGCGCTGATAGACCGGCAGCCGCTCCGACTGCCGCATCACCGGCTCGGGCCAGTCGAGCCCCAGCCAGTGCAGATCCTCGAAGATCTGCGCCTCCCACTCCGGCTTGCTGCGGCTCTGGTCGATGTCCTCGATCCGGAGCAGCGCCACGCCGCCCTCGGCCTCGGCCCGCTGCCAGGCGGTCAGGGCCGAGAATGCATGCCCCAGATGCAGCGGCCCGGTCGGCGACGGGGCGAAGCGGGTTACGAAAGCCATGCGGTGAAGGCAGCCTTCGCGCGGTCGGTATAGGCCTTGTAGCGGTCCTTGCGGCCGCGCCTGCCGCCCTTCGCCTCGATCGGCGGGAAGAGCCCGAAGTTCACGTTCATCGGCTGGAAGGTCTTCGCCTCGGCCCCGCCGGTGATATGGGTGATGAGCGCGCCGCTCGCGGTCTCCGGCGGCGGCGGGGGCAGGTCGCGCCCGAGGATCTCGGCCGCGGCCATCCGGCCGGCGAGCAGACCCATCGCGGCGCTCTCCACATAGCCCTCGACCCCCGTCACCTGACCGGCGAAGCGGATATGCGGTTTCGACTTCAGCCGCATCTGGTCGTCGAGCAGCGTCGGCGAGTTGAGGAAGGTGTTGCGGTGAATGCCGCCGAGCCTTGCGAAGCTCGCGTTCTCGAGCCCCGGGATCATCTTGAAAACAGCGGTTTGCGCGCCGTATTTCATCTTGGTCTGGAAGCCCACCATGTTGAACAGCGTGCCCAGCTTGTTGTCGCGACGCAGCTGCACCACGGCATAGGCCTTCACATCCGGGCGATGCGCGTTGGTCAGCCCCACCGGCTTCATCGGCCCGAAGCGCAGCGTCTCGCGCCCGCGTTCCGCCATCACCTCGATCGGCAGGCAGCCGTCGAAATAGCCCGCGGTCTCGCCCTCATGGAACTCGGTCTTCTCGGCGGCCAGCAGCGCGTCGATGAAGGCCTCGTATTGCGCCTTGTCCATCGGGCAGTTCATGTAGGCGGTCTGTTCCTCGACCGTCTCGCCCTTGTCATAGCGCGACTGCATCCAGGCCACCGACATGTCGACGCTCTCGGCATAGACGATGGGGGCGATGGCGTCGAAGAAGGCCAACGCCTCGGCCCCGGTCTCGGCCCGGACCGCCTCGGCCAGCGTGCCCGAGGTCAGCGGGCCGGTGGCGATGATCCAGTGGCCTTCGGAAGGAAGCTCGGTAACCTCCTCGAAGGACGTTGAAATCAGCGGATGCGCCAACAGCTTTTCCGTCACCGCAGCGGCGAAGGGATCGCGGTCCACGGCCAGCGCGCCGCCGGCCGGCAGGCGATGCGCCTCGGCCATGGCCATGATCAGCCCGCCCGCCGCGCGCATCTCCCAGTGCAGGAGGCCTACGGCGTTGCGCTCGTCATCATCCGAGCGGAAGCTGTTCGAGCAGACCATCTCGGCGAAATGGCCGCTGCGATGCGCGAAGGTGCCGACCTTGGGGCGCATCTCGTGGATCACCACGCGCACGCCCATGTTCGCCGCCTGCCAGGCGGCCTCCGACCCGGCCATGCCGCCGCCGACGATGTGCAATACCTGTTCCATCGCGTCGATGTAGCCTCTGGTTCAAGGGTTGAAAAGGGCGCGTCGCTGGGCGCTCACGAAGGCTTCGGCTTCCGGCCCCGCATCGGCGCCGTCATAGAGCCCGAGCGCCCGCGCAGTAGCGAAGAAGCCCGGGGCGGGCAGACCGCCCGCCAGCCGCCCCTCGCAGAGCGCGGCGCGCAGCGGACGACCGGCGGCCGCATCCTCGGCCATTATCGCCTCCAGCGCCTCGGTCAGCCGATTGATGCTGCCCGGGCCGGGGATCGCCAGCTGCCGGGCCAGCGCGCCATAGCTCAGGGTCTCCCGCCGCGCCGCCAGATCCTCCAGCGCCGCGGCGAGCGGGCTCACGCTTCCTCGTCGCCCTGATCGGCGATGCGCGCGACCGAGACGACTTCCTCGCCGGAGCCGGTGTCGAACACCTTCACCCCGCCCGCCGAGCGCGAGCGGAACGAGATTCCGTCCACCGGCACCCGGATCGACTGGCCCGTGGAGGTGGCGAGCATGATCTGGTCGCCCATCTCCACCGGGAAGGAGGCCACCAGCCGCCCGCCGCGCATGGTCTTCTCGAAGGCGGTCACGCCCTGACCGCCACGCCCGCGCACCGGATAGTCATGGCTCGACGAGATCTTGCCCTGACCGCGCGCCGTGATCGTCAGGATCAGGTCTTCGGTCGCCGACATCTCGGCATAGCGCGTCGGCGAGAGCTGACCCGCCTCGACGCTGTCGTCCTCCTCGTCGGTCTCGGCCTCGGCAACATCGTCGGTGACGCCCGCCATCAGCCGGCGCTGCTTGAGATAGGCCGCGCGTTCCGCCGGTTCGGCCTCGAAGTGGCGGATGACCGACATCGACACCACGCGGTCGCCCTCGGCCAGACGCACGCCGCGCACCCCGGTGGAATCGCGGCTGGAGAAGACGCGCAGATCGGTGGTCGGGAAGCGGATCGCCCGCCCGCCCGCGGTCACCAGCATCACGTCATCCTGCTCGTCGCAGATCCGCGCGTTCACCAGGCTGACGCCCTCGGGCAGCTTCATCGCGATCTTGCCGTTGCGCTTGACGTTGGTGAAGTCGCTCAGCCGGTTGCGCCGCACGTCGCCGTCCGAGGTGGCGAAGACGATCTGCAGCGCATCCCATTCCGCCTCGGGCTCGTCCACCGGCATCAGCGCGGCGATCGAGATGCCGGTGGAGATCGGCAGGATGTTGACGATCGCCTTGCCCTTGGCCGTGCGCCCGGCCAGCGGCAGGCGCCAGCACTTCAGCGAATAGACCATGCCGTCGGTGGTGAAGAACAGAAGCTGCGTATGGGTGTTGGCGACGAAGAGCGTGGTCACCACGTCGTCTTCCTTGGTCGCCATCGAGGCCAGACCCTTGCCGCCGCGCCTCTGGCTGCGGAACTCGGCCAGCGGCGTGCGCTTGATCCAGCCGCCGGAGGTGATGGTCACCACCATGTCCTCGCGCTCGATCAGGTCCTCGTCGTCCATGTCGCCGGCCCAGTCGACGATCTCGGTGCGGCGCGGGATGGCGAAGAGCTGCTTCACCTCGCGCAGCTCGTCCGAGATGATCGCCATGATCCGCTCGCGGCTGCCGAGGATATCGAGATAGTCGCGGATCTTGGCGGCGAGCTCCTGCAGCTCGTCCGTCACTTCCTTGACGCCCATCGCGGTCAGGCGCTGCAGCCGCAGCTCCAGAATGGCGCGGGCCTGCACTTCGGACAGGTTGTAGGTGCCGTCCTCGTTCAGCTTGTGGCTCGGATCGTCGATCAGCATGATGTAGGGCGCGATGTCCTTGGCCGGCCAGCGCCGGGTCATCAGCTTCTCGCGCGCCTCGGCCGGATCGGCGGAGGAACGGATGGTCGCCACCACCTCGTCGACGTTGGAAACGGCAACTGCCAGACCGCAGAGGATATGGCTGCGCTCGCGGGCCTTGCGCAGCTCGTAGGCGGTGCGCCGGGCCACGACCTCCTCGCGGAAGGTGATGAAGTAGCTCAGGAAATCGCGCAGCGTCAGCTGCTCGGGCCGGCCGCCGTTCAGGGCCAGCATGTTGCAGCCGAAGCTCGTCTGCATCGGCGTGAAGCGGTAGAGCTGGTTCAGCACCACATCCGGCGTCGCGTCGCGGCGCAGCTCGATCACCACGCGGACACCGACGCGGTCGGATTCGTCCTGCACATGGGCGATGCCCTCGATCTTCTTCTCGCGCACCTGTTCGGCGATGATCTCGATCATCCGGGCCTTGTTGACCTGATAGGGCACCTCGTCGATGATGATCGCGTAGCGGTCCTTGCGGATCTCCTCGATCCGGGTCTTGGCGCGGATGATGACCGAGCCGCGCCCCTCGAGATAGGCCTTCCGCGCGCCGGAGCGGCCGAGGATGGTGGCCCCGGTCGGGAAGTCCGGCGCCGGGATGATCTCCATCAGCGCTTCCATCGAGATGTCGGGATCCTCGATCATCGCCAGCGTGCCGTCGATCACCTCACCCAGATTGTGCGGCGGGATGTTGGTCGCCATGCCGACGGCGATGCCGCCCGCGCCATTGACCAGCATGTTCGGGAAGCGCGCCGGCAGGACGGTCGGCTCGCGGTCCTTGCCGTCATAGTTGTCCTGGAAATCGACGGTTTCCTTGTCGATATCGGCCAGCAGGAAGGCCGCGGGCTTGTCCATCCGCACTTCGGTGTAGCGCATGGCCGCCGCGTTGTCGCCGTCCATCGAGCCGAAGTTGCCCTGACCGTCCAAGAGCTTGAGGCTCATCGAGAAGGGCTGCGCCATCCGCACCAGCGCGTCGTAGATCGAGGCGTCGCCGTGGGGGTGGTATTTCCCCATGGTGTCGCCGACCGGACGGGCCGACTTGCGGTAGGGCTTGTCATGGGTGTTGTTGGTCTCGTGCATCGCGAAGAGCACGCGCCGGTGCACCGGCTTCAGCCCGTCGCGCAGATCGGGGATCGCACGGCTGACGATGACGCTCATCGCATAGTCGAGGTAGGCCGTCTTCATCTCTTCCGCGATGGAGACCTGCGGGCCGAGGGCGGGCGCTTTGCCCATTTCTTCATCGTTGTCAGTGTCTTCAGGACGATCTGTCACGTCGGGCGCTCTTTCTGCAACGGCTCAATATCTGGTTGGCGGGACTATAGACCATCGCGGATATGGGGTGCAATGCCGGGCTGGCCGGGGCGGGGGCGGGGCTGGTCGGCAGCCGCGCTCGGCGAGTGCCAACATGCTGTTTCTGTTGAAATTCCGCGGGAGTGGCGCATCATTTCCCCTGCGAGAAACCGACAGGAGCCTGAGATGCGCGAGACGGAGCTGATGCTGAAGGGGTACGGGCTGACCACGGCGGAGTTCATCTACCGGATGCCGGACTACCGCAACGTGCTCAACACCTATCTCTGGCAGGAGTATGACGTGGCCCCCGACTATCCCGCGCTGTTCCGCTTCATCGAGTTCTGGCAGGAAAAGCTGGAAGGCCCGCTGCATTCGGTGCGCTTCACCCACAGGAAGCTGATCGCGCCGGGCGAATGGCGCAACGTGGTGGGCGAGTTCCGGCTGCACTGAGCCGCCGGAAGCTCGGGACCCGATCAGCCGAAGCTTCTCGTCGGGCGGTCGAAGACCTTCCGCCCCATGGCCGAGGCCACCAGATCGACCATCAGCCGCGCCGTGCGACCGCGCTCGTCGAGGAACGGGTTCAGCTCCACCAGATCGAGCGAGGTCATCAGCCCGCTCTCGTGCAGGAGCTCCATCACCAGATGCGCCTCGCGCACCGTCGTCCCGCCCGGGACGGTGGTGCCGACGGCGGGGGCGTGCGCCGGGTCGATGAAATCGACGTCGAGCGAGACATGCAGCATGCCGTTCGCCGCCCGCACCTTGTCGAGGAAGCCGCGCAGCGGCGCGCAGATGCCGAACTCGTCCAGCACCCGCATGTCGTTGATCGCGATGTCATGCAGCAGCAGCGCCGCATGTTCCTCGGGATCGACCGAACGGATGCCGAAGAGGCAGATCTGCTCGGCGGGCAACGGCGCCGGGAAGGGTGGGAAATCGTCGAAGCCCTCGCGCCCGGCGATATAGGCCACGGGCGTGCCGTGCAGGTTGCCCGAGGTGGTGGAGAGCGGCGTGTGGAAATCGGAATGCGCGTCGAGCCAGAGCAGGAACAGCGGCCGCCCCTGCGCCTCGGCATGGGCCGCGGCCCCGGAGACCGAGCCGAGCGCCAGCGAATGGTCGCCGCCGAGGATGATCGGGAAGCCCTCGTCGAGCGCCGCCTTGGTCGCCGCGTGCAGCGCCCGGGTCCAGCCCAGCGTCTGCGGCAGCGAATGCACCGCCGGATTGGCCGGGCGAACCTCCTCCAGCGCGCCATGCGTCAGGTCGCCCCGGTCCTGCACGGCATGGCCGAGATCGGCCAGCACCTGCGGCAGGCCGGCGACGCGGTAGGCGGCGGGCCCCATCAGGCAGCCGGGACGGCGCTGGCCGGAATCGATCGGCGCGCCGATCAGGATGCAGGTCTTCTTCATCGGTCACTCCTGTTGCAGCCGGACCCTTACAGCACGGATCGGCGACGTCCGCACCCGGCATCGCATTCTCAAAATCGCGGGATGGGCGGAAAGCCCCATTTCACCCGCGCCGCTTCGGCGGTAAGGTCGCGCCAAACCGGAGGACTGCCGATGATCGTCGAGCTTGGACATTTTGCGCTGATCCTGGCGCTGGCCGTGGCGCTGGTGCAGTCGACGGTCCCGCTGGTCGGAGCGCACAAGCGCTGGCAGGGCTGGATGGCGGTGGCCGAACCCGCGGCGCTGACCCAGCTCCTGCTGATCGGCTTTTCCTTCGCGGCGCTGACCTATGCCTTCGTCACCTCCGACTTCTCGGTGCGGCTTGTGGTGCTGAATTCGCATACGCTGAAGCCCTTGATCTACAAGATCAGCGGCGTCTGGGGCAACCACGAGGGCTCGCTGCTCCTCTGGGTGCTGATCCTCGCCCTGTTCGGCGCCTGTGCCGCGGCCTTCGGGCAGAACCTGCCGCCGACGCTCAGGGCGCGGGTGCTGGCGGTGCAGGGGATGATCGGCGTGGCCTTCCTCGCCTTCCTGCTCTTCACCTCCAACCCCTTCCTGCGTCTGGCCGAGCCGCCTTTCGACGGCGAAGACCTGAACCCGCTGCTGCAGGACCCGGGCCTCGCCTTCCACCCGCCCTTCCTCTACCTCGGCTATGTCGGCCTCTCGATGGCCTTCTCCTTCGCCGTGGCCGCGCTGATCGAGGGCCGGGTCGACGCCGCCTGGGGCCGCTGGGTGCGGCCCTGGACGCTGGCCGCCTGGATCTTCCTGACCATCGGCATCGCGCTGGGAAGCTGGTGGGCCTATTACGAACTCGGCTGGGGCGGCTTCTGGTTCTGGGACCCGGTGGAGAACGCCTCCTTCATGCCCTGGCTGATCTCGGCGGCGCTGCTGCACTCGGCCATCGTGGTGGAAAAGCGCGAGGCGCTGAAGAGCTGGACCATCCTGCTCGCCATCCTCGCCTTCGGCTTCTCGCTGATCGGCACCTTCATCGTCCGCTCCGGCGTCATCACCTCGGTGCATGCCTTCGCCAATGACCCCGAGCGCGGCGTCTTCATCCTCCTGATCCTCGGCATCTTCATGGGCGGTGCGCTGACCCTCTTCGCCGCCCGCGCCAGCGCGATGGAGGCCAAGGGCGTCTTCTCGATGGTCAGCCGCGAATCCGCGCTGGTGCTGAACAACCTGCTGCTGGCCGTGGCCTGTTTCGTCGTCTTCATCGGCACGATCTGGCCGCTGGTGGCCGAGCTCGTCTGGGGCCGCAAGCTCTCGGTCGGGGCGCCGTTCTTCAACGCGGCCTTCACCCCCTTCATGGTGGTGATCGCCATGGCCATGCCGCTGGGCGCGGTGCTGCCCTGGAAGCGGGCGCAGCTCGGCAAGGGCATGGCCTCGCTCTGGGGCGCGCTGGCGCTCTCGGTCGCGCTCGGCGCGCTGATCTTCGCGCTGCAGACCGGGCGCTCGGCGCTCGGCCCGGTGGGGGCGGCGCTCGGCGCCTGGGTGGTGTTCGGCGCGTTCTCCGAGCTCTGGCTGCGCACCGGGCGCGGCGGCATCGGCGCCCGCATCGGCCGCATCGGCCGGCTGCCGCGGGCCGACTGGGGCAAGGCGGTCTCGCATGCCGGGCTCGGCGTCACGGTCTTCGCCGTGGCCGCGATCAACGCCTGGCAGGTCGAGGATATCCGCGTGGTGCAGGAGAGCGAGAGCTTCCCGCTGGGCAAGTACAGCGTGACCCTCGCCGATGTGCGCGAGATGCAGGGTCCGAACTACATGACCACCATGGCCGCGATGGAGGTCCGCGACGGCGACCGGCTGATCGCCACGCTGCACCCCGAGAAGCGGATCTACCCGGTCGCCGCCATGCCCACCACCGAAGCCGGGATCGACTACGGCATCACCCGCGACCTCTATCTGGTGATCGGCGACCCGCAGGCGAACGGCGGCTGGGCGGTGCGCAGCTATATCAAGCCCTTCGCCAACTGGATCTGGGGCGGGGCGATCCTGATGGCGCTCGGCGGCGCGCTCAGCCTCAGCGACCGGCGCTACCGCGTCGCCGCCGGGGCCCGGCACAAGGTCAGCGCGGTGCCCGCGGAATGAGACTGCGCGCCCTCCTCCTCGCCCTCTGCCTCGCCACCCCGATCTTCGGGACGCCGGTCTTTGCCGTCCAGCCCGACGAGATCCTCTCCGACCCGGCGCTGGAAGCCCGCGCCCGCGACCTGTCGCAGGGCCTGCGCTGCCTCGTCTGCCGCAACGAGAACATCGACGACAGCAACGCCGAGCTCGCCCGCGACCTGCGGCTTCTGGTGCGCGAACGTCTGGTGGCCGGAGACACCGATCAGGAGGCGCTGGATTTCATCGTCGCGCGCTACGGCGAATACGTGCTCCTGAACCCGACCAGCGGCGGCGCCAACCTGATCCTCTGGATCGCCGGCCCGGCGATGCTTCTGGGCGGGCTTGGCCTCGCCGCCGTCTACCTGCGCCGCCGCCGCTCGGCCTCGGATGCCGGCACGGCGAAGCTCACCCCCGAGGAACAGGCCCGGCTGAACGAGATCCTGAACGACTGACGCACCGTCGCGCTTCCCCGAGGACGTCCGGCGGCTATGCTGGCGGGCAAACAGGGGGACGCATGTATCAGACCATTCTTCAGACCGAGACCGACGGCATCGTCACGCTCACCCTCAACCGGCCCGAGGTGATGAACGCGCTCTCCTCCCGCCTGCGCGCGGAGCTGCTGCAGGCGATCACCCGCCTCCCGGAAACCGCCCGCGTCCTTGTGCTCACCGGGGCCGGGCGCGCCTTCTGCTCGGGGCAGGATCTGGCCGATGCCGCGGCCCTCGGCGTCCCGGATTTCGAGCGCGTGCTGCGCGACGAATACGAGCCGCTCCTGCGCGCGCTCTCCGACTGCCCGCTGCCGACCATCGCCGCGGTGAACGGTGCTGCGGCGGGGGCAGGGGCCAATCTCGCGCTCGCCTGCGACGTGGTGATCGCCGCCGAGAGCGCCAGCTTCATCCAGGCCTTCACCCGCATCGGCCTGATCCCCGACGCGGGCGGCACCTACTGGCTGCCGCGCCAGATAGGCGCCGCGCGGGCGATGGGCGCGGCGCTCTTCGCCGAAAAGATCCCGGCGCGGCAGGCCGCCGACTGGGGCATGATCTGGGAAGCGGTGCCCGACGCCGATTTCGCCGCCCACTGGCAGGCCCGCGCCGCGCATCTGGCCAAGGGCCCGACCGCCGCCTATCGCGCGGTGAAACAGGCGCTGCGGGCGAGCCAGTCGAACGATCTCGACGCCCAGCTCGCGCTCGAGGCCCGGCTGCAGGGCCAATGCGGCGCGTCCGACGACTTCCGCGAAGGCGTCGCGGCCTTTCTCGAAAAACGCCCGGCGACTTTCACCGGGCGCTGAGGCTCACAGCCCGCGGGCCAGCGCCGCCACCCCGGTCCGCGCCATCTCGCGTAGGCCCAGGGGGCGCATCAGGTCGGCCAGCGCGTCGATCTTCTCCGGCGTTCCGGTGATCTCGAAGACGAAGCTCTCCAGCGTCGAATCCACCACATTGGCGCGGAAGATCTCGGCCAGCCGCAGCGCCTCGATCCGCGCCTCGCCCTTGCCCGCCACCTTGAACAGCGCCAGCTCGCGCTGCACCGCCGGCCCGTCCACCGTCAGGTCATGCACCTCATGCACCGGCACCATCCGGCCGAGCTGCGCCTTGATCTGCTCGATCACCTGCGGCGTGCCGGTGGTGACCACGGTGATCCGGCTCAGGTGGCCGGCATGATCCACCTCGGCCACCGTCAGGCTCTCGATGTTGTAGCCCCGGCCCGAGAACAGCCCGATGACCCGGGCCAGAACCCCGCTCTCGTTGTCCACCAGCACCGCCAGCGTATGGGTCTCGATCACCTCGGCATGGGGATCGCGCAGGTCATAGGCCGAATGGCTGGTCGAACCCTGCTTGATGTTGAGCGGCGACATCGGCCCTCTCCTTCATTTTCTGTCTCTAAATATCCTCGGGGGGTCCGGGGGGCAGACAGCCCCCCGGCCTTCGGCACTTCAGACCAGCACGGCCCCTTTTGCCCCGATCGCCCCCTGCGTATCCGCATCGCCCAGCAGCATCTCGTTATGCGGCCGCCCCGAGGGGATCATCGGGAAGCAGTTCTCGTGCTTCTCGACCAGACAGTCGAAGATCACCGGCCCGTCGTAGCGGATCATCTCCATGATCGCGTCGTCGAGATCGGCGGGGTCGTCGCAGCGCAGGCCCTTGGCGCCGAAAGCCTCGGCCAGCTTCACGAAATCGGGCAGGCTCTCCGACCAGCTCTGCGAATAGCGCTCGCCATGCAAGAGCTCCTGCCACTGCCGCACCATGCCCAGCCGCTCGTTGTTCAGGATGAACTGCTTCACTGGCAGGCGGAACTGGATGGCGGTGCCCATCTCCTGCATGTTCATCAGGAAGGAGGCGTCGCCCGCCACGTTGATCACCAGCGCCTCCGGATGCGCCACCTGCACCCCGATCGAGGCGGGCAGGCCGTAGCCCATGGTTCCGAGCCCGCCCGAGGTCATCCAGCGGTTCGGCCCCTCGAAGCCGAGGTATTGCGCCGCCCACATCTGGTGCTGGCCGACCTCGGTGCTGATGTAGCGGTCCATCCCCTTGGTCAGCGCTTCCAGCCGCTGCAGCGCATGTTGCGGCTTGATCAGCTTGGTGGAGTTCTTGAAGTCGAGGCAGCCGACCGCCTTCCACTCCGCGATCTGCTTCCACCAGACGGCCAGCGCCTCCTTGTTCACCTTGCGCCCGCGCGCCTTCCACAGCCGCAGCGCATCCTCCAGCACGTGACCCACGTCGCCGAGGATCGGCACATCGACCCGGATCACCTTGTTCAGCGAGGAGGCGTCGATGTCGATATGCACCTTCTTCGAGCCGGGCGAGAAATCCTTCACCCGCCCGGTGATCCGGTCGTCGAAGCGCGCGCCGACGTTGATCATCAGGTCGCAGCCATGCATCGCCAGATTGGCCTCGTAGAGCCCGTGCATCCCGAGCATCCCGAGCCAGCCCTTGCCCGAAGCGGGGTAGGCACCCAGACCCATCAGCGTCGAGGTGATCGGGAATCCCGTGGCATCCACCAGCTCGCGCAGCAGCTGGCTCGCCGCGGGGCCCGAGTTGATCACCCCGCCGCCGGTGTAGAACACCGGGCGCTCGGCGGTCTCGATCATCTCGACCAGCTTGGTGATCTGCTCGATGTCGCCCTTCACCTTCGGCTGGTAATGCGAGACCCGCGCCTTCTGCGGCCCGGTGTAGGTCGCGGTGGCGAATTGCACGTCCTTCGGGATGTCGACCAGCACCGGCCCGGGCCGGCCGCTCATGGCGACGTGGAAGGCCTGATGGATCACCTCCGACAGCTTTGCCGTGTCCTTCACCAGCCAGTTGTGCTTGGTGCAGGGCCGGGTGATGCCGACGGTATCGGCCTCCTGGAAGCCGTCGGTGCCGATCATGAAGGTCGGCACCTGACCCGAGAGCACGACCAGCGGGATCGAATCCATCAGCGCATCGACGAGGCCGGTGACCGCGTTGGTCGCCCCCGGACCGGAGGTCACGATCACCACGCCCGGCTTGCCGGTGGAGCGGGCATAGCCCTCGGCCATGTGCACCGCGCCCTGTTCGTGCCGCACGAGGATGTGGCGGATGTCGTTCTGCTGGAAGATCTCGTCATAGATCGGCAGCACGGCGCCGCCCGGATAGCCGAATACGGTGTCCACGCCCTGATCCTTCAGGGCCTGAACCACCATCCGCGCGCCGCTCATCACATCGTTCATCGTTCTCTCCATCCGTTGCCGCCCCGCCGGCAGCCTGTCGCGCAACAAAAAGCCCCCGGGTTTCAATCGGGGGCGCATGGGAACCTGATGGTCAACCGTTACCGGCCCATGCGCGTCTGTCCTACAAGAATTACGACATCAGCCATCACTGGCCCTTTCCGTTGCGGTCGGGGGCGACACTAGGATGCGCCTCAGGGGGCGTCAATGGCGAAATCATGCAGAAAGTGTCGCAGCGGCTCACTTTGTCGCACATTTCTTTCGTGCATCGGCTGATCGTGGCAACTTCACGAAAACGAACAGCCGGTGTGAGCGGATGCAGGGCCAGCGACTCGGCTCGGCGCTGGACGCAAGGCCCGGTCTGAGGGAAAGTTGCCCGCGCGGCGCCTGTATTCGCGCCCCCCCCTTGATCCAAGGAATGTCCATGAAACTCTATTACTCCCCCGGCGTCTGCTCGATGGCGTCGCATATCGTCCTGCACCAGACCGGCAGCACCTTCGAGATCGAGAAGGTGGATCTCGGCACCAAGCAGACCGAGACCGGAACCGACTACCTGACGGTGAACCCCAAGGGTTCGGTCCCGGCGCTGGAGACCGCCGAGGGCATCCTGACCGAAGGTCCGGCGATCCTGCAATTCGTGGCCGACAAGGCCGGCGACACCACGTTGTCGCCGCCCGCCGGCACCATGGCCCGGGCGCGGATGCAGGAGGCGCTGAACTTCGTCGCTTCCGAACTGCACACGGCCTATTCGCCGCTGTTCAACCCGGCCTTCGACGACGAGCGCCGCAACGCCGCGCGCGGCGTGGTGGCGAAGAAGCTCGGCTGGATCGAGGGCCTTCTGGCCGATGGCCGCGACTTCCTGACCGGGAGCGCCTTCACCGTGGCCGACGCCTATGCCTTCGTGGTGGTGAACTGGTCCGGCATGATCGGCGTCGATCTGACGGATTTCCCGAAGATCCGCGCCTTCGCCGACCGCGTCCGGTCGCGCCCGGCGGTGCAGCAGGCGATGCAGGCCGAAGGTCTGGTGTGAGACGAAAGAGGCGGGCCCCAGCCCGCCTCTTCCCCCGCCTCAACCCACCTGCTCAGGCCATGAGCGACAGATAGCCGCCATAGATCAGCAGCAGCACCGCCCCGGCCCAGCGGGGCACGCCCGACAGCGCCGCGGCCAGCGCCACCAGCAGCACCGAGACGCCCATCACCCAGGGCATGTCGACCGCGACGAAGCGCGCCTCGACCTCAGTGATCGGCACGACCAGCACCGTCAGGCCCAGGATGCCCAGCAGGTTGAAGATGTTGGAGCCGATGATGTTGCCCACCGCGATCTCGGAATGCTTGCGCCAGGCCGCGATCAGCGAGGTGGCAAGCTCCGGCAGGGAGGTGCCGACGGCGACCACGGTCAGGCCGATCACTGCCTCGGAGATGCCGAAGGTCCGCGCGATCTGGGTCGAGCTGTCGACCAGCAGCCGCGCGCCCACCATCAGCACCACCAGCCCGCCCAGCGTCATCAGCGCCGATTTCCACACCGGCGCCACCGGCGCCGCATCCGCCTCGGGCTCGACCCGGCCGGAAAGGAAGGACATCGCCAGAAAGCCGATCAGCCCGGCGAAGAGGATCGCGCCCTCGAGCCGGCTCAGGCTGCCGTTCAGCAGCATCACCCAGAGCAGCGCCGTCGCCCCCAGCATCACCGCGAAGTCGCGCCAGCTCTGCCGCAGCGACATCACCACCGGCGAGACCAGCGCGGTCAGGCCGAGGATCAGCACGATGTTGGCGAGGTTCGATCCGAGCACGTTGCCGATGGCGATGGCCGGCGCGCCCTGGAAGGCCGCGTTCAGCGAGACCAGGAGCTCGGGCGAGGAGGTGCCGAAGCCGACGATGGTCAGGCCGATCACCATCGGGCTGATCCGATAGGCCCGCGCCACGCTGCTGGCCCCGCGGACCAGAAACTCGCCGCCGAAGAAGAGGCCCATAAGGCCGAGGATAAAGAGAAAATAAACCACGCCGTGCTCCCGTTGCTTCGCAGCGAGGTGGGTTTCGGATCGGCGATTGCAAGGGCGCAGGGCGAGAATACGCGACATGTCGTCACATCTTCCGGCCGGGCGTGGCCCGTCAGTCGCGCAGCAGCTTCGGATCGGCGGGCCGCGCCTCGGGCAGGTTGATCCGGGCGACCTGTTCGGCGATCGGATCGACGCTCAAGGGATGCAGCTCCGCCCGGTGGTCGGAGGGCGCGCCGATGTCCTGCCAGCGCCCGCCCTTGTAGATCTCCAGCGCGGAATAACCGGCCTTGTAGCCCATCTTGCGGCTGCCCGGCACCCAGTAGCCGAGGTAGACGTAGGGCAGCCCCGCCTCGCGCGCGATCTCGATATGGTCGAGGATCACATAGGAGCCGAGGCTGCGCACCGCCAGATCGGGGTCGTAGAAGGAATAGACCATGCTCAGCCCGTCATCGAAGATGTCGGTCAGGCAGACGGCGGTCAGCGGTCGCTGCCGCTCGGTCTCGCCGGGGCGGCTGTATTCGATGACCCGGCTGCGGATCGGCGTCTCCTCGATCATCGCGGCGAATTCGAAGACATCCATGTCGGCCATGCCGCCATCGGCATGCCGGTCGTCGAGATAGCGCCGGAACAGCGCGTATTGGTCCTCGGTCGCCCAGGGGCTGGTGGCGTTGCGCCTGAGGTCCGCGTTGCGCCGCATCACCCGGCGCTGGGTCCGCGTCGGCTCGAAATCCGCCACGCGGATCCGCGCCGAGAGACAGGCCGAGCATTCGGCGCAGGAGGGGCGGTAGAGCACGTTCTGCGAGCGGCGAAAGCCCTGCTTCGACAGGGTGTCGTTCAGCTTCTGCGCCTGGTCGCCCTGCAGCGCGGTGAACAGCTTCCGCTCCAGCCGCCCGTCGAGATACGGGCAGGACTGCGGGGCCGTCACGTAGAACTGTGGCGCGATGGGAAGGGTGTGGCGCATGACCCGCTCTTGCCTGAACTGGCGGCCACGTTAGCAAGCCCGCGGCGCCGCGCCAAGTCACAGATTTGGAGGAAGCGGCGGTCGCGGGGACCGCCGCCGATATCAGTAGCGCGAGGCCCGGTTCAGCGCGACGGTGCCCAGCACGTAATCGGTCAGGCCTTGGCCGCGCGCCGTCACCATCATCAGCGCGACCGAGATCACCTGGGGCACCACCATGCCGATCGAGATCGTGTAGCCCAGCGTGTGCAGGAAGGCCTCGCCGAACTCCAGCGGGCGACCGTCGCGGTTGCGCAGCTCGACCGCCATCAGCCGCATGCCCGGCGTCGCGGAAGAGCGGGTCAGGCTGACGGTGCGGTAGCAGAAGCCGACGCAGAGAAACAGGAACGGCAGGAAGAACAGCGCCGTGAAGGCGGTGAAGGGCACGATGATCGCCGTGATCAGTGCGATCAGCACCATGTCGAAGATCCATGCCAGCCCGCGCCGGAACGGCACGCCGTCGTAGAACTCGGCATGGGTCACGGGATCGGGCAGCGGATCGACACGGTCGGTGGTCCATGAATTCGGCGAGCCGTTCGGCGGAAACTGGGTCATCTGGGGCTCCGTGCAAGGGGGGCGACCCGGTGGCCGCCCCGAAGAAATGGCGACCCAAGGGTGCGCCTGCAAGGCTTGGGGCCCTCCGGCGGGCTTTCGACCCGCCGGAGGCATGTGGCGTCAGGCGTCTTCGCGCTGGCTTTCCGGCGCGGCCGGCTTGTTGCGGGCGCGGTCTTCCATGAAGGCGTCGAACTCCGACTTGTCCTTGGCTTCGCGCAGGCGCTGCAGGAAGCTCTCGAAGGCCATCTGCTCTTCTTCCAGACGGCGCAGCGTTTCCGACTTGTAGGCGTCGAAGGCCGAGTTGCCGCTGGAGTTCCAGGCGGCGGAGCGGCCCATCGAGCGTTTCATCTTGCAGGAACGGCTGAACATGCGTTTGCTCCAGATCATGTAGGCGAGGATGGCCAGGCCGACCGGCCAGACGAAGATGAACCCCAGCACCATGGCGGCGATCCAGGCGGGCTTGCCGCGGTCGTCGAGCCAGGCTTCGGCGCGGGCGGGCCAGGAGGTGATGCCGCCGGTGCGGACGGAGGCAGAGGCAGGTATCATAGCAGCGGTCTCCCGTGTTGGTTGGATGTGAAGCTCTTTCACATTACGCAATATGGGGAGGGCCGGGCCGCTCGCAAGAGGTCATGTTTAAGATCTTTACATTTTTCCGATCCGGAGGGCGGGGGCCTTCGCCGGGACAGGCCGCCGCACCCCCCGCCGCGCATTGACCGCGGCGCCGGCCCCCGCCATGGTGCGGCGATGACCGCGCCCTTCGCCAGCCGCCTGACCCGCTCGCCGCTCCCGCACGATCCGGCCCCCGCCGCCGAGATCGCCGCGCAGTTTTCCGATCTGGGACCGGAGCTTGCCGGGCTTCTCTCCGCCACCGCCGGCTGCAGCCCCTTCCTGCGCGGGCTCATGCTGCGCGAGGCGGGCTGGCTGCGCCCGGCCCTGTCGCTCGCCCCGGAAACCGCGCTCTCCGACGTGCTGACCCCGCTGGGCGACCTGCCCCTGGCCGATCTCGGCGCCGGGCTGCGCATCGCCAAGCGCCGCGTGGCGCTCTTGACCGCGCTCGCCGATCTCGGCGGCGTCTGGCCTCTGGAGACGGTGACCGGCGCGCTCACCGCGCTCGCCGACCGCGCGACCGACCTCAGCCTCAAGCGGCTGGTGGCCGACGAGATCCGCCGCGGCAAGCTGCCCGGCGCCACGCCCGAAGATGCCGAGACCGCGGGCGGCATGGTGGCGCTCGCCATGGGCAAGATGGGCGCGGGCGAGCTGAACTACTCCTCCGACATCGATCTCGTGATCCTGTTCGACGAGACCCGCTACCCGGGCGCCGAGCAGGAAGCCCGCGCCGCGCTGATCCGCGTCACCCGCAAGATGACGGCGCTGCTGTCGGACCTCACCGGCGAGGGCTATGTCTTCCGCACCGACCTGCGGCTGCGCCCCGACGCGGCGGTGACGCCGGTCTGCCTGTCGATGGCGGCGGCGGAGAGCTATTACGAAAGCGTCGGCCGCACATGGGAGCGCGCCGCCTACATCAAGGCCCGGCCCTGCGCCGGCGACCTCGCGGCGGGGGAGAAGTTTCTCAAGACCCTCACCCCCTTCGTCTGGCGCAAGCACCTCGATTTCGCCGCCATTCAGGACGCGCATGACATGCGCCTGCGCATCCGCGACCACCGCCGACTGCACGGCCCGGTCGTGCTCGAAGGCCACAACATGAAGCTCGGCGTCGGCGGCATCCGCGAGATCGAGTTCTTCACCCAGACCCGCCAGCTGATCGCCGGGGGCCGCGACCCCAGCTTGCGCGACCGCACGACCGTCGGCGGGCTGCGCGCACTCTCCGCCGCGGGCTGGCTGCCGGGCGAGGTGGCCGAGGATCTCATCGCCCAGTACCGCGCCCACCGCGAGGTCGAGCACCGGCTGCAGATGGTGAACGACGCCCAGACCCATGACCTGCCGGTGACGCCCGAGGGCGTGGACCGCATCGCCCACTTCATGGGCGAGCCGCCCGAGAGCTTCCGCGCGGGGCTGCGCGCCCGGCTCCTGCGGGTGGAGGAGCTGACCGAGGGCTTCTTCGCGCCCGGCGAGGCCGAGGACGGGCCCGAGCTGTCGGAGAGCGCCCGCCAGATCGTCGATGGCTGGAGCCATTACCCCGCGCTGCGCTCCGACCGCGCGGTGTCGATCTTCACCCGGCTGCGCCCGATGATCCTGAAAAGCCTGCGCCGCGCCGGCAATCCCGACGAGGCGCTGGTGGCCTTCGACGGCTTCCTCGCCGGGCTTCCGGCCGGGGTGCAGATCTTCGCGCTCTTCGACGCCAACCCCTCGCTGGTCGATCTGATCGTCGACATCGCCGCCACCTCGCCGATGCTGGCGCGCTATCTCGCGCGCAACGCGGGCGTGCTCGACGCGGTGATCGGCGGCAGCTTCTTCGCCCCCTGGCCCGGCACGGCGGCGCTGACGGCGGAACTGCGCCAGCAGCTCGGCGATCTGCCGGATTACGAGCGCAAGCTCGACACGGCGCGGCGCTGGATGAAGGAATGGCATTTCCGCGTCGGCGTGCATCAT
>NZ_PZKG01000086.1 GCF_003034985.1 Cereibacter changlensis JA139
GCGCTAATGCTGGACTATCCGCTGCTCGAAGCCCTCGCCGCCGTGCACCGTCGCGGCAGTTTCGATCTGGCGGCGGCGGTGCTGAACCTCACGCCCTCCGCCGTCTCGCAACGGATCAAGGCGCTGGAGGAGCGCACCGGCACCCTTCTGATCCGCCGCGGCCAGCCCTGCGCCGCGACCGAGACCGGGCTGCGCCTCATCCGGCATCTGGAGGAGGTGACGCTGCTGGAACAGGCGCTGGCCCAGGATCTGCCCGGCCCGCCCGCCGGTCCCGCGACGGTCCGGCTGGCGGTGAATGCCGACAGCCTTGCCACATGGGTGATCCCGGCGCTGGCCGCGACCGAGGGCATGCTCTTCGATCTGGTAATCGACGATCAGGACCATTCGCAGGATTGGTTGCGGCGCGGCGAGGTGGCCGCCGCCATCACCGGCCATCCCGGTCCGTTGCAGGGCTGCGACACGGTCCCGCTCGGCGCGCTGCGCTACCACGCCACCGCCAGCCCCGGCTTCGTCGCCCGCTGGCTGCCCGAGGGCGCGACGCCCGCGGCGCTGGCGCAGGCCCCGGCCCTCACCTTCTCCGACAAGGACCGGCTGCAGGGCGACTGGCTGCTGGCGCTCACCGGCAGGCGCTTCGCCTATCCCACGCACCGGCTCGCCTCCTCCACCGGCTTCGTCGATGCGGCGCTGGCCGGGCTCGGCTGGGGCATGAACCCCGAGCCGCTGGTCGCTTCCCATATCGCCGCCGGGCGGCTGGTCGAGATCGCGCCCGACACCCCGCTCGACGTGCCGCTCTACTGGCAATACGCCCGTCTGACCGCCGCCGCCCTCGCGCCCCTGACCCGCGCCATCCGGCAGGCGGCGGCCCAGACCCTGCGCTGAAACGCGAACGGCCCCCGGAGAACCGGAGGCCGTTTCGTCTGCATGACCTGTGCATCGGATGTGCATCATCCGTGCATCGCGATTTCAGGCGTCGAGTTTCGCCGCCACATCCTCGGGAATGTCGAAGTTGCCGGTGACGGTCTGCACGTCGTCATCCTCTTCCAGCGCGTCGATCAGCTTCATCAGCTTCACCGCCGTGTCGAAATCGACATTGGTCCGGTTCTGCGGGCGCCAGACCAGCTTGGCCTCGTCGCTCTCGCCCAGAGCCTTCTCCAGCGCCTCGCTGACATCGTTCAGCGCCGTGTCCGAGCAATAGATCCAGTGGCCTTCCTCGTCGGATTCCACATCATCCGCCCCGGCTTCCAGCGCCGCCATCATCACCGTGTCGGCATCGCCGACGCTCGCCGGATAGGTGATCTCGCCCACCCGGTCGAACATGAAGCTCACCGACCCGGTGGTGCCGAGGTTGCCGCCATGCTTGGTGAAATAGCTGCGCACGTTGGAGGCGGTGCGGTTCAGGTTGTCGGTCATCGCCTCGACGATCACCGCGATACCCTCGGGGCCATAGCCCTCGTAGCGGATCTCGGTATAATCCGCCGCATCGCCACCTTGGGACTTTTTGATAGCCCTTTCAATGACATCCTTCGGCATCGACACCGATTTCGCGGCCTTCACCGCCAGCCGCAGACGCGGGTTCTTCTCGGGATCCGGGTCGCCCATCTTGGCCGCGACGGTGATTTCCTTCGCCAGCTTCGAGAACATCTTCGAGCGCAGCTTGTCCTGCTTGCCCTTGCGATGCTGGATGTTCGCCCATTTCGAATGGCCTGCCATAGCCGTCTCCCCGTGACTGTCGCGGCTCTATATACAAGGGCCCGGGGGCACCGCAAGCCCGGCCCCTCAGGGCCGCGCCTCCTGCAGCCGCCCGCCGACCCGGATCATCGCCACCTTCTTCGCCAGCCCGGTCCGATCATCGGTCTCGACATAGACCCCCGAAAGCGTGGCCGGCCCCGCCGCCGGCTCGAAACGCGCCTTGGGCATCCCGGTGATGAAGCGGCGCAGGGGCTCGGCCTTGTCCATGCCGATCACCGAATTGTAGTCGCCGCACATCCCGGCGTCGGTCAGGTAAGCCGTGCCGCCATTGAGGATCTGCGCGTCGCCCGTCGGCACATGCGTGTGCGTGCCCACCACGACCGAGGCGCGGCCGTCGCACCAGTGGCCCATCGCCATCTTCTCGGAGGTCGCCTCGCAATGCATGTCCACCAGCGTCGCATTGGCCAGCCCGCCCAAGGGATGCGCCTTCAGCACCGCCTCCACCGCCGAGAAGGGATCGTCGAAGGGCCGCTTCATGAAGACCTGCCCCAGCGCCTGCAGCACCAGCACCTTGCGCCCGCCCTGCGCCGTGAACAGCCGCGCGCCCTTGCCCGGCGCGCCCTTGGCATAGTTCAGCGGGCGGAGGATGCGCGGCTCCTGCTCGATGAACTGCAGCATGTCCTTCTGGTCGAAAGCGTGATCGCCCAGCGTCACGCAATCGGCCCCCGCCGCCAGCAGCGCCTTGGCGTGATCGGGCGTCAGCCCCACACCGGAGCTGGCGTTCTCGCCATTCACCACGACGAAATCGAGCCCCCACTCCGTCCGCAGGCCGGGAAGCCGTTCCGTCACCGCCGCGCGCCCTGCGCGGCCCATCACATCGCCGAGAAACAGAATTTTCATCGCAAAAGCGTTAGGTCGCGTCCCCGGCGAGGGCAAGGGAAATTGCGACGAAGGCCCCTTTCCCCGCCCCGTGCCGCAGCCTACCTCTGCTGCATGCTCGCCCTGCCCCCCTCGCTTTCCGACTGGTTCTCCGCCAAGGGCTGGGCGCTGCACCCGCATCAGCTGGCCATGCTGGAGCGCGCATCCGAGCCCGCCTCGCTGTTGATCGCGCCCACCGGCGGCGGCAAGACACTTGCCGGATTCCTGCCAACGCTGGCCGAACTGGGGGCGAAACCGGCCTCCGGCTTGCACACGCTCTACATTTCGCCGCTCAAGGCGCTGACCGCCGACATCCGGCGCAACCTGCGCGCGCCGCTGGAAGGGGCGGGCCTTGCGATCCGGGTTGAGGACCGTACCGGCGACACCTCCTACACCCAGCGCCGCCGCCAGCGGGCCGATCCGCCGCATATCCTGCTGACCACGCCGGAAAGCCTTGCGCTGCTGCTCAGCTACGAGGATGCGCCGCGCCTCTTCGCCGGGCTGCAGCGGGTGATCGTCGACGAGATCCATGCGCTGGCCGAGTCGAAGCGCGGCGATCAGCTGATGCTGGGCCTCGCGCGATTGCAGCGGCTCGCCCCGGGGCTGCGCCGGGTCGGGCTGTCGGCCACGGTGGAAGACCCGCCGGCGCTGGCGCGCTTTCTCGCCCGGCATCCCGACCCCTGCGCCATCCTCGAGGCCGATCCCGGCCCCGATCCCGACATCTCGATGCTCGAGACCGAGGCCCCGCCGCCCTGGGCGGGCAATGGCGGGCGCTACGCCATTCCGGCCATTCTGGAGGAGGTCCGGCGGCACAAGACCACGCTGATCTTCCACAACACGCGGGCGCAGGCCGAGATCTTCTTTCACGAGCTCTGGCTGCAGAACCTCGAGGACCTGCCGATCGGCATCCACCACGGCTCGCTGTCGCGCGAGCAGCGCGAGCGGGTGGAGGCGGCGATGGTGGCGGGGCAGCTGCGCGCCATCGTCTGCACCGGCTCGCTCGATCTGGGGATCGACTGGGGCGACGTGGATCTGGTGATCCAGGTCGGCGCGCCGAAGAACGTGAAGCGGCTGGTGCAGCGGATCGGGCGGGCGAACCACCGCTACAACGCGCCCTCCAAGGCGCTGCTGGTGCCCGCCAACCGGTTCGAGGTGGTGGAATGCGTCGCGGCGCTGGAGGCGGTGCTGGCCCATACGCTCGACGGGGAGCCGCGGGGGCCGGGGCCGCGCGACGTGCTCTGCCAGCACATCCTGATCGCCGCGGCCTCCGCCCCTTTCGAAGCGGACGATCTCTATGCCGAGGTGACGACGGCGGGGCCCTATGCCGCGCTCAACCGCGCCGCCTTCGACGATTGTCTGGATTTCGTAGCAACCGGGGGCTACGCCCTGCGCGCCTATGACCGTTGGCAGCGGCTGATGTTGCGAAATGGCAAGTGGCAACTGCGCGACCCGCGGGCGACGCAGGTGATCCGGATGAACATCGGCACGATCATCGACACCGAGACGCTGAAGGTGCGGATGAAGGGCCGGGGCGGGATGCCCCTGGGCGAGATCGAGGAAGGCTTCGCCGCGACGCTGACGCAGGGCGACACCTTCCTGATGGGCGGTCAGGTGGTGCGCTACGAAGGGCTGCACGAGTTGACCGTCGAGGTCAGCCGCAACCCGGGTCGGGAGCCGCGCATCGCGACCTTCATGGGCACGAAATTCGCCACCTCCACCCTGCTGACCCAGCGCATCCTGACAATCTTCCAGCAGGAGCGCTGGCCGCAACTGCCGCGCCACACCGCCGAGTGGCTGGCGCTGCAACGCGAGGTCTCGCGCCTGCCGGAGCCCGACCGGCTGCTGGTGGAGAGCTTCCCGCATGACGGGCGCGAGCATCTCTGCATCTACGGTTTCGCCGGGCGCAATGCGCAGCAGACGCTGGGGCTTTTGCTGACCAAGCGGATGGAGGAGGCGCAACTGGCGCCGCTCGGCTTCGTCGCGACAGATTACGCCACGCTGATCTGGGGGCTGGAGGCGGTGACCGACCCGGCGCCGCTCTTCGACCTGGAGGCTCTGCGCGACGGGCTGGAGACCTGGCTTGCCGGCAATGCGGTGATGAAACGCACCTTCCGCAACGCCGCGATCATCTCGGGGCTGATCGAGCGCACCCATATGGGGCGGCGGAAGTCGGGGCGGCAGGCGACGTTTTCCTCGGACATCCTCTATGACACGCTGCTGCGCCACGATCCCGGCCACCTGATGCTGCAGATCACCCGCGAGGAGGCCGAGCGCGGGCTGGTGGACTTCGGGCGGATCGAGGAGATGCTGGGGCGGATCGACGGCCGGATCGACACCATAAGGCTCAACCGGGTGACGCCGCTGGCGGCGCCGCTGTTCCTCGAGATGGGCCGGGTGCCGGTGGAGGGCGTGGCGCGCGAGCGGGTGGTGGCCGAGGCCGCCGAAGCGCTGATGGCGGCGGCGGGGCTTGGCTGAGAGGGCTTGTCTGGCCCGCGTGGATCGGGGAAGAACAGGCCATGAACGGATATGGCTTCACCCTCTCCGGCGCGGCGCTGGTCGCCCTGCCCTCCGGCGCGCTGTTCTGGCCGGAACAGGCGCTGCTCTGCGTCAGCGATCTGCATCTGGGCAAGGCCGAGCGCATCGCCCGGCGCGGCGGCGCGCTGCTGCCGCCCTACGAGACGCGGGCGACGCTGGAGCGGCTCGACGCCGATCTGGAGGCGACGCGGGCGGTGCGGGTGATCTGCCTCGGCGACAGTTTCGACGATCTGACCGCCGCCGAGGCGCTGCCGGAAGACGAGCGGCTCTGGCTGCTGCGGCTGATGGCGGGGCGGGACTGGACCTGGATCTTGGGCAACCACGACCCGGCCCCGGTGGATTACGGCGGCAGCCACCGGCACGAGCTGGCGCTGGGGCCTTTGAGCTTCCGCCACATCGCGGAACGCCCGGAGCCAGAGATTTCCGGCCATTACCACCCCAAGGCCCGGCTTGCGGGCAAGGCGCATCCCTGCTTCCTGCTCGATGCCGCGCGGCTGATCCTGCCGGCTTACGGCGCCTATACCGGCGGGATGTTCTGCCACGAACCCGCGCTCTGCGCGCTGATGAGCCCGGGCGCGCTGGCGATCCTCACCGGCAAGCGCGCCCTGCCGATGCCGATGCCGCGCGTCCAGCCGCAGGTCAGGCCGCGCTTCACCGGCTTCGGCAGGTAGGTCAGGCGGTCAGGCCCTGTGGCTCCGCCAGCCCCTCCGCCCGGCAGAAGGCGGTGAGCGTATTGGCCAGGAGGCAGGCGATGGTCATCGGCCCCACCCCGCCCGGCACCGGGGTGATCGCCCCGGCCACTTCGGCGGCGCTGGGGTAATGCACGTCGCCGACCAGCTTCTTCTTGCCGTCGCGCTCGATCCGGTTGATGCCGACATCGATCACCGTCGCCCCGGGCTTCACCCAGTCGCCGGGGATCATCTCGGGCCTGCCCACCGCCGCCACCAGAATGTCCGCCGTGCGGCAGACGGCGGCCAGATCCCTGGTGCGGGAATGGGCGATGGTGACGGTGCAGCTGTCGCCCAGCAGCAGCTGCGCCATGGGCTTGCCGACAATGTTGGAGCGGCCCACGACCACCGCCGTCAGCCCGGAGAGCGAGCCGTGAAGGTCGCGCAGCATCATCAGGCAGCCGAGCGGCGTGCAGGGCACCATGCTCTTCTGCCCGGTGCCGAGCCGGCCGACGTTCGAGATGTGAAAGCCGTCGACATCCTTGGCCGGATCGAGCGCGTTGATGACGAGGTCGGAATTCATGTGAGGCGGCAGCGGCAACTGCACAAGAATGCCGTGAACTTCCGGATCGCGGTTCAGCCGGTCGATCAGCGCCAAGAGGTCGGCCTCGGAGGTCTCGGCGGGCAGCCGATGTTCGAAAGAGGCCATGCCGACCTCGACCGTCTGCTTGCCCTTGGCGCCGACATAGACCTGGCTCGCCGGGTCCTCGCCCACCAGAACCACCGCCAGACCCGGCGTCCTGCCGGTCTCGGCCTTCAGCCGGGCGACATGGGTCGCCACCTCGCCCCGCACCCGCGCCGCGAATGCCTTGCCGTCGATCACCTTCGCCGTCATTCAGCCCTCCGTCGGGGCCTCCGGCCCCAGCACCTCTTCCTCGCGGGCGATCGACCATTCGATCAGCTGACGCCAGAGGCTTTCCACCAGCGCGGGATCCAGCCCCTCGGCCATCGCCCGCACCCGCACATTCCGCACCACATCCTCGACCCGGGTCTCGATCCGCGCCGCCATGCCCTCGGCCGGCTTCAGCTCGATGGCGCGGTCGATATACTCGGCCCGCCGGGCAAGGGCCGCGACGATCTCGGCGTCGAGCGCGTCGATCTCGTCACGCAGGTCCTGCATCGACTGGCATTCATTCGGAGCTTTCACGCCATCCTCCTCGCGTCTCACCTGCGCAGCGTTATGGACGCCGCACCCGCGAGGTCAAGGGCAGGAAGCGCGCAGTTCAGAACAGCCCCTCCACCTGGCCGGCCGCGTTCAGCCGGATCACCTCGGCGGCAGGGGTCTGCGGCAGGCCCGGCATCGTCATGATCTCGCCGCAGATCGCCACGACGAAGCCCGCCCCGGCCGAGAGCCGCACCTCGCGCAGCGGGATGACATGGCCGGTGGGCGCGCCGCGCACCGAAGGATCGGTGGTGAAGCTGTATTGCGTCTTGGCCATGCAGACCGGCAGAGCCCCATAGCCCGCCTCCTCCCATACCCTGAGCTGCTCGCGGATCGCCGGTTCGGCGATCACCTCGTCGGCGTGATAGATACGCCGGGCGATGGTTTCCATCTTTTCGAACAGCGGCATGTCATCGGGATAAAGCGGCGCGAAACTCGAGGGGCCCTCGGCCAGCTCCACCACCCGGCGGGCCAGATCCTCGATCCCGGCGGAGCCTTCGGCCCAGTGCCGGCAGAGGATCGCCTCGGTCCCCAACCCGGCGACGTAATCGCGCACCGCCTGCAGCTCGGCCTCGGTGTCGCCGGTGAAATGGTTCAGCGCCACCACCACCGGGATGCCGAAGCCCCTGGTGTTGGCGATGTGCCGGCCGAGGTTGGCGCAGCCGCGCCGCACGGCCTCGACATCCTCCCTGCCGAGATCGGCCTTGGCGACGCCGCCGTTCATCTTCATCGCCCGCACCGTCGCCACGATCACGGCGGCGGAAGGTTTCAGCCCCGCCTTCCGGCACTTGATGTCGAAGAACTTTTCGGCCCCGAGATCGGCGCCGAAGCCCGCCTCGGTCACCACGTAATCCGCCAGCTTCAGCGCCGTCGTGGTGGCGATGACCGAGTTGCAGCCATGCGCGATATTGGCGAAGGGCCCGCCATGCACGAAGGCCGGGTTGTTCTCCAGCGTCTGCACCAGATTGGGCTGCATCGCGTCGCGCAGCAGCACCGCCATCGCCCCGTCGGCCTTCAGGTCGCGGCAGAACACCGGGCTGCGGTCGCGGCGATAGGCGACGACGATGTTGCCCAGCCGCTGCTCCAGATCGTCGAGATCGCGGGCGAGGCAGAGGATCGCCATCACTTCAGAAGCCACGGTGATGTCGAAGCCGGTCTGGCGCGGGAAGCCGTTCGACACGCCGCCGAGGTTCACCACCACGTCGCGCAGCGCCCGGTCGTTCATGTCCATCACCCGGCGCCAGACGATGCGGCGGGCGTCGATCTCCAGCGCGTTGCCCCAGTAGATGTGGTTGTCGATCATCGCCGCCAGCAGGTTGTGCGCCGCGGTGATGGCGTGGAAATCGCCGGTGAAATGCAGGTTCATCTCTTCCATCGGCACGATCTGCGCC
Source organism: Cereibacter changlensis JA139 (assembly GCF_003034985.1). Classification (GTDB taxonomy): domain Bacteria; phylum Pseudomonadota; class Alphaproteobacteria; order Rhodobacterales; family Rhodobacteraceae; genus Cereibacter; species Cereibacter changlensis. The sequence goes on from NZ_PZKG01000086.1 coordinate 8,424, forward strand.
ATGCCGCCGCCCGCCGCCCCGCCCTTCATGCCGAAGTTCGGGCCCAGCGAGGCCTCGCGGATGCAGATCACCGCCTGCTTGCCGATCCGGTTCAGCCCGTCGCCCAGGCCCACGGTGGTGGTGGTCTTGCCCTCCCCCGCCGGGGTCGGATTGATCGCGGTGACGAGGATCAGCTTGCCGTCGGGCCGGTCCGCCAGCCCGCGGATGAAATGCTGCGCCACCTTGGCCTTGTCATGGCCGTAGGGCACGAGATCCTCGGGCGGGATCCCGAGTTTCGCTCCGATCTCGAGGATCGGCAGCTTGCGCGCCTCGCGCGCGATCTCGATGTCGGTCCGAAGCTGCATGCTGTTTCTCCCGCTTGCGTGGCGGCGCCACGCCCCCTCCTTCCGGTTTACCCGGAGGAGAGCCTGTCGCAACCGGAAATCAGCGGGAGCCGCGCCCCGGGGCCGCTCCGCGCGCGGTGACAATGGCTTGGATCAGCAGGAAGACGAAGAGCATCTCCAGCAGCTCCTCGATCCGCCCCGCCCGCTCGCCGACGATCGCGGGCACCTCGATGCCGAAGGGGGCAAGCTTGCGCGCCAGCCCGTCGATCGACTTCGCGATGACCCCGGCCACCCCCGCCATGGCCACCAGCCAGGCGCAGAGGTCGCGCTGCCGCAGCCCGCGCAGCCAGGGCATCAGGTTGCGCCGCGCCAGCCGGTAGAGCATCAGCGCCAGCACCAGCAGCAGCAGGATGCCGGGCAGCTTGTCGGTCAGCGGCTCGGACGAAGTGTAGTAGCGCAGCTTCAGCACGCCCTGGTCGGTGAAGCGCTTGTCGAAATCCAGTTCCCTCAGCGCCATCAGCAGGAGCGCCAGCGGCAGCTGCCATTCCCTCAGGCTGCGACGCAGGCCGAGCCGCCAGACCAGAAGGCCGATGGCCCAGACCAGCAGCACCACGGTGACCTGCTCGATGCCGACGCCTTCCTTGAAGTAGAGGTCGATGCTCTCGATGAAGATCAGGTCCCAGCCGAGCAGCAGCAACGTCATGGTGGCGGTGAAGGCAAGGATGGTCGCGGGGGGTAATTGTCGCATCTGAAAATCTCCGATCCCGCGGATATCGGAGCTTTCGCGGCGGGGAAACCGCCGGAGGGCGATTTGTCACGAGACTGTTACGAGACCATCACATTTTCTGCACAATTTCTCCACGCGCCGCGGCCAGATGCGGCCAGATGGGCTGATCCGGCACATGCAGCACGATGCGTTGGCCGAGCCGCAACATCCCCTCGGCCTCGACCCAGGCGGTGATTCCGCGCCGACCCTTGGCGGCAGTCTTGAAGCGCTTGCCGAAGCCGGGGTGCGCCGCCTCGATCGGCTTCGCGGGCAGCACGCAGGGCCGGTTCTCCATATCCACCACCAGCGTCGCCCCGCCTTCGGCCTGCAGTCGCGACGAGGGCGGCAGGTGCGAGAGGTCGGGAATGCCCTCGATCACCATGGTCGCGCCGAGCAACGCCGGGTCGAGCCGCGCGAGCCCCATCGCCGTCGCGGTCGCCGCGAGATCCTCGGCCGAGAGGATCGAGAACTGCCGCGTGTTGCGGATCGGTGTGTTGCGCTTGTAGAGCCTCAGCACCCGGCTGCAGGAGGGGCGGGTAAGCCCGCCATGCGCCTCGTCCTCCGGCCCCTCGAACCGCGCCATCAGCGCCTCGCGCGGGGTCGCCTCCAGCGCCGCGTCGCGGTCGGGTACGGTGCCCAGCCAGGTGATGAGGCCGGAGAATTCAGTCGGGATCAGCGCGGGCATGGGTCAGACCTTCAGGGTGAAGAAGCAGCGGCGGAAGGGGAAGATCGCGCCGCCATCGGGCAGCAGCGGATAGGCGGCGGCCAGCGCCGCGTCATAGGCCTCGAGATAGGCCGGGATCTCGTCAGCGGCGAGCCGGTCGAGATAGGGCCGCATCGCGGTGGATTCGGTGAAGCGCCGCACCGGATGGGCGTCACCCGCGGGCTCCAGCCGCTGCACATAGTCCGTCTCCCAGGCCTGCACCTCGCCGAACCCGGCCAGCAGCTGCCAATATTGCGCGGCGGGGCGCACCCGCGGCTCCTCGGAGCCTGGTTCGAAGCGGTCGGGGAACAGCGAGGCGGCGATGTCGCGCAGGAAGCGGTGCGAGGGCGCGCTGTGCTGACGCGGCATCTGCACCGCGAGAACGCCGCCGGGGGTCAGCAGCCCGGCGAGCCGGGGCAATAGACGGTCATGGTCCGGCAGCCATTGCAGAGCGGCGTTGGAGAAGATCAGCGCCGGCGGCGCCTTGGGTTGCCAGCGCGCAGCGTCGGCCTCGACCAGCGCGTCATAGCTGCCGCCCTGCCGCGCCCGGTCGAGCATCGCAGGCGAAGCGTCGACCCCGATCCGCCGCTGCTCGGGAAAGCGCTGCGCCAGAGCAGGCCCCACCGCCCCGTCGCCGCAGCCGAGGTCGACCACCGCGCCCTCGGGCAGCGGCCCGATCTGCGCCAGAAGATCCAGCGCGGGGCGCAAACGCAAACCCCGAAACCTGGCGTAGGTTTCGGGGTTCCAGTCGTTCGTCAAAGCCGACACGTCAGGCCGTCGGTTCGAACCCGCCGTCGGCCTTGATGACCTTCGGCTTGGTCTTGGGGATCGAGGCGATGCTGCCGCCGCCGACCGAGGGCTTGTCGTCCTCGTCGTCTTCCAGCTTCTCGCCGGCGATGACCCGGCGGATCTGGTCGCCGGTCAGCGTCTCGTACTCCAGCAGGCCCTTGGCAAGCCGCTCGAAGTCGTCGTTCTTCTCGGTCAGGATTCGGTAGGCGGTCTGATAGCCCTCGTCGATCAGCTTCTTCACTTCGGTCTCGATCAGCGTCTTGGTTTCGGCCGAGACCGAGAAGCCGGCGGTGTTGCCCTGATAGCCCTCATGCGCCTCGGCATAGTCGATGTTGCCGATGGCGTCGGACATTCCCCAGCGCATCACCATCGCCCGGGCCAGGGCCGAGGCCTGCTGGATGTCGCCGGCCGGGCCGGAAGACACGCCTTCTTCACCATACTTGATGATCTCGGCCGCCTTGCCCGCCATGGTCATGGCGATCTTCTGCTTGCCCTCGTCCTTGTGCATGTTCAGCCGGTCCATCTCGGGCAGGCTGACGACCATGCCCAAAGCGCCGCCGCGCGGGATGATCGTGGCTTTGTAGACCGGGTCGCATTTCGGCATGTTGATGCCGACGATGGCGTGACCGGCCTCGTGATAGGCGGTCTTTTCCTTCTGGTCGGCGGTGAGCACCATCGAGCGGCGCTCGGCCCCCATCATCACCTTGTCCTTGGCGTTCTCGAAATCGTCCATCGTGACGAAGCGGCGGCCGACGCGGGCGGCAAGCAGCGCCGCCTCGTTCACCAGGTTCATCAGGTCGGCGCCCGAGAAGCCCGGCGTGCCGCGCGCGATCAGGCGCAGGTCGACGTTCGGACCCAGCGGCACCTTGCGGGCATGAACCGACAGGATCTTCTCGCGGCCCTTGATGTCGGGGTTCGGCACGTGGATCGTGCGGTCGAAGCGGCCCGGACGCAGCAGCGCGGGGTCGAGCACGTCCTTGCGGTTGGTCGCGGCGACGATGATGACGCCCTCATTGGCCTCGAATCCGTCCATCTCGACCAGAAGCTGGTTCAGCGTCTGCTCGCGCTCGTCATTGCCGCCGCCGATGCCCACGCCCCGGGCGCGGCCCACGGCGTCGATCTCGTCGATGAAGACGATGCAAGGCGCGTTCTTCTTGGCCTGCTCGAACATGTCGCGGACACGGCTGGCGCCCACACCGACGAACATCTCGACGAAGTCGGAGCCCGAGATGGTGAAGAAGGGGACGCCCGCCTCGCCCGCGATGGCGCGGGCGAGCAGCGTCTTACCGGTGCCGGGCGGCCCGACGAGCAGCGCGCCCTTCGGGATCTTGCCGCCGAGACGGCTGAACTTCTGCGGGTTGCGCAGGAATTCGACGATCTCTTCCAGCTCTTCCTTGGCCTCGTCGATGCCGGCCACGTCGTCGAAGGTCACGCGGCCCTGCTTCTCGGTCAAGAGCTTGGCGCGCGACTTGCCGAAGCCCATGGCCCCGCCGCGCCCGCCGCCCTGCATCCGGTTCATGAAGAAGATCCAGATGCCGATCAGCACCAGGAAGGGCAGCCAGAGCGAGATCAGCGAGAAGAAGCCCGACTGTTCCTGCGCCTCGGCGCGCACCTCGACGTTGTTGGCGATCAGGCGGTCGGTGACCTCTTCGCCGGCGGGCTTGATCGCCACGTATTGCGACCCGTCCTTGCCGCGGATCTGCACCCGCTCGCCGTCCAGCGTCACCGAGGCGACGTCGCCGTTATCCACCCGTTCGATGAAATCGGAATAGGAGATGGTGCGGGAGCTGCTGGTCGACTGACCGCCGCTGAACAGGTTGAACAGCGCCAAAATCAGCAGGAATAGGACAACCCAGAATGCGATGTTCCGTGCGTTACCCACGAATGTCTCCTTGCGGTAGCTTTCCGCGGACCGGGCCGCAGCTTTGGGCATAATGTAGACAATAGCACGGGGGGTTCAATGCGATAAAACAGAAAGAAAAAAGGCTTCTTCCAATCTTCCGGTTGCGGCGGTCCAGCCGTTCTGCCAGCCGGCCAAGGGCGCGGCCACCAGCCGTTCGCCCTGCCAGACCGCCGGCGAGGCGATCAGGCTGTCGCGCGGCCGACCCGTGGCGCGCCAGTCCTTGCAGGCCGCGAGCCCCTCGATGCCAAGCATGCGGACCTGCAAGCCGTTGTTTTGCGGCCCGCTCATCCGCCAGCGCCCGTCCCAGAGCGCGTCCGGAGCGGCGGTGCAGCCCTCGACCGCGCGGGCCTCGCGGTAGATCCGCAGCCCGTGCCGCCCCGGGGCCAGACGGCAGCCATGCAGCGTCACCGCGTCAGCCTGACGCAGCCTTTCGGTCGCCAGACGCAGCGCCGGGCCGCGCGGGCCATATTCCGCCGAACTCACAAATGCGAGAGCCTGCACCAGCAGCCGGCGCAGGATTTCCGCCGGCAGGTCAAAGACCGCGCGATCCAGCAACACGTCGCCGGCGTCGATCCGGGCATGGCGGCGCGCCGCCTCCAGCATCCCCGCCTCCAGCGCCTCGCGCACCTCGGCCAGATGACCCGCCACTTCGGCCAGCCGCGGCGCGTCCAGCCCGAGCGGGTCGAGCCCGGCCATCGCCCGGCGCACCCGCACCCGGTCGAAGGCCGGGTTGTCGTTGGAGGGGTCGTCGGCCCAGGCCACGCCGCGCGCGGCCAGATCGGCGCGCAGTTCGGCGCGGCCGATCGCGAGCAGCGGGCGCAGCCAGCGGATCCCCAGATGGGAACGGCTCGCCTGCATCGCCGATAGCCCGTCCACCCCGGCCCCGCGCGCCAGCCGCATCAGGAAGGTCTCGGCCAGATCGTCCCGCGTGTGACCCAGGGCGACCGCGCCGATGCCCTGCGCCTGCGCCCAGTCGGCGATCAGCCGGTAGCGCGCCCGCCGCGCCTGATCCTGCAGATTGCCGCGCCGGTCCCAGCCCCGCCAGCGCAGCACCTGATGCGGCACGCCCAGCCCGGCGCAGATCCGCGCCACCGCCTCGGCCTCGGCCGCCGCCTCGGGACGCAGCCCGTGATCCACCGTCACGGCGTGGCAGGTCAGCCCGGCCTCGACCGCCAGATGCAGCAGCCCGAGGGAATCGCTGCCCCCGGAAACGGCAAGGCCCAGGACCGGCGCTTCCGCCAGTCCCAGGCCCTGCAGGAACCGCGTCAGCAGCGGCGCCGGCATCAGGAACAGCCGAGCCCCTGCATCGCCGTGGTCGCCGCCTGCGCCGAGGGGCTGCCGGGGAAGCGCACCCCGACCTCGGTCAGCGTCACGCAGGCCTCCGGCGTCTGGCCCAGCTCGCCTAGCGCCTGCCCCAGCTTCACCAGCGCCTCCGGCGCGCGCGGACCGTCCGGCTCGCCCGAGAAGCTCTCCAGATAGGCGCGGGCGGCGTTCGCAGTCTCGCCCAGCTGGCTCAGCGCCTCGCCGCGCAGGAAATGCGCCTCGTAGGTCAGGGGGCCGCCCGTGTAGGTCGTGGCAAAGGTCGCAAGGAGGTCAGCGGCGGTGCGAAAGTCACCTTGACCGAGCACCTCCTTGGCCCGGTCAAAGTCGGCTTGTTCACTGACGGCAAGTTCGGCCCCGCCCTGAGCGGGCGCAGGCGAGGGGCTCACGGTGGGGGCGGCAGGCGCGCCGGAGACGCCGCCGATCGGCGCGGTCTGGCCGATGGCGCCGATGTCGCAGCCCTCCTCCATCTCGCAGAGCCGGAATTCGAGATCGCCGAGCCGGTTGGTGCCGTCGGCGACCACCCGGTTCAGCCGCAGCTCCAGCTCTTCGGCCTTGGCGGTCAGCGTGGTGATCGCCGCCTCCATCGTGTCCATCCGCTGCAACGCCGAGCCGCCGGCGATGCCGCTCTGCACCGCGCCGGTGGAGACCAGCTCCTGCTTCAGCGCGTTGAACTGCGCATTCAGCGAGGTGAGTTCGGTGCGGATGTCGGCCAGCGTCTGCGCCCGGTCCTGCGCGAGCACAGGAGCGGGCAGCAGCGCCGCCGTCAGCAGTAGGGCCTGCAGCAGACGCATGTCGTCAGGCCCCCGCGCCCATCGACAGCACCGTCACGGCGCGGCGGTTCTTGTTGTAGCACTCTTCGGTGGAGCAGACCTCGACCGGGCGCTCCTTGCCGTAGGAGACGGTGCGCATCCGCGACGGAGCGATGCCCTGGCTGATCAGGTAGTCCTGAACCGCCGAGGCGCGGCGGGCGCCGAGCGCGAGGTTGTATTCGCGGGTGCCCTGCTCGTCGGCATGGCCTTCGATGATGATGGCGTAATCCGGGTTGGTCTGCAGCCAGCGGGCCTGCTGGCTCAGCGTGGCGCGGGCCGTGTCGGAGACGTTGCTCTGGTCCACCGCGAAGAACACGCGGTCGCCGAGGGTCTGCTGGAAATAGGCGACCGAGGCCGGGTCGTTCGCGCCGCCGAGGCCCGAGCTGTCGATGCCGCCCATGCCGCCGGCGCCGCCCGGACCACCCATGCCCCCGGCGCCTGCGCCGCCCGCGCCGTAACGGTCGGGGTTGTTGCAGGCCGCGAGGCCAAGAGCCGCCACCAGCAGCATGGCTTTCGGAAGATAGGTCATTCAGCGTGTCCTTTTTGCACTCGGCGCGTCGGGCCGACCATAACAGAAGTGCGCCGCCTTGGGAATCGGCGGCGCAGGGGGATCATCAGGGCAGCAGCGGCGACCAGGCCGGGTCGGAGGAGGGCGAGCCGGTGTCGAGCTGCCGCAGGTTCCGTCCCGAGATGTCGACCGAGTAGAGCGCCGGCTGGCCACCCGCCCCCGCGCTTTCGCGGGTGAACATGATGACGCGGCCGTTCGGGGCCCAGGTCGGGCCCTCGTCGAGGAAGGAGGCGGTCAGCAGCCGCTCGTCCGAGCCGTCGGTGCGCATGACGCCGATGTGGAAGCGGCCCTGATGCTGCTTGGTGAAGGCGATGAGGTCACCGCGCGGCGACCAGACCGGGGTGCCGTAGCGCCCTGCCCCGCCCGAGATCCGCCGCGGCTCGCCGCCGCCCGCCGACATGATGTAGAGCTGCTGGGTGCCCGAGCGGTCGCTCTCGAACACGATCTGGCTGCCGTCCGGGCTGTAGCTCGGCGCGGTCTCGATCGCGGGCGAGTTGGTCAGCTGGCGCAGCCCGCCGCCCGAATTGGCGTCGAGCGTGTAGATGTCGGTGTTGCCGCCCTGCTCCAGCGAGAAGACCACCGTCCGCCCGTCGGGGGCGAAGCGCGGGGCGAAGGTCATGGTGCCGGGCAGTTGCTCCAGCGCGCGGGCGCTCACCGAGGCCACGTCCATGACGTAGATCTGCGGGAAGCCGCTGGCGTAGGAGGTGTAGAGAATGCGGTCGCCGGTCGGCGAGAACCGCGGCGCCAGCACCAGCGAGGCGCTGTCGGTCAGGTACTGCACATTGGCGCCGTCGTAATCCATCACCGCCAGACGCTTGGCGCGCTGGTTCTTCGGGCCGCTCTCCGAGACGAAGACCACGCGGCTGTCGAAATAGCCGCCCTCGCCGGTGATCCGGCTGTAGGCCACGTCGGCCACCTTGTGCGCCATGCGCCGCCAGCTCTGCGCGGTGCCGGCAAATTGCAGCCCCTCGCCCAGCGGCTGGTCGGAGAACACGTCGTAAAGCCGGAACTTCACCACGATCCGGTCGCCCGAGGCCGAGACCGAGCCGGTCAGCAGAGCCTGCGCGTTGATCGCCTTCCAGTCCGGATAGGCCACCGGCGCGTCGAAGCTGGTGACGCGGCTGATATAGGCGCTGGAGGGGATCTCGCGGAAGAGGCCGGTGCCCGACAGGTCGGCCGCGATGACGCGGGCGATGTCGGCGGCATACTGGCTGGCCGCGCCGTTTTCGGCGATGAACTCGGGGATCGCGAAGGGCAGCGGCTCGATCACCGGGTTGTTGAGCTCGAGGCGCAGCGGCCCGCTCTGGGCCAGCGCGACCGGGGCCTGCCCGGCGACGAGCGCCGCCGACAGGGCCAGGGCGGCGGTAAGGGATTTGAACAGGGTCATCCGATCCTCATGTTCTCGGGTTTGCGGGAAGGGCAGGTCCGGGCGGGGTCCGGTTGCCGCGAAGGGCGGGACAGGTCGGGATGGCTCATCTCAGCACCATGCCCGCACCCTGGGGATTGAAGACAAGTTCCATCTCGCGCCATTGTTCGTATTTCTCCGGCGGCAGCGGGAAGCCGGAGGCGCCGCAGCGGATGATGGCGCGCCGCGCCGCCTCGTAGGCCTGGCGGGCCGCGCCCTCGCTGCCGCCGCTGAACTCCAGCATGCGCATCGAGGCGGCGTCGGGCTTGCCGTCCTGACCGACCGACAGCGCGACGGTGACGGTCATCGCCAGCGCCTCGGTCGAGAGCGCGCCGACGTTCCAGCAGCGCTGCACCGCGACGCGCAGCGAGTCCTTCTCGCCGCTGGTCATCGGCGGGCCGGAGGGCGCGATGGCCCCGCCGGTCTCGGCCGCGGGCTCCGCCGCATCGGCCATCGCCTGCGCCAGCGCATCGGCCACGGCGTCGCTCTGGTTGCTGTCCTCCGCCGGCTCGGCGGCGGGAGTCTCGGCCGGCTCGGCGGCGGCGGTCTCGGTTTCCGTCTCGGTCTCGGTCGGCTGCGGCGCCGCGGCGCGCTGCGGCCGGCGCAGTGGCCGGGCGGAGCTGGTCGGGGCCAGCGCCGCGACCTCCTCGGTCTCGTCGGCCTCGGTGACGATCTCGGTGGTCGCCTCCTCCGGCGCGGTCTCCGGACGCTCCTCCTCGACCACCTCGACCTCGGCTTCGGCCGGAGCCTCCGGGGTCACGGCGGGGGCCTCGGTCTCGGCCACCTCGACATCCGGCTCCGGCGCTTCGGCGGGCACGGGCGCCACGCGCTGCGACGGGCGCGGCCGCGGCCGCAC
>NZ_PZKG01000087.1 GCF_003034985.1 Cereibacter changlensis JA139
CATCCGTGGCGACCGCGCTGTCCTCCTGCGTCAGCCGCTGCCGGACCGCGTCGCACTCGGTCGCCTGGTTCAGCGTGAGGATGCGGGTCATCTCCTCGCGGGTAATGATCTGCTCGTCGCCGAGCTGGGCGTAGTCATCCGCCACGAGGCGGCATTCTTCGACGAGGTTGGCCATTTCCTCCTCCGACATCAGGGCCGGCGCCTGGGCTGCCGACGGGCCGGCGAGGGCTGCGGTCATGGCTGTGCCAAGCAGCCAGACGCGGATCTGCGTCTTGTTCCTGGTCATCAAGGTATCCTCCGTTTGCTGATGGGTCTCTGGCGAACAGGGGGATGCCGGCATTGTTCCTGAAAGAGAGGACGAGTGACGGATCAGTTTGAAGCGTGGAGAGCGGCCTTTGCCCGGATCAGCCCCGATTTCGACGGCCGAGGCATGTCGCGGTGGGCAGGGAGCACGGCGACAGTCCCGATCCTTCGCGATCCGTCGGAGCGGCACGGCTGCGTCGGCAGGTCATGCCTCCCTGAACCGCTGCCTGGGCTGTCCCTTCGACCAAGCGGGTTGCAGCTCCTTGCGCCGGCGCTGATCCCAGAACAGTTGCGGCATGGCGACGGGCGTCATGGTCCTGCATCCATCGCTGCGTGTTCCCCATCAGGCCCGCGTGGAAAAACGGGCCGAAGCGCGAGCGAACGCGGGCCCCTGTCGGGCCCGCGCCGGAGCCCGTTTCGCAGGCCTATAGCATCAAGTTATTTTCCTCGGGGCAGTTGTGAATTGTTACTGGTGGGTCTCACCCGCACAAAGGCAGCATCGGAAGGTCGGGCCGCCGGGAGGAGAACGGCGCCCGGCAGGGGGCAATCGGAGGGATTTCATGGACGGCATCATCCAGTCTCTGGGGGTGATCTTCAGCCTGTCGGGCATCGCTGTGCTGCTGATCGGCGCCCTGCTGGGGATGGTCATCGGCGCGCTTCCCGGCCTCGGGCCGTCGATCGGGCTGAGCCTGCTCATCCCCTTCACCTACACCATGTCCCCCGAACTCAGCATGCTGCTGATGATCTCGCTCTACACCTCGGCGGAATATGGCGGCTCGATCAGCGCGATCCTGCTGTCGACCCCCGGAACCGCCGCCGCTGCGGCGACGGCGATCGACGGCTACGCCATGGCGCAGAAGGGCAAGGCGAACGAGGCGATCTCGATCTCGCTGACCGCCTCGACCGTGGGCGGCGTGCTGGGCGGGCTCGCGCTGCTGCTGCTGGCGATGCCGCTGGCGAGCCTTGCGTTGCAGTTCGGACCTGCGGGCTATTTCGCGGTCGGCCTCTTCGGTCTCACCTCGGTCGCGGCGCTTGCGGGCGGGTCGCTGGTGAAGGGGCTTCTGGGCGCCGGGCTCGGTCTGGCGCTGGCGACGGTGGGCATCGACCCGATCGCCGGCACGCCGCGCTTCACCTTCGGCCAGTTCGAGCTCTACGAGGGCGTGCCCTTCCTTGCCGCGCTGATCGGGCTTTTTGCCGTGTCGGAGGCGATCTCGCTGGCCGAGAAGCAGGCACGCAAGAAGCCGCTGGGCAAGACGCGGGTCGGGCATGTGTTCCTGTCGTTGGGGCTGTGGAAGGAAACCTGGCGATCCATGCTGTCGGGATCGGTGATCGGCACGCTGCTGGGCATCCTGCCGGGCGTCGGTGGCAACATCGCCTGCTGGGTGGCGCGCGACTATGCCCGCGCCCGCGACAAGAACCCCGAGGAGTATGGCAAGGGCGCGGCCAATGGCATCGCGGCGCCGGAAGCCTCGAACAATGCCACCGTCGGCGGGGCGCTGGTGCCGCTCCTGGCGCTCGGCGTACCCGGCTCGCCCACCACGGCGATCATGATGGGCGCGCTGATCATGCACGGGCTGCACCCCGGGCCGCAGCTCTTCACCGAGGAGCCGACGCTGGTCTATGCCATCCTCTTCGGCGTCATCATCGCCTCATTGGTGCAATACCTGGTCGGCTCGCTGTTCCTGCCGATCATGGCGCGCACGGTGCTGCTGCCCGAAGGGGTGATCGCCGCCGGGATCATGGCCTTCGCCGTGCTGGGCGCCTTCGCCATCCGCAACCTGATGTTCGACGTCTGGCTGACGCTGGGGTTCGGTCTGCTCGGCTATGTGATGAAGAAGCTGAGCTTCCCCGTCGCGCCGGTCATCCTGGCCATGGTGCTGGGCTACCTGATCGAGTCGAACTACCGCACCGCGCTGGTGTCGTCGCGAGGGGATTACATGATCTTCCTGACCGACCCGATCAGCGTGCTGTTCCTGATCCTCAGCCTGATCAGCATCATGGTGCCGATCCGTCGTGCCTGGCGCGCCCGCAGGGCCGCCAGCCACAGCGCCGCCTGAGGAGGTCAGGCGCTATGTCCATCCATTCAAGGGAGAGAGAAACGATGAACGCGAGACCCTCTGAGACCACTGGCCCGCGCCGGATCGCAGCCTTCGTGCGCAATGCCGTCGCCGCGGTCTGTCTGGCCGCGGGAGCCATGGCGCTGCCGCAGATCGCCGCTGCCGAATTTCCGGAGAAGCCGGTAACTCTGGTGGTCTGGTCCGGTGCGGGCGGCACGCTCGACACCTATGGCCGCAAGCTGGCCGAGCTTCTGGAGCGCGAGGGCGGCTGGACCGTGAAGGTCGACAACCGTCCGGGCGGCAGCGGCGCCGTGGGCCTGTCGCAGATCGTGACCCAGCCGGCGGATGGCTACAGCATCCTCGTGCTGACCGGCACGCTGACCTTCGGCATCGCGCAGGGGCTCATTCCCTTCAAGCTGGAGGATCTGCGGCTGCTGCGCGCCATGCAGTCCGAGCCCTCGTCGCTGGCGGTCGCCAAGGACAGCCCGTTGCAGTCCGTCGACGACTTCGTGGCCTACATGAAGGAAAACCCCAACGGGCTGAAGGTCGGCGGCCATTCCTCGGGCGGGTTCCACCAGTACATGCTCTACCAGATGATGCAGCAGGGCGGCTTCGAGAGCGGCTGGATCCCGCATGACGCCTCGGGCAAGGTGACGCTGGCGCTGCTGGGCGACCATATCGACGCGGCGATGATGACGCCCTCCACCGGCCTGTCGCAGGTGCAGAGCGGCGACTTCCGCCTGCTGGGCGTGACCACGGCCGAGCGGTCGCCCTTCCTGCCCGACGCGCCGACCTTCAAGGAGCAGGGCTATGACATCGAGGGCGCCATCTGGCGCGGGATCGCCGTGAAGGCCGGGACCCCCGATGACGTGGTAGCCTCGATCCAGACCGCCATCGACAAGGTGACGGCCTCGGAAGAGTGGAAGACCTTCCAGCAGGAGCAGTTCCAGGACAGCCCGAACTGGGGTGAGGCGGAGTTCACCGAGCGCACCCGGAAGGATCTCGAGGCGCAGGCCGAGTTCCTGAAATCCGCAGGCTTCCTGCAGTGAGCGGCGACGCTCCTTCCCCGAGCCAGGCTGACCGGACCCGTCCGGTCAGCGAGCTTGTGGCCGGTGCAGTCTGCCTTGCGGCCAGCGTCGCCTTCCTCGTGGCGGCGCGGGCGCTGCCCGAGGGCCATTCGAGCGGCGATGTCGGCCCCGGCGCGCTGCCACTGCAGATCGGCATCTTCGCGCTCGTCTGCTCGCTGGCCTATCTCGGGCTGACCCTGCGCGGCAGCTTCGCCGCCGTGCCGGGCCAGTTCGCGCAGAGCCACCGGGCGGGGCTGGCGCTCGGCATCTTCGTGCTGGCGCTGGTGGCGGTGCCCTGGCTCGGGCTGGCGCTGGCGATCGCGCTGGCCTCGGCGCTGACGACGCTGCTCTTCGACGGGCCGCACCGGCTGCTGCGCGCGGTGGCGACCGGCGTCGGGATCTGGCTTATCGCGGTGCTGCTGTTCCAGATGCTGCTCGGACTGCCGATGCCCTGAGGCGCGAAGGGGCGGGGTCTTCTGGAGCCGTTCCACATTGTAGACATCCGTCCCGCCAGCCTGCCAACCTCGTGTTGGCAGGTGTCTGTCATTATTGCATAATCTTTCCGATTGTTCTGTCCGCAGATGCGGATCGGCGGGAAGTTCGAGTTTCCTGCAGTGAACCCTCAAGTGCCAAGCATCACCTGGGGCCTCACCTCAACGCGGTTGCGGCCAATATACTGGAGCCATCCGAAACCTCGGGGCGTTGGGCTGCTTGAGTGTGGACAAAGTATTTGACAGACGGAAAAATATACCTATTCTGGTATATAGGGAGATGGGGTTGGCGGAGAAGCGAGAACGACGGATCAGCTGGCTGTATGACTCGAAGAAACAGCTACTGACCTTTCCGAAGGACGTCCGGGACTGAGGTAGGTTACGCGCTGAGTGAAGCTCAGATGGGTCGAAAGGCCGACTACAGCAAGCCGATGACGGGTTTGGGGGCTGGCGTCTTCGAGATCGTGGCCGACCACGACGGTGATACGTATCGGTCCGTCTATGCCGTGAAGCTTGGGGACGACATCTACGTCCTGCATTCATTTCAGAAGAAGTCAACGATCGGGATCAAGACGCCCAAGCCCGATCTGGAGTTGATCAAGACCCGCCTGCGCAGGATCAGGCAGGCGCTCGCCGAAGCGAATAAAGAGAAAGGGAAGAGCTAATGACCGAAGATCAGCGCCCGCTGGAGATCGAAGTCGGAAGCGGCAACGTCTTTGCCGATCTCTGTCTCGAAGATGCGCCCGAACTGAAGCTGAAAGCTGCCATTGTTGGCCAGATCAACTCCATCCTGCGCCACCGTCACCTGACTCAAGTCCAGGCCGCAGAACTGCTCGGCCTGCCACAACCCAAGATCTCAGCGCTCAAGAACGGTAAGATCCAAGGGTTCTCCCTTGAGAAGCTTCTCGACATCATGGTCAAGCTCGACCGAGATGTCGAGATCGGCTTCAGCAAGTCCTCTAAAAAGGACGGGTCGCGCTACTTCGTTCGAAACGAGAAGGTCCGGACTCTCGTGACCGCCTGAGCTGGCGACGCAACGGAAGGACACAAACGGCAAGGATGTGCCGCCCGTGTCCTGCAACTTGGAATGGCTCCGGTTGTTCTCCCGCCCCTTTCGTCTTGCTCCGCTCCGAAAGTCAATCGCGCGGAAACACCCGGCCGTCGAAGAGCTTGCGCGCCGTGCGCAGCGTGCCCGCGCCGATCAGCGCGCCGTTTTCGTCGCGCTCGATCAGCACCTCCGCCGCACCGCTCGGGTGTTCGATCAGGAAGCGCCCGTCCGTGGGCAGCACCGCCAGCTCTGCCGCAGGCGAGCCGGGCAGGGTGCAGGCGGTGGCCACGGTGATGGCGGCAAAGACGCCGATCGAGGCGTGGCAGCGGTGCGGGATGAAGCTGCGCGTGCTGATCGCGCCGCCCGCGGCAGGGGCGGAGACCAGCGTCATCTTCGGCACCGGCTTTTCCGTCACATCTCCCAAGGTCATCAGTGGCCCGGCCTTCAGCCGGATCGCCTCGACCCGGGCCTTCAGCGCGGTGTCGGCATCAAGCTGTTCGCGCGGCTCCTGCCCGGTCAGGCCGAGATCGGAGGCCCGCAGGATGACGCAGGGCATGCCGTTGTCGATCAGCGTGCAGTCGATGCCGTCGATCCGGTCGACGGCATTGCCGCTGGGCAGAAGCGCGCCGCACATCGAGCCCGCGATGTCCTGGAACATCAGCGCCACCGGGGCGGCGGCGCCGGGTACGCCGTCGATACGGGCCTCGCCGCCGTAGCTGACCCGCCCGCCGGGGGTGCGGACGCGGGCGAGGGCGATCTCGCCGGTGTTGCGCATGTGGATGCGCACCGGGGTCTCGTCGCCCGCCACCGCCACGAGGCCGCGCTCGATGGCGGCGGGGCCGACACCGGCGAGGATGTTGCCGCAGCCCTGCGCGCTGGAGACCAGCGCCTGATCGACGAAGACCTGCAGGAACAGGTAATCCACATCGGCATCGGGGTGCGAGGGGGCCGAGAGGATCGCGACCTTCGAGGTCAGCGGATCGGCCCCGCCGATGCCGTCGATCTGGCGCGGATCGGGCGAGCCCATGATGCCGAGCAGCAGGTCATCGCGGGCCGCCTCGTCTTCGGGCAGGTCGGAAGCGAGGAAATAGGCGCCCTTCGAGGTGCCGCCGCGCATCCAGAGGCAGGGGATGCCCTCAGACATAGGTGAGCCCCTTGGCCGCAAGCCGCGCCCGCATGCCGTAGATGTCGAGCCCGAGTTCGCCCGTGGCGAGCCGCTGGCGCTTGGCCTCCTCCGCCGCGACCCGCTGGCGCGCGGCGGCGAGCACGGTTTCGGCATCGGCGCGGCGCACCACGCAGACGCCGTCGTCATCGGCCACGATCACGTCGCCCGCCTCGACCAGTTGCCCGGCGCAGACCACCGGCACGTTGACCGAGCCGGGGGTCTCCTTCACCGTGCCCTGGGCGCTGATCGCCTTGGACCAGACCGGGAAGCCCATCTCCGTGAGGTCGCGGATGTCGCGCACCCCCGCGTCGATCACCAATCCACGACAGCCGCGCGCCATGGCCGAGGTGGCCAGCAGATCGCCGAAATAGCCGTTGTCGCAGGGCGAGGTCGGGGCGAGCACGAGGATGTCGCCCTCCGTCAGCTGCTCGATGGCGACATGCAGCATCCAGTTGTCACCGGGCGGCGCGCCGATCGTCACCGCGGAACCTGCGATGCAGGCGCCGGCGTAGATCGGGCGCATGTAGCTGGCGAGGCAGCCGATGCGGCCCTGAGCCTCGTGCACGGTGGAGGCGCCGGCCTCGGCCAGACCGGCGATCGTCGCCGGGTCCGCGCGCTGGATGGACTGGATGACCTTGGCCATGGTTCAACCTTTCTTGTGGGAATGGAAAAGCCTGGCGGGGGGACCGCCGGGCGACAGGTCAGAGCTCGTCGACCGTGCGCGGGAAGATGGACTGGAAGCCCTCGGCATGGGTGGCCTTGCGGCCGCCCGCCTGACCGCCCGAATTGCGCATGAAGTGGTTGGCGCGGTTCTGGGCGACGCGGGTGTAATACTCCCACAGATGCTCCTGCCCCTCCATGCATTCGATGGCGGCGCGCTTCTTGTCCCAGACCGGGGTGATGTCGAGGAAGGTGTCGGGCTTCCAGCCCATCTGCTCGGTCTGGTGCGGCTCGAAGAGATAGAGCTGCGGCGCGCCCAGCACCTTCTGCCCCGGCTCGTGGCCCCAGGCCTGCGCGATCATCCGGCATTCCAGCGCGATCTGCGTCGCATACATGTGGTCGGTGTTGTAGGGATCCCATTGCGAGTGGCTGAGCATGAAGCGCGGCTGCACCTTGCGGATCACCTCGACCAGACGGAACTTGTCGTCCTGCGTCAGGTGCAGCGGGTAGTCGCCCAGATCGAACTCGATCAGGTCATGCACGCCGAGCGCCTGCGCCGCCTTTTCGGATTCGGCGCGACGGGCGGACTTCACCTTTTCCAGCGTCATGCCGGGGTCTTTCCAGAGCTTCGCGCTTTCGCCGCGCTCGCCGAAGGACAGGCAGACGACGGTGACGTCATAGCCCTTCTCGGCATGCAGGGCGATGGCGCCGCCGCAACGCCAGACGAAATCGGCGGCATGGGCGCTGATGACGAGCGCGGTCTTGGATTGTGGCATGGGGTCCTCCGGATTGCTGCCGGCAGGCTCTCGCAGTGGGCTCCGGGAGGCAAATCCGAAGCATGTCGGGCGGGATAAGTTTATGCTATTCCCTGTGGCGCGAGGGTTGCACGGCGGCGCGCCTCCTATGGGTATCCGGCGGGGGACTGGGGGGATGGTTCTTTGACCGGGACCGCCAGCGCCGGCCCATGGCTTTCGAAACGGCGCCCGCGCCATAAGCGGGAGCTATGGTGTCTTGCGCGCCCCGCCGGCCCGCCTATTCCTCGGAAAAAATGGGAGAGCGACAAGATGAGCAAGCAGGATCACCCGGCGCCGCGCGTGGGGTTCATCGGCTTCGGCGAGGCTGCCGAAGCCTTCGCCACCGGCTGGGGCCCGGAGATCGCCGGTCAGGCCCGCGCCTATGACGAGAAAGGCGACGACGCCGCGGCGGCGGCGCTGCCGCGCGCCCGGGCCGAACGCTCGGGCGTGACGCTGGCTGCTGACCGGCAGGCGGCGCTGGCCGGGGCGGAGGCGGTGTTCTGCCTCGTCACCGCCGACCGCGCCGTGCTGGCGGCGGAGCAGGCCGCGGCCTGCCTCGCGCCGGGCGCCCTCTGGCTCGACGGCAACAGTTGCTCGCCCGGGGCCAAGCGCCGCGCGGCGGCCATCATCGAGGCTGCGGGCGGCCGTTATGTCGACGTGGCGATCATGGCGCCGGTCTATCCGAAGCTGCACCGCACCCCGCTGCTGATCGCCGGGCCGCATGCCGAAGCGGCGGGCGCGCTGCTCGCCGCGCTCGGCATGGAGGCGAAGCCGGTCGGCGAAACGGTGGGCGAGGCCTCGGCGAACAAGATGATCCGTTCGGTGATGATCAAGGGCATGGAGGCGCTGACGGCGGAATGCCTGCTGGCGGCGCGCCGGGCCGGGATCGAGGACCGGGTGCTGGCCTCCTTGCAGGCGTCGAATCCGGCCATCGACTGGCCGAAGCAGGCGGCCTACAACCTCGAGCGGATGATGGTGCATGGCAAGCGGCGCGCGGCCGAGATGCGCGAGGTGGCCGAGACGCTGCGCGAGCTCGGCCTGCCCGACGGGCTGGCCAGCGCCACGGCCGACTGGCAGCAGCGCATCGGCGACCTCGGGCTGGAGGCGGGCGAGGAGAACTTCGCCGCGCGGGCCGACGCCATTCTCGGCAGGCTCTGAGGCTCAGGCCAGATCGACCGATGTCTTGCGCAGCAGGTTCAGGAAATCCCGCTGCGCCCGGGTCGGCTCCCAGCCGGCCCGGGTCGTCACGCCGATCGGGCGCAGCGCGTTCGGCAGACGGATCGGCAGGATCGACAGCACCTGAGCCTCCACCTCCGCCTGCATCCGCGACAACCCGCCGAGATAGTCGCTGGCCCGCAGGATCTCGCGCAGCACGATGACCGAAGAGGTCTCGACCACATCTGCCTTCGGCGCCTCGGCGAGGAAACCGTCGAGGATGCCGCGGATCGGCGTCGACTTGCGCGGCATGACCCAGGGATAGCGGAACGTGTCCTCGGGCCGCAGCTCCCTTGCCGTGGCCAGAGGATGCCCGGCGCGGGCGACGGCGACGACCTCGTCGTCGAACAGCCGCTCCTGGGTGATGTCGTCGATCGGGCTCGGCAGCCGCAGCGCCCCCAGCACCAGGTCGATCTCGCCGCGGCGCAGCCCCAGCAGCAGCTCGTCATAGCGCCCGTCGATGATCTCAATTGGAAAGCCGGGCCGCTGGTGGCGAAAGGCCAGGATCGCCGTCGGCAGCCAGCCCGAGCGCGACAGCGGCAGCGCGCCGATGACGATCCGCCCGACCTCGCGCCCGGCGAGCATCGCCAGATCGGAGTCCGCCTGGCTGAGCTCGGCCAGCGCCAGCCGCGCGGCCTGGGCCAGTTGCTCGCCGGCGCGGGTGGTGATCAGCCCGTGCGCGGTGCGCTGGAAGAACATCGTGCCCGCCGCCTGTTCCAGCATGGCGGCGGCGCGGTGCACCGTCGGCTGCGACAGGCCAAGCCTGCGGGCGGCGAGGGTGAAATTCTCCACCTCGGTCACGGCGATCAGCGCGGTGAGCTGCGACCAGGTCGCCTGGATGCGGATCTCATGCGCCATGTCGGCCATCGCGGCGTCCAGCCGCTGCAGCGCCCGGCTGGCGCGGTGGTGCAGCACCTCGCCGGCCTCTGTCAGGAACAGACCCTGCGGGCTGCGCTGGAACAGCACCTGCCCGGTTTCCTTGGCCAGCTTGCCGATCGCCTGGGTTACCGCCGGCTGCGAGACATGGCAGAGCTCCGCCGTGCGCGTCACCGAATTGGTGCGGCCGAGCGCGTGGAACATCCTCAGATGGCGTATGCTGGCCGGCATGGGGCTCCCCGCTGCGCTCGCGCCACCTTACCGGCGCGCGGCGCCGGGAGGCAAGGCGGGGTCCAGCAGCCGCGCCACGATGCCGAGCGGGTGGGGCAGGGCGCGGTCGGCGAGGCGCTCGCCCTGGCAGCGGCAGGAGAAGCCGGTGGCCATCACCTCGGCGCCGTCCTCCAGCTGCGGACGCCACGACATCTCGAACAGCCGGCGTGACACCGGCTGGTGCCGGCGCTGGTGGCCGAAGAGGCCGGCCATGCCGCAGCAGCCGGTGGCCGGCGTCTCCAGCTTGACGCCGATGGCGGCGAAGACCGCCGCCCAGGCGGCGGGGCTCTCCGGATGCGCCGTCGCCTCGGTGCAATGCGACAGCAGCCGGGCCGGGGCGGCCTCCCGCGCCTGCGGAAAGGCGCGGGTCCGGGCCTCCTCGGCGAGGAACTCCTGCACCATGCGCACCGGCGGCAGGTCGATGCCGGCTTTCGGATAGTCCTGCCGCAGCATCATGCCGAAGGCGGGCTCGAAGGCCAAAAGCGGCGCGCCGGTGGCTTTGGCGCGC
The DNA here is from genome assembly GCF_003034985.1 of Cereibacter changlensis JA139. Classification (GTDB taxonomy): domain Bacteria; phylum Pseudomonadota; class Alphaproteobacteria; order Rhodobacterales; family Rhodobacteraceae; genus Cereibacter; species Cereibacter changlensis. The sequence continues at coordinate 10,455 of NZ_PZKG01000087.1, forward strand.
TCCAGCAGCGCGGCCAGCCGTTCGGCCATGCGGCGGAAGCCGGTCAGATCGCCCGCGCCCTGCGCCGCCTTGCCGGCGGGGCGCATCGGCAGGAGCCGGGGGGTGTAGTCGAGCGCGGTCAGCCCGGCCACCACGTCCCGTTGCGCCGCGCCGTCGAAGAGCGCGGTGAACCAGTCCTGCACCAGCACCACGCTGCCGGGCGGCAGCGGCCCATCCAGCTCCGCCTCGCGCAGCAGCAGCGGCGGTTTTGCCCGCGGGGCGAGCCGGTCGGGCAGGTCGGTGCTGCCGGTCAGCGCCTCGCCGACCCGCGCCATCAGCGGCCAGAGCGGGGCCAGCACCGGGGCCAGCCGGACGGCCAGCGGGCTGTGCCGCTCCGCCGCCAGCACCAGCCGCTCCGCGAAGGAACGCCGGTGGCGGCTGTAGTGATCGGCGAGGAAGGCCGAGCGCATCGTCGGGATATCGACCTGCACCGGGCAGCTCGAGGCGCAGGCCTTGCAGCCGAGACAGGTGTCGAGCACGCCCATCAGATCGGCCTCGATCCGCGGCAGGTCGGGGTCATCCTCGGCCCGCGCCCGGCGCCAGCCGCGCAACGCGTCGGCGCGGCCCTTGGGGCTGTGGCGCAGGTCGGCGCTGGCCTTGAAACTGGGGCACATCGGCGTGGTCGCGGCGTAGCTCAGGCATTGCGCATTGCCGTTGCAGCGGAAGGCCTTGGTCAGCGGGTCGCCCTCCGGTGCGTTGAAGGCGCGGAACGGGGTGGTGGCGATGCCGAGGATCGGGGTGGCGTTAGAGACGAGCTTGCCCGGGTTGAAGCGGTCGCCCGGATCGAAGGCGGCCTTCACCCCCTGCAGCGCGGCATAGGCCTCGGGCCCGATCCAGTCGCGCAGATAGGCGCCGCGCACCCCCTTGCCATGCTCGCCCCAGAACACGCCGCCATGCTTGCGGGTCAGGGCGAAGATCGCGTCCGACACCGCCACCAGCCGGGCGCGGTCCTCGGCCAGATCGATGTTCAGCGCCGGGCGGATGTGCAGGCAGCCGACATCGACATGGCCGTAGATGCCGAAGCCGAGCCCGTGACGCGACAGCACGGCGAGGAAGTCGTCGACGAAGGCAGGCAGGTTCTCCGGCGGCACCACGGTGTCCTCGACGAAGGCGATCGGCCGCGCCGGGCCGTCCACCTTGCCCAGCAGCCCGACGCCCGCCGAGCGGATCGCCCAGAGCTCGCGGATCTCGGCCCGGTCGGCGGCGACATGCACCGCCCCCGCGCCGGGCAGGCCCGCCACGATGCGCCGGCATGCCTCGATGCGGGCCGCGACCTCGGCCGGGTCGTCGCCGTTGATCTCGATGAACAGATAGGCGACGCGCTGGCCCGCCACCGCCTGCAGCGCGGCGGGCAGCCGGCCGAGGATGCCGGAGCGGTAGGCGATCTCCTGCACCGTCTCGTCCATCACCTCGACCGCCGTCGGGTCGGCCGCCAGCAGCGGCGCGGCGGCGGCCAGCGCGTTGCGGAAACTGTCGAAGCCCGCCACGATCAGCCGCTTCTCCGGCTCGATCCGCCTGAGCTTCACCCGGATGCGGCTGATCGGCCCCAGCGTGCCCTCGGCCCCGAGGAACAGCCGCCACCACTCGAAGCCGCCGCCCTCAGGGCAGGCGCGCTCCAGATCATAGCCGGTGAAGCGGCGGTTGAGACGGGGGGTGTTGGCGATGAAGGCGGCCCGCCCGGCGCGCGCTGCCGCTTCGGCCTCGGCCAGCAAGGGCGCCGCCCAGCCGGGGGCGGGGTCTAAGCTGGAGAGCAGGCCTTCGGGCCGGGCGATCTCGAGCCCGAGCAGGTTGTCGGAGGTCTTGCCATAGACCCGCGAGCCCTTGCCCGAAGCGTCGGTGCTGACCATGCCGCCGATGGTGCAACGGGTCGAGGTCGAGGTTTCCGGCGCGAAGAACCAGCCGGAGGGGCGGAGCGCGTCGTTCAGCTCGTCCAGCACCATGCCGGGCTCGACATCCGCCCAGCCCTCGGCGGCGTCGAGCCGGATCAGCCGGTTCATGTGCCGCCGCAGGTCGACGATCACCCCGCTGTTCAGGCTCTGGCCATTGGTCCCGGTGCCGCCGCCGCGCGCGGTCAGGGCGATGCCGGCGAAGGCCTCCTCGCCCAAAACGCGCAGCAGGGTGACGAGATCGGCGGCTTCGCGCGGGGCGACGATCAGGTCGGGCGCGATCTGGTAGACCGAGTTGTCGGTGGACATGGCCGCGCGCAGGGCGCTGTCCTGCTCGATCTCGCCGAAGAACCCCGCCCGCCGCAGGGCTTCGGCCAGCGCGTCGATGGCGGTCTCGGTCGGGCTGAAGTCGCGCATGGCTGGCCTTTCGCTGTGATCGGCGCAGTTGACCACAGCCGGCTGTTCTATAAAAATGGAAAGGCATGAAGATAAATTCGGAAAACCTGAACATAAACCTGCGCCACCTGCGCGCCCTGCATGCGGTGGCGGAGGCGGGGTCGTTCAGCGCCGCGGCGGCGGCGCTGGGGATCGTGCCCTCGGCGCTGTCCGAGATCGTGCGCCAGATCGAGGACTCGGTCGGGGCGGCGCTCTTCGACCGTTCCAGCCGCCCGGCGACGGTCACGCCGCTGGGGCAGGCCTTCCTCGACGAGACGGGGCCGCTGATGCTGGGGCTGGACCGGGCGGTGACCCGGCTGCGCCAGACCGCCGGGCTGGAGGCAGGCTCGCTGTCGATCGGGGCCTCGCCCTCGGCGATCTCGGAACTGCTGGCGCCGCTGCTGGCGGAGTTCATGCGCGACCACCCGGCCCTCAGCTGCATGCTGCATGACGACATCGCCGAGCGGCTGGCACGGATGGTGGCGGAGGGCCAGCTGGATCTCGCGGTCGCCGGCCGGGCGCTGCGCTCGCCCGACCTGCGCCAGCGGCCGATCCTGCGCGACGCCTTCGGCCTCGCCTGTCCGGCGGATCACCCGCTGGTCGCGGCGAAGGAGGTGCGGCTGGCGGATGTGGCGGCCGAGACGCTGATCGGGCTCGACCCGGACAGCGGTGCCTCGCAACTGCTGCTGCAGAGCGGCGCGGTGCCGCGGGCGCTGCTGCAACCGCGGATCACCGCCTATTCGACCATCGCGCAGCTCTGCCTGATCCGCGCCGGGCTGGGGGTGGGGCTTCTGCCGCAGAACGCGGTCACGCTGTTCAACGATCCGCGCATCCGCTTCGTGCCGCTGACGGATCTGGAGCTGTGGCGCACGCTTTACCTGATCGAGCCGGCGCAGCGCCCGCCCTCGCCGGCGGGCCGGGCCTTCGTCGCCGCGCTGGAGCGGCGCTTCGGCCATCTGGCGGAGGCGGGCGAGTAGCCTCGCCACGCTAGAACCCGGCAGCCCGCTGCGAAGACGGGCCGCCGGGGAAGGGGCCCGCCTATTCCGGCAGGGCGTAGGCGATCACCGCGTCGCTGATCGGCGTCTCCATGAAGTGGTGGCCGCCGGGGTAGATCACCACGAACTGCCGGCCGCCGACCTCGTAGGTGATCGGCGTGGTCTGGCCGCCGCCGGGCAGCGCGTCCTCCCAGACGGTTTCGCCGGTCTCGATGTCGATGGCGCGGATCAGGTCATCCGTCGCGGCCGCGATGAAGATCAGCCCGCCCGCCGTCGCCACCGGCCCGCCGTTGTTCGGCGTGCCGATCTTCATCGGCAGCATGCTCGGGATGCCGAAGGGACCGTTGCGCCGCGCCGTGCCGATCGGCTCGTCCCAGAGCGTCTCGCCGGTGGCGAGGTCGATGGCCCGGATCCCGCCATAGGGCGGCTCGGTGCAGAGCAGGCCGGTGAAGGGCAAGCGCCAGCCGGCGTTCACCGAGATCGCGTAGGGCGAGCCCAGCTGCGGCCCGGCCTCGGGTCCGCCCGGCTCGTAGGCCGGGTCGAAGATCGGCCGCACACCCATCTCGTCGGCCTCCTCGCGCGGCAGCAGCCGGTTGAAGTTCGGCATGTCGTTGTAGTTCGCGATCAGGATGCCGCGCTCCGTGTCCACCGCCATCGAGCCCCAGTCCTGACCGCCGTTGTAGCCCGGATACTGGATCCAATGCGCATCGGCGGTCGGCGGGGTGTAGACGCCGGCATAGTTGGCGCGACGGAACTGGATGCGGCACCAGAGCTGGTCCAGCGGGGTCATGCCCCACATGTCCTTCTCCTCCAGATCGTCCATCAGCAGGCTGTGGTAGGTGGAGAAGGGCTGCACCGGCGAGAGGTAGTCCTGCTCGACGCCGAGATCGGTCGGCACCGGGCGCTCCTCCACCGGGACCAGCGGCTCGCCGGTCGCGCGGTCGAGGATGAAGATGTCGCCCTGCTTCGACGACAGCACCAGCGCCGGCACCGTGCCATCCGCCGTCGGGAAGTCGACGAGGCTCGGCTGCGAGCCGAGGTCATAATCCCAGACGTCGTTGTAGACCGTCTGGAAATGCCAGACATCCTCGCCGGTCGTGGCGTCCACCGCCACCAGCGAGGTGGCGTATTCGTTCTCCGCCTCGCTGCGGTTGCTGCCGTAATAGTCCACCGCCGAATTGCCGAGCGGCAGGTAGACCAGCCCCAGCTCCTCGTCGGCGGCGGCGATGGTCCACATGTTTGGCGTGCCGCGGGTGTAGACCTCGCCTTCGGCCGGCGCTCCCCGGTTCTCTGGATTGCCGAGATCCCAGGCCCAGGCCAGCTCGCCGGTCACCGCGTCATAGCCGCGGACCACGCCCGAGGGGCTGTCCTCGGCCTGGCCGTCCTTCACCTGCGCGCCCATCACCGCCACGCCGCGCACGATGGTCGGCGGCGAGGTGATGGCATACCAGCCCGGCACCGTGTCGCCGAGCCCGCGCTCCAGATCGACCTCGCCGTTCTCGCCAAAGTCGGCGCAGGGCTGGCCGAGCGCCGCGTCGACCGCGATCAGCCGGGCGTCGAGCGTGCCCCAGAGGATCCGGTTGGCGCAGAGCTCGTCGGCTGCGGCGCCCGGCGTCTCGAAATAGGCGACGCCGCGGCAGGTTGCGCCATAGGGGATCGCGTCCTCGGACACCTCGGGATCGAAGCGCCATTCCTCCAGCCCGGTGGCCGCGTCGACCGCGATGATCATGCCCATCGGCGTGCAGACGAAGAGATCGTCACCGACCTTGAGCGGGGTGTTCTCGGGCGAATACTGCCCTTCGGCCGCCTCGGTGGGCAGGTCGCCGGTGTTGAAGGTCCAGACCCGTTCGAGATTGCCGATGTTGGTGGTGTTGATCTGGTCGAGCGGCGAGAAGCGCCGCGCCTCGGTGGAGCCGCCATAGGCCGGCCAGTCGGCGCCGGTCTCGAGCACCGGTAAGGCTGCGCGTGCGGTGCTTGAGACCGCCTCGGGCGGCGCATCGGCGGTGTTCACCGCGTCGATGCTCTCCTCGTCGGAGCCCTCGTCACCGGCAGGGTCGGCCGCTTCCGTGGCCGGGGCATCCGTGGGCGCGGGGGTCTCCGCCGCCTCCGGCAAGGCGGGCATGGTCGGCGTCGGAACATCGGCAGGCGCCGTCTCCGGCGCTGCAGGGGCGGTTTCCCCGGTGGGGGCAGGTTCCTCGGTCGGCGTGGCTTCCGTTGCCGGAGCGGCGTCCTGGACCGTGGCAGGTTGCGTCGCCGGAGCGGTCTCCTCGGTGGGCGAGGGCACGGGCGCGGGCTGCGTCTCGGTGGGCGAGGGCACGGGCGCGGGTTGCGTCCCGGGGGCGGCGTCCTCGGCCGGAGCGGTCTCCTGCGCCCGCATCGCCTGGCCCGGCAGCATCGCCAAGAGGCTGCCGAGGCCGACCGCGGCCAGCGCGCCGGCCACTGTCCGGCCCGGTTGGGCCGAGTGGTGCGAGCGCCGCAGGACCGGGATCGAGGCGAGCACGAGGACGAGGATCACCGTCGGCGCCACCAGCCGCGGCACCTGGGCCCAGCCGTTCATCCCGGCCTCCCAGAAGGCCCAGAAGACGGTGCCGGCGAAGACCGCGAGGTAGACCCAGACGGCGGTCATCGACCTCTGCATCAGCAGCCAACCGGTGACCAGCAGCCCGACGCCGGCCGGCAGATAATACCACGACCCGCCGAGCGTCGCGAGCCAGGCGCCGCCGGCGGTGATGAGCAGGCCGAAGACGAGGACGACGACAGCGAGAACCATCACCAACCAGTCTCCGACGCTACGGGATTGCACTTTTTCCATCGTCATCCTCCTTGTCCTGTCACTCTGCGAACCGGGGAGAGAGGGCAGTGTTCCCGAAAAAAGACAATGTTTCTGGCCGGAAACCCCGCGATGGACCTGCGTCGGACGCCGCCGCAGGCGTGCCGGCGGCCGATCCGCTGCGCCCGCGGGGAACGTCCCGCCGCGGCGGTCCGATCACGACCCGGAAGAAAGCGCAGCGATTTCAGGCGGCAAGCGGATCGCGGCGGCCGGTGGTCCCGATTTGGCGGAACATAGCCGGGAGGGACTGATTCCCCGGTCAGGCCATCCGAGGCCGTCAACGCAACAAGAGGAGGACGACATGACCCTCAACGCCACAAAGCGACGCACGACCCTTCTGCTCGCCCTGACGATGGGCGCGGCGCCGGCCCTTGCGCAGGAGACAGCCGCCCCCGCCGCCCCGGCGGCACAAGCCGGGAGCCAGGGCGACTGGTCGACGGAAAGCCTCTACCGGAACGCCGTCAGCGCCTCGATGTTCACCGGCGACACCGATGTCTACGGCCCCGAGGGCGACGAGATCGGCGTTGTCGAGGACCTCGTGGTCGGGGCGGACGGGCGCGTGCTCTCGGTCATCGCCGAGATCGGCGGGCTCTGGGACATCGGCGACACCCATGTGAGCATCCCCTTCGACCAGGTCCAGCCGCGCGACGACGGCGGCATCACCGTTCCGGTGACCGAGGAGTCGCTCGACGACTACGGCTGGTTCGGCGAGGAGGGCACCGACTGGATCGAGGCCGGAACCGCCGGGTCCGAGACCATCGAGGCGGTCGACGACGCCGAGGTTCAGGGCCGCGCCTGGCGGATCAGCGAGCTGATCGGCGACACGGCGCGGCTGGGCGACACCACCCGCTACCGCAACTACGGCTATGTCAGCGACGCGATCCTGCAGGACGGCCAAGTCACCGGCATCATCGTGCAGCGCGACGCGGCCTATGGCGGGCGGGCCTATCAGGCCTATCCCTATGGCGGCGCAGGAATGGGCACCGGGACCAGCACGGGCACAGGCGCCGGCACAGGTGCGGGCACTGGCACAGGCACTGGCACAGGCGCCGGCACTGGCACAGGTGTCGGCACTGGCGCGGGCTGGAACCCCGGGGCCAGCGCCTATTACCTGCCCTTCGACGAGGCGCAGGCGATGGAGCTCGAGGCCTTCGACTACGAGCGCATCGGCCAGTAG
>NZ_PZKG01000088.1 GCF_003034985.1 Cereibacter changlensis JA139
CGAGGGCGGTCCGCGAGCAGGCGCGCTGTGGGAGTGTGACCGACTCCCCTTTCTGGTTCGGAGCCTCTCTGGAGCAGGAATACAGGCGGCGCGGCCCGGTTGTGAGCTGACCCTGCCAGCGGAGGACATATGGCTTGGAACCGCCTTCTTTGGCGCACACCGGTGCTCGTCAACGTGCAAGACACTCCCGAACCTGAGCCGATCCTCGCGGTCGATCAGGCCGTCGAGTTCCTGCTCAAGAGATGGCCCGGCCGCAAGACCAACGCGGTCTGGCAAGCCGTTAACGCCTGCTCCGGATGCATCCACGGTCAAGTCGGGCCCACGGTGGCAAGAGAAGCTTTCATTGCGGCTGTCAAAGATGCCGGGATCCGCGTGGAGGCGTGAACTGATCTTCTGCGTAGACGTTGCACTCGACTGAAAGGCCGCAGAATGGATGACAGAGAGGAAGGAATTTTTGTCTAGCGCTCTCCCCCTTATCTATCACCCGCCGTCGAGGAACCGATGACTTCATTTTCAAAAGAACCGGCGCCGCAACGCCGAAATCGCGTGGTCCTTCGCTTTCAGACCAAGCCTACGACACTCCACGTCAAGGTGGAGGTGACATCTTCTGGACTAATGGCGATAGGTGTCCTGGTCTCGGCCATTCTTCTGTCCGTTGTTCCGATCGTCCGTGCGTCGGGAAATGCCGCACGGGATCATCGGTAGGCATGTTCGCGCGGCCGGACGTTCGGCGCGTCGGTGAACCTCGGCCAAAATGCAACTGCGGGAGCGGCTCGTCTCAAGGGAGATCCCGATGGCAGCAACGACAGCACATGCCGATCTGACGACGCTACTGGCGAGCTGTTCGATGGAGATCACGGCGCGGGACTGCGAAGCCCGCGCCGTCGCGCTGGATCGGATGCCCAAGGGCTCTGAGATATTCGTTGCCGATCTTCCTGATCAGCCGCCGGAGCTCATCCTGGAAGCCGTGGTTGCGCTGCGGCGTGGCGGACTGGAGCCGGTGCCGCATCTGGTAGCGCGCAACTTCCGCAGCCGGGACGACCTTGACGACTTTCTTGCTTCCCTCGCAGGCGATGCGCAAGTGACGCGCGCGTTCGTCACGGGTGGAGATCGAGGTGAGCCCCGAGGCCCCTTCAACTCCGCGATCGATCTTCTGGAGACCGGGCTTCTGGCTTCTCATGGTCTGCGCCATCTCGCTTTCGCCTGTTACCCTGGTGGGCATCCGCGGATTTCGCTTGAGGTTCTGGACGCGGCTCTGCGCCGCAAGTTATCCATCGCCAGCGAGCGGGGTTTCGAGACCAGCCTCGTCTCGCAGTTCGCCTTTGACGCGAATCCGGTGCTTGCGATGCTCCGCCAGTTCCGCACGAGCGGCATCGAGGCATCCCTGAGGCTCGGGACGGCAGGGCCGAATACGCGTGACGTCCTCGTGAACCAAAGCCGAGAGCTGGGCATCTGCGACTCGCTCTCGCGGATCGCAGGCGGAGACGGTAGCGACCGGGTGACACCCGAACCATATCTTCTCCCGCTGGCACAAGCGCTTGCCCAAGAACCGGCTCTGGGTATCAGTGGCGCACATCTCTTCGCCTTCGGCCAGACCACAGCATCAATGAACTGGGTGGCCGCACAACGTGAGACGGCGGGTGCATAGAGCACCTTCTCGGCCCTTGGTCGGCCGCTTCTGTCCAGCGACATCCAATCTGGCCCGGCGTCGCTTCACATAAACCCTTGCCGGAAGGTGAGTAACCGGCCGGTTGTTACCGCGGTGACTGGGCCTTGATGCGGACGACGAGGTCTTCGTCGTCGACAAAGTCGTCGAGGAACGCATGCCAGGTTTCGGTGGTGACGCGGGCGTCCCTGAGCATGTCTTTCAGTTCGTCAATGCCATCGTCGGTCAGGGCGGTGATGGTCTCTTCCGCGCCGGTATAGACGCTGATGATCGCGCCGTAGGTCAGATTGTCGTCGTTGTAGACGATGGCTTCGAGAAGCTCGGGGTCTTCGCCCAGCATCCTGGCGACATGGTCGAGGGTGCAGACATGGGTGACGGTTGCCATCAGGCGGCCTCGGGCAACGCAGTGGTCAGCGGCGACCAGTTCCACGGCAGCAGCTCGTCGAGCCGATTGATCTTGTGATCATGGATGCGGGTCAGGATGTCGGCGAGATAGGCCTGCGGATCAAGGCCGTTCATCTTGGCGGTCTCGATGATGGTCATCGCGCGGGCCAGCGTTTCGGCGCCGGTGTCCGCCCCTGTATCGACCCAGTGAAGATCTGCTCATGCTACAAAGGAGAAGGTAGCATCGATCTTGGTCAACTGCCCGTTGGGGACCATTTACTCTCTCCTGCGGCCACATCTTCGAAATCATGAGCAATCGGCACGCGCGTCCCTGAGCGCTGATACCGTGCGCTTGCACCACGCGATCTCCGATTGGGAGCCGACGGACACCATCCGCAGTTTTTTTATTGAACAAGCCAACAATAATAATGTTGCGCATTCTCGCTCCCAGTGGCAGGCTGAATGAGCCAAGCCATGAAGGGGACCTCGATTGCCGAAGGTTGGAATGGAACATGTCCGCCGCCGCCAGATCATCGCGGCGACCAAGGCCTGCATCCACCGCGACGGGATCGTCCGGGCGAGCGCCAACCGGATCGCACGGGAGGCCGGGATAGCGCCTGCGCTGATCACGCACTATTTCGACGACAAGGACGCGCTGCTGGTGGAGACTTTCCGCAGCATCTACCGCGAGTTCACCACGGACATCCGCCGCAGGCTCGGACTGGCGCGGACGGCGCAGGAGCGGATGCTCTCGTTGCTCGAGGTGCAGATCTCCCCCTCCACCCTGACGCCGGAAGCGGTGACCACATGGTTCTCGATCTATGCGACGATGCGGGAATATCCGGTGTTGGAGCGGATCGAGCACGCCTATGACAGGCGTTTCCTCAGCAATCTGACCCATGCCCTGCGCGGCATGGGCCTGGAGGCGGGGGAGGCGCGGGACGTGGCGGAGGAGTTGTCGGTCTTCATCGACGGGCTTTGGCAGAACCTCGCCAATCCGGTGACCTTCTCGGCTGAGCGCGCCCGGGGCCTGCTCTACCGCTATCTTGACCGGCGGCTGCCGGGCTTCGCCTTCGCGCCCCCGCCGGATGAGACGGCCGCCCGGACCGCCGATGACCGCGGTCTCAGTGGGGAAGCGAAGCAGTTCCTCAAGGACAACCTGCCGATCTCGCCCGTGCGCATCTCCTCCGCGACCATCGTCGAGCTGCGCGCCCAGTTGGCCCAGCTTTACCGGCCCGAGGCCAAGGCCGCCGCGCGGGAGTTCGGCCTCAAGCTGGCGCAGGTGCGGGTCGGCGGCGTCGAGGCGCTGCAGATCGCGCCGAAGTCGGGCGCGGCCGTCCCCGCCTCGGCGCGGGTCTTCTACCTGTTTGGCGGCGGTTACGTCACGGGCGATCCCGAATCCGACCTTCCGATCAGCGGCAGGCTCGCGATGCGGCTGGGCGCCGCCGTCCTGTCGCCGCGGTATCGCCTGGCGCCCGAGCATCCGTTTCCCGCCGCCTTGGAGGACGTCTTGGCGGCCTACCGCGGCTTCGTCGCCGAGACACCGGCGCCTTTCTTTCTCGTCGGGGAATCCGCAGGCGGCGGGCTGGCGCTGGCGCTGCTCCAGGCGGCGCGGCGCGAGGGGCTGCGCCTGCCCTCGGCGGTGGCGCTTCTGTCGCCCTGGGTCGATCTCACCCATGGGCTGCCCTCGGCCAACGACGGGTTCGACCCAACCTTCACCCGGCGCAACCTCATGGAATCGGCGCGCCTTTACTCCGGCGCAGGGGCGGACCTCGCCGATCCGCGCCTCTCGCCGTTGTTCGGCGACCTGACCGGTATGCCGCCCGTGGTCATCACCACAGGAAGCCGCGACATCCTCCGGGAGCAGGCGCTCGCGCTTGCCGAAGCCCTCACCGCGGCCGGAACCAGCGTGGAACTGCATGATTGGCCGGGGCTCTGGCATGTCTTCGAGTTCTACCGCGCCCTGCCCGAGGCGGGCCAGTCGCTCGACCGCGTCGTGGCCTTCCTGCGCCACCATTCTCCCTCTGCACTGGAGCAAGCGTCATGAAAGCCGCGATCTTCCATGGACCTCACCACAGGCTGAGCATCGAAGAGACCTCGATCGCCAACCCCGGCCCCCGCGAAGTGCTGATCCGCACCGCCGCCGTCGGGCTCTGCCATTCCGACCTGCATTTCATCGACGGCCTCTATGGCCACGAGGCTCCGGCGGTTCTTGGGCACGAGGCCGCGGGCGTCGTCGAGAAGGTGGGCTCCGAGGTCCGGGGGCTGGAACCCGGCGACCACGTCATCACCTGCCTCTCGGTCTTCTGCGGCCATTGCGGCTTCTGCACCACCGGGCGTCCGTTCAACTGCGACCATCAGCACGAGACCCGGCGCCGCGGGGACGAGGCGCCGCGGCTCTCATTGGGTGAGCGAGAGGTGCAGCAATTCTACGATCTGTCGGCCTTCGCCGAGCAGATGCTGGTGCACGAGCATGCCGTGGTGCGCATCCGGAAGGACATGCCGCTGGACCGCGCCGCGCTGATCGGCTGCGCGGTGACGACCGGCATGGGCGCGGTGACCAACACCGCGCGGATCGAGGTGGGCTCGACCGTGGCGGTGATCGGCTGCGGCGGTGTGGGTCTTTCCGCGATCAATGGGGCCGCGATCGCCGGCGCGGGGCGGATCATCGCCATCGACGTGCAGGACGGCAAGCTCGACCTTGCCCGCAGTTTTGGCGCGACCGACACGCTGAACGCAACCGGCTGTGATCCCGTAGAGGCGGTGCGCGACCTGACCGGCGGCGGCGTCGACTATTCTTTCGAGGCGCTCGGGCTGAAGCGCACCTCGGAGCAGGCCTATGACATGCTGCGGCGCTCGGGGGTGGCGACGATCATCGGCATGTTGCCGGAGGGGGAGAAGCTGGAGCTGGACGGCGTGTCCCTGCTCTATGACAAGCGCATCCAGGGCTCGAACATGGGCTCCAACCGCTTCCGGGTCGACATGCCGAGATATGTCGACTTCTACCTTGCCGGCCGGTTGCACCTGGACCGGATGATCTCGAAGCGCATCCGGCTCGACCAGATCAACGAAGGCTTCGACGATCTCCGCTCGGGCCTCCTCGCCCGCTCGGTCATCACCTTCCCCGGCTGACGCGGCCACCGTCTCCGCTCTTCGCTCTTCGCTCTTCGCTCTTCGCTCTTCGCTCTTCGCTCTTCGCTCTTCGCTCTTCGAGAAAGTCCTCACACAACAGACAACAGGAAGACTCATGAAACACCTGACTGCCCTCGCCCTCGTTCTCTCCACCTCAGCGACACTGGCGCATGCCGACGCCGAAGCCTGCAGGACGGTCCGTCTGGCCGATCTGGGATGGACGGACATCATGCTGACCGACGCCACGGCCGGCCTGCTGCTGGAGGCGCTGGGATACGAGCCCAGCGAGACCCTACTCGGCCTCGATGTCGCCTATGTCTCGCTGCGCGAGGGCGACATGGACATATTCCAGGGCAACTGGCGCCCCGTCCAGGACGAGAACTACCAGGAGTTCTTCGACAAGGGCTGGGTCGAGGACTTGGGTGAGAACCTGACCGGCGCCAAATACACCCTGGCGGTGCCCAGCTATGTATCGGCGAAGGGCATCACCAGCTTCAGCGACGTGGCCGCGAACCAGGATATCTTCGGCGGGAAGATCTACGGCATCGAGCCGGGCTCCAACGCCCCGCTCCTCCAGATGATCAAGGAGGGGAGCTATGGTTTCGACCAGGACTGGCAGGTGGTGGAATCGAGCGAGGCAGGCATGCTGGTGCAGGTCCAGCGGGCGATCGCCCGCGAGGAGCCGATAGTCTTCATGGGCTGGGAGCCGCATCCGATGAACATCAACCACGAGATCACCTATCTCTCCGGCGGCGAGGCGGAATATGGCGAGAATTACGGCGGCTCGACCGTGCACACCCTGGCGCGCCCAGGTTTCACGGCGGATTGCCCCAATCTCGCCAAGTTGTTCTCGCAGCTGCGCTATACGCTGGACTACGAGAATTACGGCATGCGCCTGATGGTCGACGAGGGGGCGCTGCCCGAGGATGCCGCCCGGGCGATGCTCGCCGAGATGCCGGAGCTTCTCGACATCTGGCTCGAGGGGGTGACCACATTCGACGGCCAGGATGGAAGGGACGCTGTCACCAAGGCTCTTGTCGAATGATCGGCCAGTGCAGGCTGACGCTCGCCTGATCGAGCGCTGGCGGCCGTGGATGAACGCCAGCGGCCGCGCAGCCAGCTTTCGCCGCCGCCTTAACGGTCTCCGCTCTCCACCAGGACCGGAGCGAAATATCGCTTCTGGCGACCGCCGATGGTGATCGGCTCGATCATCTCGACGCATCTGCAATAATGTGCGGTCTGGCGGTGCTCCTCCAGCGCCGCTTTGCCGATCTGGAGGGGCGGGCTGAACGACGCCTTTGAAGGGTTGCTCGCAGGCCAAACTGCGCTTGACCGTGTCGGAAAGCCGGACGAAGTCGGCAGCGTGATCGCAGGACTGCTCTCCGATGATAACCGCTGGATCTACGCCCAGACGTCGAAGTCTCGGGCAGCTACATCATCTGACCCCAAGGAGCCCACATGCTTGACCACATCTTCATCTCGGTGAGCGACCTCGACCGCTCCATCGCTTTCTACGAAAAGGCCCTCGCCCCGCTCGGCATCGTCCATGCTGTCGACTATGACGGCAAGGATGGCCCTCCGGGTCATCCTGATCTCAAGGGATTCGGTGCAGACGGCCGGGTGTTCTTCTGGCTGCGCGCTGGTGTCGTCGAGGGCCGAGCCGTCCATATCGGTTTCGTCGCAACCGGCAAGCCCCAGGTGGATGCTGCGCATGCCGCAGCCCTCTGCGCGGGCGCGCAGGAGCTGCACGGGCCGGGTCCGCAGCTTCACTATGATCCGCGCTACTATGCGGCTCAGGTTCGGGACCCCGATGGCTACAGCCTCGAGTTCGTCTACAAGGATTGGCAGCACCAATCACCCAGCTGATGATCGACGGCGCCTCGGGTATACCGGGCGCATGGCGGCGGCATGTGCCACGGTCGCCGGTCGGCCCGTCCTCGCGGCCACCCTACCGATGACTTGGCCATATCGCCCGCCCCGGATCTCGGCAACATCCGGGGCAGATCCAGGAGAACGAAGCCTAAGCGTCAGCCAGCAGCGTCAACGATCTTTGTGTCGGACTGGCGGTAGCGGAATTTCACATCGGTCAGGCCTGCGGCGTCGGAAAGCTCCGCCGCAAGCAGCTGGGCCGGAAAAATGTCAACTAAGGCCTGCAGGATCAGGTTGTCGAAGCGGGCGACGCGGATCACCGTCAGCGCTGCGCCATCGTCGATATCGTCGCGGCTGGTGACTAGCAGCGTCGGGCAACCGATCCGGTCCAGTTCGCGGGCGATCTCGACCTCGCGCCCGTCGCCGAAGAGGACGACGCCGGTCGTGGCATCCATCGCCTCCATGGGCCCGTGCAGATAGTGGCGGGTGTCATAGGCCGACGCGGGAATACGCGCCGCTTCCCGGATCAGCAGCGAGGCTCCATCGGCGGTGCCGAGCGAGGCCCCTGCCCCGACGCAGTCGATGGCGCGCCGGTCTCGGAACAGGTCGGCCAGACGATCCATCTTGGCCGCCGCGGCCTCCAGCGCCTGTTGCGCCGTGGCAGGAAGCGCATCCCAATCCGCGGCCTCGGCCTTCGTCAGCGCTTCGACCGCCAGCCCCGCGGCGAGCAGCGTCGCGGTGTAGCCGGTGCTGGAGGGCGTGGCGTCGGAACCGTTCGCCAGCCGGATATGCTGATCGGCCGCCTGCGCCAGCGGGCTCTCCGGGCTGTTGGTGATGGCAAGGCTCGCCGCGTCGGGCGCCTTGCGCAACGCCTCCACCGTCTCGACGCTACGACCGCGGTGGGAGAGCGCGAGAATGGCGTCGGCGAGATCGTAGCCCTGCATCATGTCGACCGAGCGGAGCGCGAAGGCGCGCTTGCCCTGCCGGTTCAGCTCGCCGGTAACCACCACGGCGGCGGCGAAGCTGGCGCCGATGCCGGTCACGGCCAGCGTCCCCATCCCCAGCTTGGAGACGTCCAGCCCGGCGACATCGACGCGCGCCGCTGCGAGGCTGTCGGCAAGGGACTCGGGCTGGCGGGCGACAGTTGATCGGTAGCTCATGGATAGGCCTTTCAGTAGATCAGGAAGATGGGGCGGCGAGCGCCGCGGGAGCGGAGGTCGCAAGCAACGCCTCGGCAAGGGTGAGCGCGCCGGTGACCGGCGCGACGGTGCAGAGCAGCGGCGTGACCCGGCCGTCGCAGAGCCGCAGGACGCTATCCGAAAAAGCCCGCCAGAGCCGGTCCTGCGCCACGATCACGCTGCCGCCGGCCACGACGCTGGTCGCCGTCGCGCCGCGACCGCGCAGGCGGGTGACCAGATCGGCGAGGGCCAGCCCTGCCTCGCGGATCACCTGCTCGGCGAGCTGCGAGCCCTGATCCGCGGAAGCGAAGATGATCGGGGCATGGGCGCCTACCGAGGAGGCGCCGCCAGAGGCGCCCAGCCGACTGCCGATGCGCGCTGCCGTCGGGATCTCGAGCGCGGCGAACAGCGCGACGACCAGCGGCTCGGCGGGGCTGCCGCCGCGGTCGAGATGCAGTGCGACGGCGCGGGCGGCCTCGCGTACGAGGCTGGCGGAGCCGCCCTCGTCGCCGATGATCCAGCCCCAGCCGCCGGCCACCAGCATTTCGCCCGCCCCGGTGCGCGTCACGGCCACGGACCCGGTGCCGGCGACCAGCCCGATCTGGCCCTCGAGCCCGAGCGCGGCAGGCATCAGCTCGGCATCGTTCACAACACGGACAGGCACGGGGGTGCGGGCGGCAATGGCGCTTTCGAAGGCCAGGCATTCCGCGAGATCGTCACAGCCATGCGCGCCGATGCCTAGGGCAGCAAAGGCCTCGCCGCCGCAGAAGCCGGAGATCAGCTCGAGCAGGGCCGCCGCGTCGCGATCCCAATGACGGTGACGCCATTGCGCCGTCGGCAGGATCAGGTCGCGCTCGGCGCCTGCGCGGCGCAGCCGGATATGGGTCTTGGTGCCGCCGATATCGACGCCGACCACGGGAAGCGAGCTCATGCAGGCAGGCTCCCGCTCTCGCGCAACCGCTGCCCCTCGCTGTCGAACAGCAGGAATCGGGCGGGGTCGAGCGCAGCGTGGCAGGTGGTGAGCGTGGGATCGAGACGGCGTACACCGCTGCGGATCACCAGCCGCTCGCCCGCCGGCATGCTGCCGTGGATATAGGTCACGTCGCCCAGTTCCTCGACGAAATCGACGGCCACCGGCAGCCCTTCCCCGGCCTCGGCAAGCCGGACATGTTCGGGGCGGATGCCCAGCGACAGCTGCCTGATCGAGGGGTCGAGACCGCGGAACGGCAGGATCAGCCGCGCATCGGCGCCTCCGGGGCTTGTGACGGTGACATGGGTCGGCGTCACCTCCGCCACCTCGGCCGACATCACGTTCATCCGCGGCGAGCCGATGAAACCGGCGACGAACAGGTTGTCCGGATCATCGTAGAGATCGAGCGGCCGGCCGAACTGCTGGACGATCCCGCCGTTCATCACCACCATCCGGTCGGCCAAGGTCATCGCCTCGACCTGATCATGGGTGACATAGATCATCGTCGCTTTCAGCCGCCGGTGTAGCTCGAGGAGTTCGGCCCGCATCTTCACCCGCAGCTCGGCATCGAGGTTCGACAGCGGCTCGTCGAACAGGAACACCTTCGGCTCGCGCACGATGGCCCGGCCGATGGCGACCCGCTGCTTCTGCCCGCCCGACAGCTGCCCGGGCCGGCGATCCAGAAGTTTGTCCAGCCGCAGGATAGCCGCCGCCCGGGCGACGCGGTCGCGGATCTCGGTCTTCTTCTGGCCCGCCATCCGCAGGCTGAAGCCCATGTTTTCCGCCACCGACATATGCGGGTAGAGCGCATAGCTCTGGAACACCATCGCCGTGCCGCGCTGCGCCGGGTCGGTCTCGTTTACCCGGGCGCCCTCGATGCGGATCTCGCCGGAGCTCACGGTCTCCAGCCCGGTGATCATCCGCAGCAGCGTGGACTTGCCGCAGCCCGAAGGTCCGACGAAGACGATGAATTCGCCCGAGCGGATGTTGAGGTTGATGTCCTTGAGGACGCTGACCGTGCCGAAGGTCTTGGTGACGGCCTGAATGTCGAGTTGTGCCATGATGTTCCTGCTTGTCTCAGCCCTTCGAGCCCTGCATCGCGATGCCTTCGACGATCTTGCGCTGGAAGATCAGGAAGAAGATCAGGGGCGGCACGGCGGCCAGCAGGTTGGCGGTCATCACGACATCCACCGTCTGGTGCGAGAAGGGCGCGTTGAACAGGCCGACGACCTGCCCGACGGTATAGGTTTCAGGGCTTGGCGCCACGATCAGCGGCCAAGTGAAGTTGCCCCATGTTTTCATGAAGGTGAGGATCGCCAGCGTCACCAGCGCGTTCTTCGACAGCGGCAGGGCGACATGCCAGTAGATCTGGAAATGGCTCGCCCCGTCCAGCCGCGCCGCCTCGATCATCTCGGCCGGGATGCTGCGCATGAACTGCACCAGCATGAAGAGCCCGAAGGCCGAAGCCAGCCCCGGCACCACCAGCCCCTGCATCGTGTTGAGCCAGCCGAGATCGGCGACCAGCAGATAGGTCGGGATGATGGTGACGGCGGTCGGCACCATCAGCGACAGCATGACCACGCCGAACAGCAGGCCCTTGCCCGGGAAGTCGAACAGCGCGAATTCGAAGGCCGCCATCGACCCGAACAGCAGCACGCCGAGAATGGTCAGCAGCGCATAGGTGACCGAGATGTAATAGGCGCGCAGATACTGGGTCTCGGTCAGGATCATCATGATCTTGTCCCAGCCGGCGCTGAACGAGGTCGGGTAGAGCCGCGGGTTGATCGACACCGGCGCGCCCGGCTCGGCGAAGACCACGTTCACCATCCACCAGATCGGGAAGACCGCGACGATGGCGATGCAGATCGCCACCACCCATTTCAGCACCGCCCAAGTCCACAGATCGGCGACCGCCCAGCGGTGTCCTGAGGCGCTCTCGCTTGCAGCCGTCATTTCGGAGCCCTCCAGGCGCGCAGGGCGAACATCGCGGCGGTGAACAGCACGATGATCGCGGTAAGGATGAAGCCATAGGCGGCGGCCTGACCAAAACGGACCGAGCCGAAGCCGCGCCCCATCATGTCCATCACCGGGAACAGCAGCGCCCCGCGACGCCCGCCGTAGGAGGTGAAGGAAGACCCGGTCAGCAGCCAGGGCACGTCGAACACCTGCAGCGCCGAGATGAAGCCGTAGGTCACCACGAAGAACAGCACCGGGGCCAGCATCGGGATGGTGACGTGACGGACCTGCTGCAGCCGGCTGGCGCCGTCGAGACGCGCCGCCTCGTAGAGATCGGCGGGAATGCCCTTCAGCCCGGCCAGCAGGATGACCATGTTGAACCCGGCCGAGACCCAGATGTCGACCACGATCAGCGCATAGATCATGGTGTCGGTGTCATTGAGGAAGTTCACCGACGGATAGCCGAACCAGCCCAGCACCATGTTCACCAGGCCGAAGTTCGGCGCATACATCCAGCGCCAGATGGTGGCGGCCAGGAAGGCGGGCAGGATCACCGGCAGGAAGAAGGCGCTGCGGAAGAAGTTCGACCAGGCCCCGGTGAAACTGTCGACGAGGAGCGCGAGACCGAGCGCAACGACGATCCCCAGCGGCACCGTCATGACGATGTAGAAGACCAGGTTTCCCATCGCCCGCTCGAAATCGCGCGAGCCGAGGATGTCCTGGTAGTTCTTCAGGCCGACGAACTGCGGATCGGTCGCCGCATTCCAGTCGTGGAAACTGTAGAAGAGACCGCTGCCGATCGGGTAGAGGAAGAACACCGCGAACAACAAGAGGAAGGGCAGCACCATCCCGTAGTGCGGCAGGTAACGTCTGGTAAACATGGGGTAACCCGTCAGGTCGGCGGGTGGCGGCGCATCGGCCGCCACCGGCGGGGGCTCACTCGGCGAGGCAGTCGTTCAGTTCGGCGACCAGCTCTTCGGCGCCCTCTTCCGGCGTCATGTCGCCATCCGCGACCGCAGCGGCGTTGTCGGTGACGATGGAGCGGTAGCAGTTCGGATAGGCGCCGACGAAATAAGGCGGCATCACGTCGATGGCGTATTTTACCGCTTCCACCGAACGCGCGATCAGCGGCAGTTCGGCGACCGAAGCGTCAGCCATGGACGCAGCATTGCCGTTGTAGCGCGACAGCAGGCTGGCCCAGCGGACCATCTGTTCCTTCTCGGCGACATAGGCGGCGAATTCCCAGGCGATCTGCTGGTTCTCGCCCGGCGCGACGCCGAGGATCTCGTAGCTCTTGATCCCGCCGTGCTGGCCTTCGGTCATGCCCGGCACGAGAACGAAATCGTATTTCAGACCCGAGTCCGCCGCCGCCTGCTTGTAGGTCGGATCAACCCACGGACCGACTACATGGAAGGCCAGCTGGTTGGTGATGAACAGATCCTTGGTGCCTTGGTCATTGCGGCTGGAGCCGCTGTTCAGCGGCGCCATGTCGACGAAGAGCTGCAGAACCTTGGCGTAGGTCTCCGGCTGGATACGGGTGGTCTTGCTGTCGAAGTCGATGCCCCAGCCGTCCAGATCGCCGACGATGGCGTAGGTGCTGGCGACGGAGTTGAACACCTGCGTCTGGTCCGGCATGGCGAACTTGCCCGCCTCCTTCACCTTCTGCATCTGCGCATACCACTCGTCCCAGGTGGCGGGCGGAACGCTGGTGTCGATCCCGGCCTCTTCCAGCACGGTCAGGTTGCGGAACATGATCTCGCCGAAGCCGGTATAGGGCAGGCAATACATCTCGTCCGGCGCCGGGCTGCAGCTGGCGATCGCCTCCTTGTCGAACTGGTCGCGATACGCCTGCGGCATCGCCATCCACTGGTCGTGGATGTTGGCAAGGGCGCCGACCTCGACCAGTTGCGCGCCGACGGCCAGGCCGTTCATGAAGACATCCGGCAATGTGCCGGAGGCGGCGCCGGCAATCTGCCCGGCGGTCAGGTCATCGTCGCCCTTGCCCGAGATGTTGATCTTCACGCCGGGATGCGAGGCTTCGAACTCGGTGACGAATTCCTGTTGCAGCGCCAGCGCCTCACCCTGGGCGAAGTCGGAATAGACCCAGTATTCGAGCGTCTGGGCCATCAGCGGCGCAGCAGAGACGGAGCCGAGGAGTGCGAGGCAGGCGGTGCTGGTCTTGAATATGGACATGGATGCTACCCTGTTGACGGTGTCGGGGGGGTGGGGCGGATTCCGCATGCGGTTCCGGCCTCTCTAGTTTGTTAGTTACGTTAACAAACAAAATAGACAAAGCAATCCATTTTTTCGCACGGCCTGTGATCAGGCCCTGAGTTCCCCCACCAGACCTTCCAACGCCCGGTCGACGACCAGCTTCTCGATCCCCAGCACCGTGGCGTCGGAGCCGAGCGTGCTCGTCCTCACCTCGACCGGATAGCTCAGCCGGTTCGCCACCTCCTCCACCCTCGGCGCAAGCCGCGGATGGCCGCCCACGCCGCCGCCCAGCACCACGATGCCGGGATCGACCACCGCGACGCAGCTCGCGACGATGGCCCCGATATCCTCAGCATGCCGGGTGACGGCGGCCTGCGCCGCGCCGGAGCCCGACTCGGCCCGGGCCAGCAGATCGCTGGTGTCGGCGGGCGCATCGCCCTCTCCTGCGGGCCAGCCGTCACGGACCCGGCGCATCAGCGCCTCGGTGCCCATGTAACGCTCGATCTCGCCCGGCTCGGGACGCGCATCGCCCGCGAGGGGAAAGGCCAGATGGCCGATCTCGCCCGCCGCCCCGTTGCGTCCGCGCAGTAAGCGACCCTCCAGCATCAGCCCCATGCCGATCTTCAACCCGACTTGAACATAGGCGAACGTCGCGGTTTCCTGCGCCGCGCCATAGACATGCTCGGCGACCGCCGCGCAGTTCACGTTGTTCTCCAGGATCAGCGGCGCGCCTTGCGGCGGCGCGAAGCGCGAGAACAGCTCGTCCTGCCGCGTCGCCACCGTATCCTCCCCCGGCCCGACCACCCGGGACGGAAGCGCGATCCCGAGGGCGCGCAGCGGACCCCAATCGGCCTGCGCCACCGCCATCGCCGCCGCAACCTCGTCGGCTACCGCTGCGCTGATCTCGGCCCCGAGCATCAGCTGGCTCGAGGGCAGCCGGTAGACCCGGCTGTGCAGCAGGCGGCAGTCGATGGTCGAAACCCTTAGCCGGATATGGGTGGATCCGGCGTCGACGGCGATGACATGGCCTGCCGCGGTCCCGACGCGATACATCGCCGCCTTCCGCCCGAGCGCGCCCTGCACCTCGCCGACGCGGTCGACATAGCCGATGCGCTCCAGCTCGGACATCGCGGCCGACATGGTGGGACGTGACAGGCCGAGCGACTGGCCGAGTTGGGGCCGGGTGGCCGATCCTTGCAGGGCAAGAAGCCGGAAGATGGCGCGGGCGCTGGCCGTGAGGGTTGCGCCGGAGCCGGTGTCGGAAGCACTCGCCACAATCAGACCCTTTCCTTTGTTCCGATAATTTACCAATCTCTTAGGCATAAGCAGCGCGGGGTGCAAATCCGGCGCGCCCCTCGCCGGAGACAAACCGATGACAGCCGCCCCCGCCGCTCCCGATCCGGGATATGACTTGCCAGCCCTCCCCGGAATGCGTCTGGATGAGATCCAGACCCCGGCGCTGGTCATCGACATGGCCGCGCTGGAGCGCAACCTCGACTGGATGCGGACTTTCGTCGAAGAGCGCGGGCTGCGCCTGCGCGCCCATGCCAAGACCCACAAATCGGCCGATCTCGCGCGGCTGCAGATCCAGACCGGCGGGGCCTGCGGCATCTGCTGCCAGAAGGTGTCGGAGGCCGAGGCCATGGTGCGGGCCGGGATCACCGACATCCTGATCGCCAACCAGGTCCGCGATCCCGCCAAGCTGGACCGGCTCGCCCGGCTGGCGAAACGAGCGCGGATCCTGCTCTGCGTCGATGATCCCGGGGCGGTGCCGGATCTCTCGGCCGCAGCCGTCCGGCATGGCGTGACCATCGAGGTTCTGGTCGAGATCGAGTGCGGCGCCGCCCGCTGCGGCATCGCCCCCGGCGCCCCGGCCCGCGACCTGGCGCTGCGGGTCGCCGCCGCGCCGGGGCTGCGCTTCTCGGGGCTGCAGGCCTATCAGGGATCGGCCCAGCACCTGCCGACCGAGGCGGCGCGCGGCGAGGCCATCGCCCGCGCCGAGACCGTCACCCGCGAGACGCTGCGGATGCTGGGCGAGGCCGGGCTCGCCTGCGACATCATCGGCGGCGCCGGCACCGGCAGCTTCCCCTTCGAGGCGGCGTCGGGGGTGTGGAACGAGCTGCAATGCGGCTCCTATGTATTCATGGACGCCGATTACCGCCGGGTGCTCGGGGCCGATGGCAACGGCTTCGAGCAGGCGCTCTTCGTGCTGGGCTCCGTGATGAGCCGCGCGCCGGGCCGCGCGATCTGCGACGCGGGCCTGAAGTGCTTTTCCGTCGACAGCGGGCTGCCGGTGGTGGCGGACCGGCCGGGCATCGCCTTCACCGGCATCTCGGACGAGCATGGCCACCTCGCCGACCCGGAGGGACGGCTGGCGGTCAACGAGAAGCTCCGGCTGATCCCCGGGCACTGCGACCCGACCTGCAACCTGCACGACTGGTATGTCTGCCTGCGCGACGACCGGGTCGAGGCGCTCTGGCCGGTGACGGCCCGGGGCAAGGTGTTCTGACGTCGCTTCCCGGCGCTCCGATCAAGCAGATTTTCCGCCGAACAGGGCCACTAGGCTGCGCAAGCTGAAGGAGGGCGAGGTGACGGCCGAGCTCTTCGGCTTCCTCACCTGCGAACGAGGTGGGTCCGGTGCATCCTAAGGCCATGCCGGTGATCCTGACCGAGCCCGAGAACTGGCGGCTCTGGCTGACCGCACCGGCCGAGGAGGCGCTGCGGCTGCAGCGCCCGCTGGCCGGTGGCCGGTGGGCGTCAGAGCGCCGGCGCGCTGTCGACCTCAAGGGCGTTGAAGCGCGCGAATTGCACCTCTTCGCCGGACTTCAGCCCTTCGAAATGGGGGAAGCGCTCCGCAAGGTATGCCTGCGGTGAGGACCGTCTGCTCTGACTAAGTTAATGGTCGTAAGGCATTGCCTTGTGGCATGCGCTTCAGTTGTTTCACCAATCGAGATCTTCGCCGCCGATGAGGTTGGCCGTCGTCGGCACTGGTCAGACGAGGACAAGGTCCGGATCGTCGAAGAAAGCCTGCGCGGCTGCTGGCAGGGTTCGGCAACGGCCCGGCGGTATGGGATTTCGCGGTCGCTGCTTTCGATCTGGCGGCGCGAGTATCGCAGCGGGACGCTTGGTGCGCCGGATATGGGCGGCGGTTTCGTGCCGCTGGTGATGGAGAGCGCCCCGTCTGAGTCTGCGGAACGGCCCTCGCGAGAAGCCGAGGATGTCCGGATCGACATCACGCTGACGAACGGGCATCGCAACTGGCACTGAAGTCCAGCAGGGGCTGGGGCGTGATCCGCATGCCTCGGTCGCGGCAGGCGACTGGAAGGCGGTGGCCGTCGGCAAGCCGCTGAAACGCTTTGCCGATACGGTGGTGCCGCCACTGCCATAGCCTTGACACAAGCCTAATTAATGTATATACAATAATCGTGCTGATGATCGTTTGGGATGAGCCGAAGAGGCAGAGCAACCATGCCAAACACGGCTTGGATTTTGCTGATCTGGATGAGGATTTCTTCCTGAGTTCAATGGTGGTTCCGGCGAAAAACGGTCGACAAATGGCGATAGGCCGGCTGGCGGAGGGCGCGGTCGCCGTGGTGTTCCTGGTTCTGGGCACGGAAGGAGTGGCTGTAATCTCCATGCGTCCGGCCAGTCTGAAGGAAAGGAGCGTGCTATGATGAGGAAGCGTTCGAACAACCCCGATGAGACCGAGGTGCAGAGCATGATTGCCAGCGACGCCGACGCGCCCGAGGCCACCGCAGATCAACTTGCTCAGGCGAAGCCGTTCACCGAAGCGTTCCCGGCGCTGGCCGAGGCGATGCGCCGGAATGTGGGCCGTCCTCCATCGGACAACGCAAAGGTCGCGGTCTCTCTTCGCCTGGATCAGGATGTAATCGAGAAATTCAGAGCCACCGGGCCAGGCTGGCAGTCGCGGGTGAACAGGGCCCTTCGGGAAGCTGCCGGGCTAAGCTGAGCAATCAACCGGCACACGCGCTTGCGAGGCGCCGAGGTTCTAGCCCTCGGAAATCATCTCGTAGGCCGCCAGCATGTCGCTGATCGCCCTCTTGTCGCCGGCGCCGATCGTGGCGTCGTCATAGTAGGTCTGGCCGGTAAAGTGGAGAATGACTTCCTTAGAGTCGGCAATCTTTCGGAGCAGAACAATCTGATCGGCGGTGGGAACCTCGTCAAACCATTCCCAGAATTTCGGTGTCATTGTCCCGGAGAAACTCGCCGCGGTAGAATGGCGTGGTTTCGCCGTTGATATAGA
>NZ_PZKG01000089.1 GCF_003034985.1 Cereibacter changlensis JA139
AACGTGCCCGGGCCAGCTGCCAGCCGCCGGGCCCGGCCCGCAGGATCGGCGCGGCGTAGTCGGGGTAGATCCCCAGCATGGGCGCGAGGTTGCCCAGCAGGTCGTCGAGCACCTCCTCCGGCTCCAGCAGCCCGTCGAAGACGCGGCGCATCGCATCCTGGCTCTTGGTCTGGGCGTAGAGGTTGCACATGGCGGCGGTCCGGAATCGTGGCGGGGGTGATGCGGAACATTGCCAGAACGGCGCTCGCGGGGGAAGGGTGCCGTGGCGGCCCGTGGGTCAACACCAGGCGCAATGGGCAAAGCAAGGCTTGGGCCCCCGTTCGATGAACCTCACCGAACAACATTGTCGAGGCTGTTTGCTGGCGGCTCTTAGGGCAGAGCAATCGGGCACGAACCCCGCCAGCGCCGCACGCAAAGTGCCGAGACCAACTAACGAAGCGCTCTCTGGTTCATTGAACCTGCGCAGACGCGAACAGATGGTGAAAACGCCATTTCAGGCCAAAATAAAAAGCGTTCCTTGCATTAGGTTACAACAGGTTGCGGGAACTACGCTTCGTTCACATCGAAGATGTCAGGAGTTCAAATCCCTTATCACCCACCATCCCTTTGCAGCGCCTCGTTTCGGACCGGGGCGTTTGCTTTTGCGGGCTCTGCCTCCCATGCTCCCCTTCGTGCAACGCTGCGGCGTCCTGACGCAGCAGGGAACGATCCACATCCCGGCGCATTGAATAGGCAATGCAACCTCGAAGGAGAGACCGATGAACTGGGATCAAGTGCAAGGCAACTGGAAGCAGATGACCGGCAAGGTCAAGCAGCAGTGGGGCGACCTGACCGACGACGATCTGGCGCAGGCCAATGGCGACCGCGAGGTGCTGGAGGGCAAGATCCAGGAGCGTTACGGCGACAGCAAGGAAGAAGCCAAGCGCAAGGTGGACAGCTGGATCGACTCGATCTGATCACCCGCGCCTGACATTTCCGGCCACGGCTCCGCATCTGCGGGGCCGTTTCGCGTTCGGGGGCAGGCCGCGCCCTGAGCCCTCGCTCAGAGCAGCAGCACCAGCATCAGCACGCTGGCGCAGATCAGGCCGATGCCGAGCCCCTCGCGCAGGCTCAGCCTCTCGCGGAACACGAAGAACGACACCAGCAGGGTGAACACCATCTCGATCTGGCCGAGCGCCCGGACATAGGCGGCGTTCTGCAGCGCGAAGGCGAAGAACCAGAACAGCGAGCCCAGCATCCCCGTCACCCCGACCCAGATCGTCCGGCGCCAGGTGGCGAAGACCCGTGTCAGCTGCCCCGGCTCGAACAGCCGCATCCAGAGCCCCATGGCGAGGGTCTGGGAGCTTGTCACGCAGGCCAGCGTCACGATGGCCCGCACGAAGGCGGGGCCGTCCCCCAGCTCCAGCGCCGCGCCGCGGTAGCAGATGGCCGAGAGGCCGAAGAGCCCGCCGGCCAGCACGCCATGGGCCGTCGCCCGCGACAGCAGCGGCCCGCCCTTGCCGCGCAGCGATAGGAACAGCACGCCGGCGAGGCCGATGCCGATGGCGAGCCAGCCGGCGGGGAGGATGCTCTCGCCCAGGAGCAGCACCGAGAGCGCCGCGACCTGCAGCGTCTCGGTCTTGGTGAAGGCGATGCCCACGGCGAAGTTGCGCAGCACCAGGAGGCCGACGGTCAGATGGGTGGCGACGATCTGCGCCAGCCCGCCGACCAGCGCGAAGCTCCAGAAGCCGGCCCCCGGGCGCGGCGCCGGCGCGTCGCTGAGCGAGAGCGCAAGGCCCGAGATCAGGATCGCCAGCGGCGCGCCGAAGACGAAGCGTGAGAAGGCCGCGCCGCTGGTCGAGAGGCCGGCGGCCTTCAGCTGCTTCTGCAGCATGAAGCGCAGCGTCTGGACCAGCGCCGCCGCGACGGTCACGGGTATCCAGAGCATCATGTCATCGTCCCTTCCGCAAGGTCGCGCATCTTGTGGACGACCCGGCGGCCGGAGGCAACCGCCGAGGCAGGAACCGGCGGCGGGGATATTCATCCGGCCTAGCTGGCCAGCATCTCGCTTCGGAACACCAGGGTGATCAGCGGGCCGCCCGGGGTCCAGTCGTAGCTGATCGACCCGCCAAGCTGCCGGTCGACGGTCTGCCGCACCAGCCGGCTGCCGTAGCCCCGCTGCTCGGGCGTCGCCGTCACCTCGGGCCCGCCCTGCTCGTTCCAGACGATCTCCACGCTCTCGTCCGACAGCGTGCCCGACACGTCAAGCATGCCGGCATCAGCGGAGAGCGCGCCGTATTTCAGCGAGTTGGTCGCCAGCTCGTGTACCACCAGCGCGAGGCTGGCCGCGGCGTTCTCGCCCACGCCCATGCGCGGCACCGCGATGCGGATGCGGCCGGCGAAGGCACCCTTGTCGTCATAGGGTGCCAGCAGCACGGCGAAGAGGTCGCCCAGCAGGGCCGCATCGCCCTGGTCGCCGGGCAGCGGGCGCACCAGGTCATGCGCCCGGCCGAGGGCGGTCAGCCGCTGGGTCAGCTGCAGCGTCATGTCCTCGACCGAGTTCGAGGAGCGCGAGGTCAGCCGGGTGAGGCCCGAGGCGATGGCCAGCAGGTTCTTGACCCGGTGGCTCATCTCGCCGGCCAGCAGCTCGCTGCCTTCCTCGGCCTGCTTGCGCCCGGTGACGTCGATGAAGATGCCGGTCGTCTCGCGGTCGACGATCTCGGCGTCGGCGCCATGGCCGCGGGCCGAGATCCAACGGACATCCTTGCCGATCAGGGTGCGGAAGTCGATCTCGTAGGCTCCCGGCGCGGTCCGGGTGGCGGCGAAGGCCTCGCGGACCCGGTCGCGGTCGGCGGGGTGGATTTTCTCCGACAGGTGCTCGAACATCAGCCCCTCGCGCGGCGGGACATCCCACAGCCGGTAGCCGTGGGCGTCCATGGCGAAGGCGTCGTTGTCGAGGTTCCAGGACCAGAGCGCCACCCCGGCGGCATCCATGGCGCGCCGGAGCTCCTCATAGCCCCAGCGGGAGCGGTTCATGTAGGTTCTCGCCACGGGACCTCGCTTGCTGTGGCAGACGGTCGCCAGAGGACGCCCGGACGGGGCGGGCTGCGGCGTCGGAACGGCCATAGCATGAAACCGCCCCGCCGCCCCGCGGAATCGGGCCTCCTCCCACAGTCTTGTTCCCGCTGTGCCTATCGGGTTGTTGTGGGGGCGCTGCTGGTCTGGTGCGGCGGCGGCAGGGGCGGGTCCCGACTAGAAAGGGCGGGATGTGTCCGCGTCAGGCAGCAAAACGCACCGGCTGCCCGCGTCGCGAACGAAGCTGCTGCCCCGGTCTCTTAGAAATGCGCATCGGAAGCAGGTGGCACAGGACGGTCCTCGTTGTGCGGCAGCACGGCCGAAGATGCCTCCTGACGCACCACTGCCGGCTTGCCTGCCCGCCCACTATCGGCTATCCCGCGCGCACCGGGTCGTTAGCTCAGATGGTAGAGCGTCTCGTTTACACCGAGAATGTCGGCGGTTCGATCCCGTCACGACCCACCATGTAAATCGATTACTTAAGCTAATTTTGCTTTTCGCGCCTTGGCTCATTGAACCCAAGCGCCGTCATTCCACGACCCGAAGCCGCCAGAATTCCAGTGCATCGGCGGCCTGAGACAGGTGCTGCGGCGAGAATCGAACTCAGGCCGGACGGTTCCAAAACGCCGGAATCAGGAGAAGGGTTTCGGCGTTCATCTGCTGCGCCCCGGCGCGCCTCGCGCCCCTGGCCGACGATCCAAAGCGGGGCAGGGTCTTCCAGCTGCCCGCCCCACAAACGAAAATGGCCGCCCGAGGCGACCATCATCAGTATTGTCTTACTGGAGCGGGCGATGAGATTCGAACTCACGACCCTAACCTTGGCAAGGTTATGCTCTACCCCTGAGCTACGCCCGCACTCCGTGGGCGGGTGATAGCGCCTGTTCGGAGGGGCTGCAAGCCCCTTTTGCGGAATTCAGGCGAGACGCTGCGCGGCGCCTGCCAAAGGCAGATCCAGCACCGGCGCGGAGGGGGCGGGCGGGGTCGCGGGGCGGGCCGGTTTGCGGGTCCAGCGCTCGGTCAGGAAGGCGAGGCCGAGCTGCAGCCCGAGCCCGCCGCCGAGCAGCAGCGTGTCGAGCAGGAAGTGGTCGCCCAGCACGTCCTTCACCCCCTGCAGCGCGAAGCAGAGCACCGTGCCGGTGGCGAAGACCGGCAGCGAGTGCCGCCCGAGCAGGGCGAAGGTCCGCAGCGCCTGCGCCGTGGCGGCCTGGCGCACCCAAGCCAAGGTCGAGAGGAAATAGACCAGCGACAGGATGTGCAGCAGCCGCGGCGCGGTGACGAAGGTCTTGTCGAAGACGGTGAAGAACCACGGCACCCCGGCCTGGTTCACCATCCACAGCCCGTGGCCCAGCATCGCCGAGACCGCGGGGATCTTGGCCGAGAGCAGCGAGAACAGCAGGTAGCCGCCGGTCAGCCATTGCAGCCAGGGCAGCACCGGCACGAAGCGGCGGCCCTGCTTCATCGCGACACCGGTCAGGAGGCCGACGACGAACAGCAGCTGCCAGGAGACCGGGTTGAAGAACCAGCCGCCCGGATTGGGGAAGTTCGGCAGGTTCAGCCGGAACTGCCCCGCCGCCGCCCAGAGCAGCACCGACCCGGCGAGCAGCAGCCTCGGCCAGCGCAGGGCGAGGATCAGCAGCGCCGGAGCGACGATCAGCAGCACGGTGTAGAGCGGCAGGATGTTGGTGTAGCCGAGCTGGTGCGTCATCAGCGGCAGGCCGACGAGGAAGCCGAGCGGCTTCTTGAACAGGATCCAGACCTGATTCTCGTGCAGCAGCTGCGGCGCGGCGAACCACAGCGCCGCGGCGGCGGAGACCGCGATGGCCCAGATGCTGGTCAGCATATGCACCATGTAGAGCGTCCAGGCCCGCCGCCAGATCCGCCGCGCCCCGGCCCAGGTCGGCGCCGGCCGGAAGCCCGCCGAATAGGCGAGGCCGGCGGCGATGCCCGACATCACCACGAAGCCCTCGGCCGCGTCCGAGAAGCCGAAATTGCGGCTGGTGAGGTTCTCGTAGATCGTCGACGGCACATGGTTGATGAAGATCATCACCAGCGCGATGCCGCGGAACACGTCCAGCCGCTGGTCGCGACCGGAGGGCGGGAAGGGGCGGGCGGGGTCAGACATGCTGGACGGCCAGGTTCGGCTCGGTCTGCGGCTGTTCGGAGCTCTGCCACTCGGTCAGGATGGCGGTCTGCGCGGCCATCACCGGCGCGGGCTCCAGATCCATCGGCGAGGTGAACAGCGCCGAGCGGCTGGGTCGCGAGGTGAAGGAGATGATGAAGGGCGACAGGATCATCGGGATCGCCACCGGCAGCAGCCAGGGCACCAGCCCCGGCGCGAAGACATAGGTGGCGCCGAGACCCAGGAGACCCCAGGTGACGATCCAGTGACTGCCGGTCCAGGCCTCGGTCAGGCTCAGCCCGCCGTCGCCGCGGTTGTTGGTCGGCCAGCCGCCGTCGCTGCCGGCCAGCACCTGGATCACCGAGCGGGTCTGGAACATCATCAGGATCGGCGCGGTGATGCTGGAGAACACGAGCTCGGCCAGGGTCGAGACGAGAACCCTCGCGCCGCCGCCGAAGTCTTTGGCGCGGCCGGTGGTGATGGCCTCGATGGCGATCAGGAGCTTCGGCAGCAGCAGCAGGCCGAAGATGCCGACGGCGAGGCCGATCGCTTTCCAGGTCTCGTCGCTGGGAAAGACCGGGAAGGGCCAGTAGGGCACGGGGAAATAGTCCAGCGGCGGCGCGAAGAACGGCGCGGCGATGCTGGCCAAGATGAAGCCCAGCCAGAACAGCGGCGCGACATAGGACAGGATGCCCTGCACGAAGACGAAGCGGTTCCAGGGCAGCAGCCCCGGCGCACCGACGATGCGCGAGTGCTGCAGGTTGCCCTGGCACCAGCGGCGGTCGCGCTTGGCGTGGTCGATCAGGTTCTCCGGGCCTTCCTCGTAGGAGCCGCGCAGATCGTCGTCCAGCCGCACGGTCCAGCCGGCGCGGGCCAGCAGCGCCGCCTCGACATAGTCATGCGACATCACTGGGCCGCCGAAGGGCGGCGGGCCGCTGAGCTCGGGCAGGCCGCAGCTTTCCACGAAGGCGCGGACCCGGACGATGGCGTTGTGGCCCCAGAACGGGCCGGTGTTGCCCTGCATCATGGCGAGGCCGCGGGCGAAGACCGGCGAGTGCAGCGCGCCGGAGAATTGCATCGCCCGACCGAAGCGGGCGCGGGCGCGGGTCACCACCGGCAGGGTCTGCAACAGGCCGATGTCGGGCTGCGCCTCCATCCGGCGGACCATCTCGACCATGGTCTCGCCATCCATCAGGCTGTCGGCGTCGAGGATGATCGAAAACTCGTAGGCCGCGCCGGAGCGCTGGAAGAAATCCTCGATATTCCCGGCCTTGCGGCCCTTGTTCACCGAGCGGCGCCGGTAGAAGATCCGGTTCTCGCCGTTCCGCTCGCGCAAGAGCCGCAGGAACCACAGCCGCTCGCGCGCGGCGATAGCCTCGTCGCGGGTGTCGGAGAGGATGGCGAAGTGGAAGAGATGCGCATAGGGCGTCGCCGCCAGCGAGGCGTCCATCGCGGCGATGCGCGAGAAGGTCGCGACCGGGTCCTCGTTGTAGACCGGCACCAGGATCGCCGTGCGCCCGCTGATCGGCGCGCCGGGAACCACATTGGCCGGCGGGTGCGGCTTGGTGAAGAGCCCGATGATGGCATGGCCCGCGCCCCAGGCCAGCCAGAAGGTGGAGGCCAGGATCAGGACGCTGCGGACCACGTCCATCGAGTCGAGCCCGTCAGCCGCCCCGAACTGCAGGAAGAGGAAGAATGCCCCTGCGGCGGCCAGAAGGCTGATCGCGAAAGCAGCGCCGCGCGAGACCAGCACGGCGAGGCCAAGCGGCCGGGCCCCGGGCATGGGTCAGAGCCTCGCCCTCGGAGCGCGCGCTCCGAAGAGGCGCAGGGCCGAGAGCCAGGACGGGCGGGAGGCTTCCAGCTGTTGCTTGGGCATGGCGCAGGGAGCCAGCGGCGGCGCACCGAGGCTTTCGACAAGCGCGTCGAGGTCAAGGGCTGCGTCCTGCGACGGCGCATCGACCTCGGCGCGCGACAGGGCAGTATGGTTCGACATTATGCTTTGATCCACTGATAGAGCCAGGTTTCCGAGAGCTTCCGACCGTAACCCGCGACGTGAGCCCCGAGTTCCACCGTCGCATCCCCGGAAGCCCCGACGTCCACGACAATACGCCATATGTCCGTTCCCTCGATCCGTTCAAGCGTCGTGGAATGGATGTCACCGTTTCGTGCAGTGACGATCGGCTCCACATCGGCGTCCGCCGGCAGGGCCGCCAGCATGCCGCCCTTGAAATCGATGACGAATTTCCGGGATTCCTTGCTGTTCTCCACGCCGGAGACGCCGCCGTGACCGGCCCGCGTCTCGTACACATGGGCGCGTGGCGCGTCGGGATCCTCGTTCAGCATGCCCCAGTGCAGGCGATAGGCGAACTCGCGCGCATCGCCGGCCTTCACCGGCGCTTCGGGCACCCAGAAGGCGACGATGTTGTCGTTCACTTCGAACTCGGTCGGGATCTCGACCAGGCGCACCGCGCCCTTGCCCCAGGTCCCCAGCGGCTCGACCTCGATCGAGGGCCGGCGCTCGTAATGCGCCTCGGTGTCCTGATAGTTGTCGAAGGCGCGGTCGCGCTGGTAGAGGCCGAAGCCCAAGGGCGACTCCTCGCCGAAATAGCTGCCAGACAGCCGCGGCGGGTTGTTCAGCGGCCGCCAAAGGATGTCGCCATCGGCGCGGCGGATGCGCAGCCCGTCGCTGTCATGCACGTTGGGCCGGTAATCGTCGAACTGCGCCCGGTTCTTTTCGGAGAACAGGAACATCGAGGTCAGCGGGGCGACGCCAAGCTGCGCCACGTCGGTGCGGAAGAACAGCCGCGCCGTCACGTCCATCACCGTCTCGGCGCCCGGGGTGATGACGAAGCGGTAGGCTCCCGTCACGCTGGGGCTGTCGAGCGTGGCATAGACCACGGCGGTGTTGCTGCCGGCCGGCGGGCGCTCCAGGTAGAAGCGCGAGAAGCGGGGGAATTCCTCGGGCTCGGAGGAGGCGGTGTTGATCGCCAGCCCGCGGGCCGAGATGCCGTAGGAGTTGCCCTGGCCGAGCGCGCGGAAATAGCTGGCGCCGAGGAAGGCCACCAGCTCGTCATAGATGTCCGGGCGGTTCAGCGGCATGTTCAGGCGGAAGCCGGCCACCCCCGGCAGCGGGGTGTGCGGCGCGACCCGGGCGGCGAGATCATTGTAATACATGAAGTCGTCGGTCGAGAACTGCATCTCGGTCGAGGTGCCGTTGGTGACCTCGAACATCCGCACCGGCTCGCCGAACAGCCAGCCCATGTGGAAGGCCTGCACGCGGAACAGGCTGTCGGTGCCTTCCCAACGAGCCTTCTCCGGGTTGAACTGGATCTGGCGATAATCGTCGTATTTCAGATCGCCGAGGAAACCGGTCGGTTTCTCGCCCGGAACATAGGCCTCGGTCGCCGCCGCGCGCATTTCTTCGGTCAGCAGGTCGAAGCTGAATTGCTGCGGTGCAGCGGCTTGCGCCGCGGCGTCCTGGGCGAAGGCGGGCCAGGCCAGCGCCGCGCCGGAGGCGAGCGCGACGGAAGAGGTGGCGGCCTGCAGCAGGCGGCGCCGGGTCAACCGGGAGGGGGAGGTCGCTGGGAGGATCATATGGGGCAACGAGGTCTAATTTCCAAAGGCTTGCGCCGTGCAGCTGACAGATTCGTACCGGCATTGCTATATGGGCGCGGAGGGGGATGTTGCAAGGTGGCCAACCGCGCGCCTGCCGGCCTGAGCGTGAATTTGCCAAACTATGTGGCAGTTATCGCCTGTTTCCGGGCGTGCGTCACTTCGCTTGTGCAGAACGCCTTTTGGCGGGCATTTCAGGTATTGACCGGCACATTTCCGCGGCATTTTCAGGAGCGGCGGAACCCCGCCAAAACGGCCGCGGCAGCGGCGTTTCAGCGCGGCCCGCGTTCGGTCAACTTGAGGATCTGGGCAGTGCTCGAGCCCTCGCGCCGCGGGCTGCGCCGGGCGGGCGGGACGCTGCGCACCGTGGGGGCGATGGTCTCGGTCGCCTCCACCAGGGCGGTTTCCATCGCGGAAAGGCCGTGACGCTCGGCATAGGTGATCAGCGTGATCAGGTGGGGAATGACCCAAGCGTGCCGCCCGGGGCTGGCGTCGCTGCCAGGGCGCGGGCGGAACCTCGTGATGGTATTGGGCCGGTCCGGCTTCAGGGATGCCATATCGTTTCGCCTTGTGGCTTCTCATGGGAACTACGCCTTTAAGATAGGCCCGGTTCCGCCCTGCGCCACAAATGAATCAGGAGGCAGCGATTGTTCGCCACCCCCTGCCATCATCCCTGGGCCGTCTTCAGGCGATGACGCGCTGCGGCAGCGTCACGTCGTGCCGGATCCCTGCATAGTCGCGGATCGACTGGATCCGCGCCTCGGAGCAATCCATCAGCGCGGCCAGCGCGGTCACCTTGCCCATCGGCTTGGGCGAGCCGAGATAGCCGTAGGGGGCGTTGCCCGAGCGCTTCAGCACGCGGTCCATCACCGGGTCGATCACCGCGACGGCGTCGGTGATGCCGGCCGCCATGGCGAATTCGAAGGCGCCGATCATCACTTCGCTGGTGACATAGGAGATCGAGTTCCGCTCGCTGCCGCGGGTCAGACGCTCGGTGTCGACGCAGAAGCGGGTGGCTTCCCAGACGGTGGCGCTGCGCAGCGGCGCCTCGCCGTCGAGCAGTTCGCCGAAGATGTCGGCCAGCATGTGCGGCCCGGTGGTCTGCAGCAGGCGCATGCAGCCGACGACTTCGCCGCTGTCATCGACGCTGATGACATGGGCCGGATCCAGATCGTCAAACTTGTCCTTTTCCATGCCGTTCGACACGCGGACATCCCAGCCGAGCCGGTCGGCGAAGACGCGCTTGCGAAGGCGGAACATGTCGTTCAGCAATGCGGGATACTCGTGCTTGTTCAACGAGTCGATGACGAATATCATGGTTTCAGGTCCCCTGGATGTACGGCGTACCCAGAAGATGCGCAGCTTCGCCAAAATCTTAAATGAGGGGAATCCCGTAGTTTTTGTTAATTATCTTGGATAAATCAGCCCCAGCCCGATGGCGCGGCCGACCGCCTGTACCGTCGACAGAGCTCCCATCTTTTCCCGCGCCGACCTGAGGTGCACTTCCACCGTCCGGTGCGAGATGCCGAGGATGTCGCCGATGTCGGTCTGCGACTTTCCCGCCGCCGCCCATTGCAGGATCTCGCGCTCGCGCCGCGACAGTTTCGGCTGGCGCAGCGCCTGCGAGATCACGTCCGACCGCATCACCGCGTCATGCAGGTGCACCGCGGCGACCTGCAATTCGCCGATGACCCGGCGCTTCAGCTTGTCCCATTCCTCGCGCGAACAGGTGCGGGTCACGCTCAGCAACCCGCGGTCGCCATAGGGGCCGCGGATCGGCACCGTCAGCCCCTGCGGCGAGATGCCGAAATCGCCCGCCGCGAAGAACACCGCCTTGAACTTCTCGTCCCGCTCGAAACGGCTCCAGTCCACCGGCGCGATGCTGAGCGCCGACTTGTGGATCGTCGGATCGACCCGGTGCAGGTTGCGCTGCATGTAATGCATTTTCCAGCGGTCGGGATAGTTGGCGTAGCCCTGCACCGCGCCGGTCATCGGGCTGGTGGTGGCGTAGGAGGCGAAATCCAGCTCCAGCCGGTCGCAGACCTGGTCGAGGAAGCCGAGATAGTTCTCGGAGGTCTTCGCCGCCACGCTGAGGTCGATGATGTCCATTCGTCCGGGGCTCCGGCTGTCAGCGCGAGCTGAATCCACTGCAGATCGGCACCATTACCATGCACAGGGGGCGACAGGGAACGATTCTGCGTCGCCCGGGCCGCGGGGCGAACCGTGCGCCGTGCAGGCTAAAGCATGCCGCGGCTTGCGGCAACCGACGCCGCCTGCGCCGCCGTCTTGGCGTTCATCCGCAGCGCAGCGCTCTTCAGCCGGGCCTTCACCGCGCTCTCCGAGATCCCCAGTTCGTAGGCCATCTGCTTGTAGCGCATGCCGGTCGAGAGCATCCGCAGCACCTCGATCTGGCTTTCGGTCAGGGTCTGCTGCTCGCTGACATGCAGCGCCGACAGCAGATGCGTCAACTCCTCGATCTCGACGTCCAGCATCTCGCGGTCCGATCGCGCGAACATGCCGAAACTTTTTTTCGGAGACGAACCGCGCCCCGGCAGGCAGACCGTCACGCCGTAGCGCAGCTTGTGTCTGCGGTAATCCTCCAGCACACGCGCCGGGTCGGGCTGGTCGATCTCGCTCCAGCGCCGGGCGCCGTGGCTGGTGAAGGTCCAGCGCATCAACGGATCCTGCAGGGCAAGGCCGCGGGTGGTGTAATGTTCAACCCAATCCTCGGGATAGGCGTTCAGCTCGTCCTCTGGGGCGTAGAAGCCGATCCTGAGGGCGACGTAGAAGCCTGCCGTTGCCACGCGAGCGAATGCCCCTTTCATATCTGCCAGGTGCATGAGCTTAAGCTGTTCCATTGTTGTCCGGCAGACCGTAGAATGTGCATGATGCCCGGCAATGATGCCGCGCCTTGTCGAGATACACAACCTATGGGCATGTGCCAACCATGGTAAGCGTGAACAAAGTCCGGAACATTCTCCGCGACCTCAACGACCATACGGGATGGCGATTCGCGGTCGGTGTCCGGATACGCTTCGCCAACCCGACCCTGCTGTTCCAGACCTACCCGCAGGAATGGATCGACTACTACAATGACAACGCACTGATCTTCACCGATCCGACGATTCGCTGGGGTTTGTCGCATGCCGGCGTCTGCGACTGGGACGACCTGCGCGCGGATGACGGGGCCGGAATGATGACCAAGGCCGCGGAACATGGGCTCCGCTTCGGCATCGTGGTCTCAGTCGGCGATGTCGGATCGCGCACCCTCGGGTTCTTCTGCCATGCCGACCGTCCTCTCACCGCCGAAGAGATCGCCTTCGCCGCCGACCGCGTCGAGCAGATGCATGACGCCACCGAAGGCCTGGGCGAGGTGTCGGAAGACAAGCTGAACGACCTGCGCGCCATCGGGGCCGGTTTGCGGCACGATTAGGACATTGCCCGACAGAGGCCCCCGAAGCGGCAATATGTCGCAAGGCGGCAGGTGGGGCTGCGGCCTCCAGTCCCTTGATCGCGCAGGGTTTCTCTGCGCGGCGCTTGCTGTGGCGCGCGGAAGCGCCTCTGGCTGATTCTCCCCGGCCAATTTATCACGGAGGCACGACCGGGCCTCGCCGGCCCCCTGCAGCGACGGGGGCGGAGAGGCCCGCCTGACCCGCCATTCGCCGGTCCCGCGCCGGAAGGAGCCTGCCCATGAGCGCTGTTCTCGACTGGCTCGCCGCCGCGGTCGCGGCGCTTGGCTTCGGCAGCGAAGCGCAGGTCTACAACGGCTATGCCGAGGCGGATTACGTCCATGTCGCGCCGCTGACCGCCGGCCGTATCGTCTCGCTCGCCGCCGACGAGGGCGACAGCGTGGCGGCGGGGCAGGTGCTGGTCCTCCTGGAAACCGACAGCCAGACCGCCGCGCTGCAGGCCGCCGAGGCCGCGGTGGCGGTGGCCCGGGCCAATCTCGACAACCTGCAGACCGGCAGCCGCGCCGCCGAGATCGCCGTAGTGGCCGCCTCGCTGCACCGGGCCGAGGCCGACCGCAATCTGGCCCGCACCACGCTCGCCCGCTCGCAGCGCCTGCTCGACCAGGGCCGCGTGCCGCAGGCCGAGGTCGACCGCGACCGCAGCGCGCTGGAGAGCGCCGAGGCGCAGGTCGACCAGCTTTCGGCCGAGTTGGAGGTGGCGCAGCTGCCGGCCCGCGACGCGCAGCGGCTGGCGGCCGAGGCCGCGCTCGATATGGCGCGGGCCGAGGCCGATGTCGCCCGTTCGAACCTGCGCGACCGCAGCCTGGCGAGCCCGGTCGCCGGCAAGGTGGAGCGGCGCTTCTACGAGCCGGGCGAGGTGGCGGCTTCCGGCACGCCGGTGCTGTCGATCTTCCAGCCCGACCGGGTGAAGGCGGTGTTCTTCGTCCCCGAACCGAAGCGCGCCGCCACCGCCTTGGGCGACCGGCTGTCCGTCAGCTGCGACGGCTGCCCGCCCGGCCTCTCGGCCCGGATCACCCGGCTGGCCTCCGACCCGCAATACACCCCGCCGATCCTCTACTCCCGCGACGAGCGCGACCGGCTGGTGTTCCGCGCCGAGGCGGTGATCGACGAAGGCTCCGGCCTGCTGCCCGGCCAGCCGCTGTCGCTTTCGCCATGACCGACCTCGCCATCTCGGTGCGCGGCCTGACCAAGGTCTTCAACGGCCGCCGGGTGGTGGATGATTTCGACATGGATGTGCCGAAGGGCGCGATCTACGGCTTCCTCGGCCCGAACGGCTCGGGCAAGACCACGACGATCCGCATGATGTGCGGCCTGCTGACCCCAGAAGCGGGCAGCGGCCAGTGCCTCGGCTTCGACATCCGGACCCAGTCGCAGCGGATCAAGGAGAACGTGGGCTACATGACCCAGCGCTTCTCGCTCTACGAGGATCTGACGATCCGCGAGAACCTCGATTTCATCGCCCGCATGTACCGCCTGCCGGACCGTCCCGCCCGGGTCGCCGCCGCGCTGGCCGACCTTGGCCTCGCCGACCGGGCGGGGCAGTTGGCCGGCACGCTTTCCGGCGGCTGGAAGCAGCGGCTGGCGCTGGCCGCCTGCATGATCCACGCGCCGCGCCTGCTCCTGCTCGACGAGCCGACGGCGGGGGTGGACCCCAAGGCGCGGCGCGACTTCTGGGACGAGATCCGCCGGCTTTCTGCGGCAGGCGTCACGGTGCTGGTCTCGACCCATTACATGGACGAGGCGGTGCAATGC
This sequence comes from Cereibacter changlensis JA139, assembly GCF_003034985.1. Lineage (GTDB taxonomy): Bacteria > Pseudomonadota > Alphaproteobacteria > Rhodobacterales > Rhodobacteraceae > Cereibacter > Cereibacter changlensis. The sequence continues at coordinate 14,008 of NZ_PZKG01000089.1, forward strand.
GATTTCATCGCCTACATCGCCTATGGCCGCAAACTGATCGCCGGCCCCGCGACCGAGATTCCCGACATGATCGGCCTCGTCACCTGGCGGGTGGAGGGCCCCGACATCGCCGCGCTGGAGGCAGAGCTGCGCCAGCGGCCGGAGGTCGAGCAGGTCGCCCGCTTCGGCGCCGTGCTGCATGTCTCGGGCACGGATGCCGAAGCGCTCGACCGGGTGGCCGGCGAATTCGCCGCGCGCGGCAGCCACAGCTGGCAGCGCCAGAAGGGCGGACTGGAGGAGGCCTTCATCTATCTCATGGCCAGCGCGACGGACAATTTCGCCGGGGTCGCGTCATGAGCTTTTCCTTCGGGCGGCTGCAGGCGGTGCTGATCAAGGAATTCGTCCAGATGCGGCGCGACCGCGTCACCTTCGCCATGATGATCGCAATCCCGATCATGCAGCTCTTCCTCTTCGGCTTCGCCATCAACTCCGACCCCAAGCACCTGCCGACGCTGGTCGAGATGGCCGATACCGGCCCGGTCACCCGGGCGGTGCTGATGGGGATGCAGACCTCCGACTATTTCGACTTCCGCGGCATCGTCACCAGCCGCGCCGACGGCGACCTTGCCCTGCGCGACGGCAGCGCCAGCTTCGTCGTGGTGATCCCGCCCGGCTTCGAGCGCGACACGCTGCGCGGCCTCTCGCCCGAAATCCTGCTTTCCGCAGACGCCTCCGACCCTTCCGTCACCGGCGGCGCGGCGGCGGCGCTCGGCGGCATCGTCGAGCGGGCAATGCAGGACACGCTGACCGGCCCGCTCGCCGCCACGGCCCGCCCGCCGCCGCCCTTCTCGGTGACCATGCACCGCCAGTTCAACCCGGAACAGCGCACCGCCACCAACATCGTGCCGGGCCTCCTTGGCGTCATCCTGTCGATGACCATGGTGATGATCACCGCCGTCGCCATCGTCCGCGAAAGCGAGAAGGGCACGATGGAGACGCTGATCGCCACCCCCGTCCGCCCGCTGGAGGTGATGCTGGGCAAGATCACCCCCTATATCCTCGTCGGCTACGTGCAGACCGGCGTCTTCCTCCTGGCGGCGCGGCTGGTCTTCGACGTGCCCTTCCTCGGCGACCCGCTGGCCTTCTTCGCCGGCTTCAACCTCTACATCATCGTCAATCTCGCCCTCGGCTTCCTGATCTCCACCGTGGCGCGTTCGCAGATGCAGGCGATGCAGCTCTCGTTCTTCACCATCCTGCCCTCGGTCCTGCTTTCGGGCTTCATGTTCCCCTTCGCCGGCATGCCGGGCTGGGCGCAGGTGCTCGGCGCGGCGATTCCTGCCACGCATTTCCTGCGCGTCACCCGCAAGGTCATGCTGAAGGGCGCGGGGCTCTCGGAGATCGCGCCCGACATGCTGGCGCTGGGGGCGATCATGCTGGTCATCGTCGCCATCGCCCTGCGCCGCTACCGTCAGACGCTGGACTAGCGGCCCGAGGGGTTCTTACACCCCGGCGGCCGATCGGTCAGGATGCAGCTTCCCGAATCTCAGGAGCCGCCATGACCTTCCGCTTTCTGCACAGCTCGGACCTGCATCTCGGCAAGCCCTTCGGCGGCTATCCCGAGGGCATCCGCAACCGGCTGCGCGAGGCGCGGCATGGCGCGATCTCCCGGCTGGCAGAGGCTGCGCGGGCAGGGGGCGCGGGCGTGGTGCTGCTGGCGGGCGACACGTTCGACGCCGAGACCCCCGCGCCCGACACGCTGCGTCAGGCGCTGCGGGCGATGGCGGCGGCGTCCGACCTCACATGGGTGCTGCTGCCCGGCAACCACGACAGCCTCGCCGCGACCGAGCTCTGGCGCCGCATCGCCGGCGACGCCGCGCCGAACCTCCGGCTGGCGCTGGAGCCGCAGCCGCTGGCCCTGGCCCCCGGCGTCACGCTCTATCCCGCGCCCTGCACCCAGCGCCGTCCGGGGCGCGACCTGACCGACTGGATGGAGCCGGGCGGCGAGGGGCTGCGCATCGGCCTTGCCCATGGCGCCGTCACCGATTTCACCGACGAGGGCGTGCCGGGCATCATCCCGCCCGACCGGGCGCAGCGGGCGGGGCTCGACTATCTCGCCTTGGGAGACTGGCACGGCACGCTCACCGTGGGCGACCGCACCCGCTATTCCGGCACGCCCGAGGCCGACGGGTTCAAGCATGCCGATGCGGCGGGGGCGCTGGTCGTCGCGCTCGAAGCGCCGGGCGCGCTGCCGCTGGTGGAGCGGATCGCGACCGGCAGCCTCAAGTGGCGTACGCTGGCGCTAGACCTGCTGCCCGGCGAGGCGCTGGCGCAGCGGCTGGCCGCCACGCTGCCCGCGCTCGGCCTGCGCCGCGACATGCTGCTCAGGGTGCAGGCGCAGGGCCGTCTGACCTTGCCGGAAAGGGCGGAGCTCGAGACGGCGCTGGAGGCGGCGGCCCCGGATTTCGGCTGGTTCGCCAGCGACTTCACCGCCCTGGGCACCGAGGCGCGGCCCGAGGACCTCGACCTCATCGACCGAGCCGGTGCCCTGCGCGCCGCCGCCGAGGCGCTGCTGGCCGAAACCAACGACCCTGCGCTGCCCGGCCCCGCGCGCGAGGCGGCGGGCATCGCGCTGTCGCGGCTTTTCTCGTTCGCGCAAGAGGTTGCGGCATGAAGCTCAGGTCGATCTCGATCACCAACATCCGCCGTTTCACCGGGCAGACCGCCACGCTGGACGGGATCGGCGACGGCATCACCGTCCTGGCCGAGCCGAACGAGTTCGGCAAATCCACCTTCTTCGACGCGCTGCACGCGCTGTTCTTCGAACGCCACCGCAGCAAGGCGGCGGCGGTGAAATCGCTGCAGCCGCATTCCGGCGCCACGCCCGAGGTGGCGGTGGAGGTCGACACCAAGGACGGCCGCTTCCGGCTGGAAAAGCGCTGGCTCGGCCGCGCCAGCGCCCGGGTGCTGGACGCCACGGGCCGCATCGTCGCGCAGGATGACGAGGCCGAGGCCTGGATCGACCGGCTGATCGACGGCGGGCTCTCGGGCCCCTCCGGCCTCCTCTGGGTCCGTCAGGGCCTTGTGGGGCTGGAGCCGGAGGGCTCCACCGCGGCCGAGCGCAACGAGCGCGAGAGCCTGCTCGCCACCCGGCGCGGCCTGCTGTCTTCGGTTGCGGGCGAGATCGACATGATGACCGGCGGGCGGCGGATGGATGCGGTGCTGGCGCGCAGCGCGGCAGAGCTGGACCGGCT
>NZ_PZKG01000090.1 GCF_003034985.1 Cereibacter changlensis JA139
CCAGAACCTCTACGACGGCATGTCCGACGGGCTGGCGATCCTCTCGGACACCGGCGCGCTGATCGCCGGCAACCGCCATCTCGCCTCGGTGCTGCGGCTCGCGCCGGAGGCGATGCGCGGCCGGCCGGAGATGCAGCGGCTGCTGACAGCGGGAGGGTGGCGGCGGAGCGACGGCGCCGAAGGCTTCCCCGAAGGCTTCGCCGAGCTGCACCACCCCGATGGCCGCGTCGTCGAGGTCCGGGAAAGCCGGCTGGCGACCGGCGGCTCGGTCATGCTGCTGTCGGACGCCTCGGAGCGGCACGAGCTGGCGGCCCGGCTGCGGCAGGTGCAGCGCACCGAGGCGCTCGGCAAGATCGCCGGCGAGGTGGCGCATGATTTCGGCAACATCCTGACGACCATCACCACCAGCCTGCACCTTCTGGAGACCACGCCGCCGGACCGCGCGACGAGCCTGCGCAAGTCGCTCGCCTCGGCGCTCGATCTCGGCAGCTCGCTGACCCAGCGCCTGCTGGCCTTCGCCCGCCGCTCGAACCTCGAACCCGAGGTGATGGACCTGAACGATCTGGTGGCGGGGGTCGAGGATCTGATCGGGCTGGCGCTCGACGACCGGATCGCGCTGAGCATCGTCCCGGCGCCCGCCATCCTCACCGTCCGGATCGACCCGGGCCAGATGGAAAGCGCGCTGCTGAACCTCTGCCTCAACGCGGCGCAGGCCATCCCCGGCACGGGGCGGATCGACATCCGCCTGACCCTGTTGCCGCATGACCGGGCGCAGATCGAGGTCTGCGACACCGGCGTCGGCATGTCGCCCGAGGTGCAGGCCCATGCGATGGAACCGTTTTTCACCGCCCGCGCCGACGGCGCCGGCACCGGGCTGGGGCTGGCCATGGTCTATGGCTTCATCCGGCAGTCGGGCGGCGATGTGGAGATCGACTCCAGCCCCGGTCTTGGCACCTGCGTGCGGCTGACGCTGCCGCTCTGCTCTCCGGAGGACGCGCAGTCCCCCGCCCCGCTGCGGGTGCTGCTGATCGAGGACGACCCCGGCGACGCCGCCCATGCCCGGCGCGCGCTGCCGCAGGCCCGGATCACCGAGACCAGCGATGCGGCCGAGGCGCAGGCCCTGCTGCGCGGCGCCGCCTTCGATCTGGTGCTGACAGACCTGCACCTGGGAGCCGAGGCCGCGGGCTGGCGTCTGGCCGAGGCCGCGCTACGCGCCGATCCGCATTGCCGCGCCGTCGTCGTCTCGGGCCGCCTGCCCGAGGCCGACCCGCTCGACCCCCCGTTTCCCCGGCCGCGCCTTCCGTCTGGCCAAGCCGCTCGACCCCGCCGCCCTGGCGGCCCGCCTGCAAGGACTGCGCCCGCGATGACGCTCCCCAAAGCCCTGATCTTCGATTGCGACGGCACGCTCGCCCTCACCGCCGACCTGCATTTCGCCGCCTTCTGCGCCGCCTTCGCCGCGCAGGGCAGCAGGCTCGACCGTGACTTCTACCTCGCGCGCGGCGGGCTGGCGCGGCCGGCGCTGATCGCCGTCTGGATCGAGGCGACCGGCGAGAGGCTCGACGCCGCGCGCCTTGCCCGTGACAGCATCCGCGAGGCCGAGACGCTGGCGCTGGCCGGGCAATGCGCGCCCAACCCGCCGGTGATTGCGCTCGCCCGGAGCTGGGGCGCGCGGCCCTCGGCGGTGGCCTCGAACGGCGAGGGGCCGATCGTGCGGGCCATCCTGAAGGCCTGCGGCATCGCCGAGCTGTTCGACACCGTCGTGACCCTCGAACAGGTCGGGGCCGCCAAGCCGGACCCGGCGATGTTCCTGCTGGCGGCGGAACGGATGGGCGCCGCCCCTGCGGATTGCCTGGTGCTGGAAGACAGCGCGCAGGGCATGGAGGCGGCGCGCCGCGGCGGAATTCCCGCGCTTGATGTGCGCGAACCCGGGGCGCTGGCCGAGATCGCGGCGATGGTGACGCAGCTCCGGTTGCCCGCCGCATAAGGCGCAGGCAGAAGGCTCAGGCAGGCGCAACGAAGCGCGCCTAGGCGGTGAGCCTCAGACCGAAGCCTGCTCGCAGTAGCAATCTCCCCCGCTTGGTCGGTGGATTTCACCCGGTCCCCGATCCGCCCGCCGCCACGGACGGAAGCGAACGCGCGACCCGATTGCCGCGCGGAGGGTCGGAGGCCGGAAACCGGCCTCGCCATGGTGGAAGGGCGCCGCGTCAAGCTGCGCGGCCCCCGGGGCTGGGTTTGATCCTCGACGCCGACCGCTGCGAGCTGATCGACCCGAACGGCGACATCGTCACCCGCCGCCGCGCCACCGCGCGGGATTTCGCGCGGGTGCGACAGCAGCCCGGCCTCTGATCACCTCAGGTGCTGGCGGGCGAGGATCGACGCCTCGACCCGGTTGCACCCCTGCAGCTTCTGCAGGATCGAGGTCATGTGGTGTTTCACCGCCTTCTGCTGCAGCTCCAGCTCGCGGCCGACCTCCTCAATCGCCGTCGGCGGCCCCGCGCAGCGGCGAAGCCGTCGCCGTCGCAGCCCCAGCAGCGCCCGCCGCTATCTCGGCCGCAGCCCGTCGAGAAACACCTCCAGCAGCAGATCGGCGCGGGCGGGGTCGGCGCCGGGGCCGTAGCCGAGCGCCATCAGCACGCGCATCAGGTCGTCGCTGGTGACATCAGGGCGGACGGCGCCCTCCTCGACGGCGCGGGCGTGCAGGGCTGCGACGGCGGCGCGGATCCGCAGCGACTGGTCGCTGAAGAAGCTCGACTCCGGCTCGAACACCGGGGCCAGCGCGGCGACCATGCCCTTCTTCGTGGCCATCATCTGCAACACGGCCTGCATCCAGTCCTTCAAACCGTCCTCGGCGGCGCGGCGTTCCAGCACCTCCACCTCCCGGGCGTAGACAGCCTGGAACAGCGCCTCGCGCGTCGGGAAATGCCGGTAGAGCGTGCCGATCCCCAGCTCCGCCCGCCGCGCGACCTCCTCGAGACTGCCGCCCTCGCCACGGAACACCTCGCGCGCGGCCTCCAGCAGGCGCTCGCGGTTGCGCAGCTGGTCGGCGCGCGGTTTCCTTGCCTTCGGCGTTTCCTCGCCCATCATCCCATCCAATCCATCGTTCCGCTTGCAAAACGGAGGCACCCTCCGTATTAATGTCATGTGGCCGGCCCGGTCCGGCTTCCCTGCCAGCTTATTGCCAAAGAGGGAACGATGACACAGACCTTGCAGCTCAAGATCAACGGTTCGGACCTGCGGCTCGATCTGGACGACCCGCGGGCGACACTTCTCGATGTCCTGCGCGAACGTCTCGGCCTCACCGGGACGAAGAAGGGCTGCGACCGCGGCCAGTGCGGCGCCTGCACGGTGCTGATCGACGGGCGGCGCGTGAACGCCTGCCTCGCGCTGGCCCTGTCGCATGACGGGGCGCAGATCACCACGATCGAGGGGCTGGCGCGCGGCGAGGACCTGCACCCGGTGCAGGCCGCCTTCATCGCGGATGACGGCTTCCAATGCGGCTTCTGCACCCCGGGGCAGATCATGTCCGCCGTGGCCCTGATCGCCGAGGCGGAAGCGGGGCTCGACCCCGAGCGCATCCGCGAGGGGATGAGCGGCAACCTCTGCCGCTGCGCCGCCTATGCCGGCATCACCGAGGCGGTGCTGGACGCCACCCGGGCGCTGGCGCTGGAAGAGGAGAGAGCGGCATGAAGCCCTTCGCCTATACCCGCGCCGAGACGGTCGAAGCCGCGATCGCCGCCGAGGGCGCCTTGCTGGCCGGCGGGACCAACCTTCTGGACCTGATGAAGATCGGCGTCGCCGCGCCGGACCGGCTGGTGGACATCAGCCGCCTGCCGCTGGCCGGGATCGAGGAGGTGGCAGGCGGGCTGCGCATCGGCGCCATGGCGCGCAACGCCGATATCGCCCGGCATCCGGCGGTGCTGGCGCGGTTTCCGGCGCTGGCCGAGGCGCTGCTGTCCGGGGCCTCGCCGCAGCTGCGCAACGCGGCGACCGCGGGCGGCAACGTGATGCAAGCCACGCGCTGCAGCTATTTCCAGGATCCGGCCTCGTCCTGCAACCGGCGCGAGCCGGGCAGCGGCTGCTCGGCCATCGGCGGCCAAACCCGCAATCACGCGGTGCTCGGCTGGACCGAGGGCTGCATCGCCACCCATCCCTCCGACATGTGCGTGGCGCTGGCCGCCTATGACGCCGTGGTCATGATCGAAGGCCCCGGGGGCCGGCGCGAGGCGGCGATGGAGAGCTTCCACCCCCTGCCCGATGCGGCGGGGGCCGGCCCGGCCCCGCTGTCGCCGGGCGAGGTCATCACCGATATCCGGCTGCCGGACCCCGGGGGCATGGCGCGCAACGCCCGCTACGTGAAGCTGCGCGAGCGCACCTCCTTCGCCTTCGCCATCGTTTCCGCCGCCGCGGCGCTCGATCTGCGCGACGGGCGCATTGCCGCGGCGCGGCTGGCGCTCGGCGGCGTGGCGGCCCGACCCTGGCGCTGCCGCGTAGCCGAGCAGGCGCTGGTCGGGCAGCCCGCCACGACGGAGAGCTTCGCCCGGGCGGCGGAGCTTGCGGTGCAGGGGGCCCGCCCCTCCGGCGACAACGCCGCCAAGATCGAGCTCGCCCGCCGGATCGCGATCCGCGCCCTTTCCCTCGCCGCTGACGGGACGCCCGACAGGCTTGCCGCGCTTCCCGCCTCGGTCTTCGCAGGAGAGAACAATGGCTGACGTCATCAATACGCAGGGGCATGTGCGGCTGGGATCGAACGCAGGGCAAGGGCTGACGCGGCGCGACGGCGTGCTCAAGGTCACCGGCGCCGCGACCTATGCCGCCGACAACCGCCCCGAGGGCCTGTTGCACGCCGTCACCGCGACGGCGACCATCGCGCGCGGCCGGGTCACGCATCTGGACGTGGCCGCGGCCGAGGCGCATCCGGGCGTGGTCAAGCTCTACACCCCCGACAATGTGCCGCCGCTGGCGGTGAGCCCGGACGAGAAGATCCACCCCTTCGTCTGGCGGATGGAGGCGCTGCAGAGCGACCGGGTGCGCTATGCCGGCCAGCCCATCGCGCTGGTGCTGGCGGAAACGCTGGAGGCCGCGACCGAGGCCGCGCGCTTGCTCGCCCCGCGCTACGAGGCCGAAACGCCGCATGTGACGCTGGACGACGCCGAGCCGTTCGAGACGACGACGACCGCCTTCGGTCGGCCCGCCGACCACAGTTCGGGCGACATCGGCAAGGCGCGAGCGACCGCGGCCCGGCATGTGGTGGCGGAGGTCGAGACCGTGGCGCAGTATCACAACGCCATGGAGCCTCATGCCATCGTCGCCCGCTGGACCGGAGACCGGCTGGAGATCGACACCCCGAACCAGGCGATCGGCCTCGCCAGGCAGACCTTCGCCGCGTTTCTCGGTATCGAGCCGGCGCAGATCCTGATCCGCAGCCCCTTCCTCGGCGGCGGCTTCGGCTCCAAGGCAATCCTTTACGGCGGCCAACTTCTCGCAGTGCTCGCCGCGCGCGATACCGGCCGGCCGGTGAAGCTGGTGCTGCGGCGCGACCAGATGTACGGACCCGTCGGCCACCGCGCCCCGACCCGGCAGAGGCTGCGGCTCGACCTCGATGAGGACGGGCGGATCGCGGCGCTGCAGCACGACACCCTGACGATGACCTCGAGCTTCGACCATTTCCTCGAGGGCGCATCGAACGCTTCGCACAGCCTCTACGCGACCGCGGCGCTGCAGACGACGCATCGCGGGCTGCGGGCCGATATCGGCACCCCCGGCCCGATGCGCGCCCCGGGCGAGGCCCCCGGCTCGGCGGCGCTGGAGGTGGCGATGGATCTGGCGGCCCAGGCCGCGGGCCTCGACCCGCTGGCGTTCCGCCTGCGCAACCATGCCGAGACCGATCCGTCGAATGGCATGGCCTTCTCCTCCAAGGCGCTTCGCGAGTGCTATGCGCAGGCGGCCGACCTCTTCGGCTGGGCCGACCGTCCGGCGGAGCCGCGGCGGATGCGGCAGGGGCAGCTCCTGAAGGGCTGGGGCATGGGCAGCGCGCAGTTCCCCTGCCCGATGTTCACCGCGGCGGCCCACGCCACGCTGCGCGCCGATGGCAGCGCGGTGGTCGAGACCTCGGCCGCCGACATGGGCCAAGGGGCCTGGACCGCGCTGGCGCAGATCGCGGCGGACGGGCTCGGCCTCGACATCGACCGCGTCGAGTTCCGCTCGGGCCATTCCGATCTGCCCGACGCCGGGGTGGCCGGCGGCTCGGGCCATACCGCGACGGCTGGCACCGCGCTGTTCAACGCCGGCGCCGACGTGGTGCGGCGGCTGGTGGATCTGGCCACCGGCGATCCGGCCTCGCCGCTGTTCGGCGCGGGCAATTCCGGCGTCACCGCCCGCGGCGGCCGGCTGCACCGCAACGACGACGGCCGCTCGGAGGCCTACGAGGACATCCTCGCCCGCGCCGGGCTCGACATGCTCCGCGGCGAAGGCACCGGGGCGCGCGAGGGCCAGCCGACACGGGCGATGTTCTCGCATGGCGCGGTCTTCGCCGAGGTGCTCGTCGATCCCGACCTCGGCCAGATCCGCGTCAGCCGGCTGGTCGGGGCCTTCGCCGCCGGCCGCATCATCAACCCGCGTCTGGCGCGCAGCCAGCTTCTGGGCGGCATGGTCTGGGGCATCGGCTTCGCCCTGCAGGAGGAGGCGCTGCACGACGCGCGCACGGGTCGGTTCACCAACAACGACCTGGCCGGCTATCACATCCCGGTCAATGCCGACGCCCCGATGATCGAGGCGCTGACCGTGCATGAGGACGACCCATTCGTGAACGCCCTCGGCATCAAGGGCGTGGGCGAGATCGGCGTCACGGGAACGGTGGGCGCCATCGGCAACGCGGTCTGGCACGCGACGGGGTTGCGATCGCAGCGCTTTCCGATCCATCCGGAGAGTTTGATCCTGTCAGGGGAGTCCCTTTGAAGGGCCGGGGGCGGAAGCGAAGATCCCGCGCATCCTGGAGCCTGATGTCTTGCAAGCAATCAGGTTAAGGGTCCTGACCGACCGGCGGAGGTCCGCGCCATTCCGTCTCATTGTCAGGAAGGCGCCGCCGCGCTATCGGCTCGGGCGTGGGGAGCGGCCTCCTGCGCCGGCCCCGGAAGGAGGCGCGATGTTCCAGTTCCTTGCCATTTCCACCGGCCTGTCGCTGGTCCTGCTGCTGGGCGCGACCGAATGGGAGCGCCGCGCCATCGTCGCGCGCCGGTTGGGGCCGAACGGGCGGGCGATCCTGGTGGCGCTGGCGATCTCCGCCATCGGCTCGCTGGGGGTCGTGGTCACCGCCGGGGTGTCGGGCGGCTGGATCTTCCTGCTGCACCTCCTCGGCGCGTCGATCCTCTACCACGGCGTCATGGGCGTCTTCCTCGTGCACGGGCTGCAGGAGGTTTCGGCCCGCACCTTCGGCTATGGCGAAAGCTGAGCCCTGACCGGGAGGGCGGACCCTCCCGGCCTACTCCTCAGGCCGCGGCCGGCGGAGCCGCCCGCCCGGCAAGGGTCTGGCGCAGCGCCACCGCACCGAGAATAGCCGCGCCGATCAGGGTGGAGACCAGCTCCGGCGCGATCATCATCAGCGCGGCGATCGGCAGCAGCACCCGCTCCAGCCAGTGCAGCGGGCCGATCATCCAGTTGGTGATCGCCACCGACAGCGCCACGATCCCCAGCACCGCCCCGGTGAAGGCCAGGAGGAAGTCGGGCAGCGTGAAGCCTTGCGTCACGATCAGCAGCGAGGGCGAGAAGACGAAGACGAAGGGCACCAGCGCCTTGCCCATCGACAGGCGGAAGGCGGTGTTGCCCGCCTTGAAGCCGTTCGCCCCGGCGATGCCCGCCGCCGCATAGGCGGCCAGCGCCACCGGCGGCGTCACGTCGGCCAGCACCCCGAAGTAGAAGACGAAGAAATGCGCCACCAGCGGCTCGACATTCAGCATCCCCAGCACCGGGGCGGCGACCGCCACCATGATGATGTAGTTGGCCGTCGTCGGCACGCCGCAGCCCATCAGCACGCAGACCACGGCGGTCATGATCAGAGTGAACAGCAGGGTCAGCGTCTCGATCGAGAACAGCTCGAACGGCAGGAAGCCGAGGAAGCCGTAGGTGCCGCCCGCCCAGTCCTGCGCCACCGAGGTGACCATGAAGGCGATCTTGAAGCCGACGCCGGTCAGGGTGACGATGCCGATCACCACGCCCACCAGAGCCGCCGCCACCGTCACCGACAGCGACTGCCGCGCGCCGGCGATGAAGCCCTCGACGATGCCGACGGCGGTCTCCTTCGCCCCGTCGATCAGGCCAGAGGCCATGACGCGCTGGATCAGGTAGACCACCATGCAGGCGGTGATCGCCCAGAAGGCCGACAGGAACGGCGTGCGCCCCGACATCAGCATCCAGACGAGGAGGATCAGCGGCAGCACGGAGAGCCAGCCCTCGCGCAGCACCTTTACCGCGTTCGGCAGCTCCTCCTTGGTCAACCCGCGGATGCCGAGGCGCTTGGCCTCGAGATGCACCTGCACCAGCACGCCGAAGAAATGCATGAAGGCCGGGACGATGGCGGCGATCAGGATGGTGCGCAGCGGGATGCCCAGATATTCGACCATCAGGAAGGCCACGGCCCCCATGACCGGCGGGGTGATCTGGCCGCCGGTGGAGGAGGCCGCCTCGACCGCCGCCGCGAAATGCCGCTGGAAGCCGATCTTCACCATGGCCGGGATGGTCAGCGCCCCGGTCGTCACCGCATTGGCGATGGAAGAGCCCGAGATGGTGCCGAGCATGGCCGAGGAGACCACCGACACTTTCGCCGGACCGCCCGAGAAACGCCCGGTCAGCGCGGTGGCGAGGTCGATGAACAGCTGCCCGAGGCCGATCCGCTGCGCCATGACGCCGAACAGCACGAAGTGGAAGACATAGGTCGCGATCACCCCCAGCGCCGTGCCGTAGATGCCCTGCGAGGTCAGGTAGAGGTGGTTGATGATGTTGGGCCAGTCGGCGCCCGGATGCACCAGGATGCCGGGCATCGAGCGGCCGAAATAGGCATAGGCCACGAAGATCAGCGCGATCACCGGCAGGGGCCAGCCCATCGAGCGGCGCACCGACTCCAGCAGGGCGACCAGCAGCAGCGTGCCCATGATGATGTCGATCTGCAGCGGGTTGCCGACCCGGAAGGCCAGCTGGTCATAGATCCAGGGCACGTAGAAGGCGGCGACCGCGCCGGTCAGCGCGAAGAGCCAGTCGATCACCGGGATGCCCAGGAGGGCGAAGCCGCCGGTGTTGTGCCGGTTGCGCGCGAAGGCGGCGAAGCTGAGGAAGATCAGGAACAGCGACACGCCCATGTGCATGCCGCGATGGGTGGTGGCGCGGGGGATGCCGAAGCCGGCGGTGTAGAAGTGATAGGCCGACAGCAGGAACAGCAGCGCGCCGCACAGGAGGGCCACCGGCCGCGTCACGGTGCGGAACCGGGCTTCCGGGTCGAATTCCTCCTCGAGCTTGCGGATCTCTTCTTCGGTGAGCTGGCGTTCGGTCTCGGCCATCGGGGGTCCCCACAAGGATGGTGTCGTTTCAACGGAAAGGACGCGACCGGGGGTCCGGCCGCGTCCTCGTCCAAGGGTCGGTCAGCTCACTCGAGCTTGCCGGCTTCCTTGTAGAACTTCTCCGCCCCGGCGTGGAACGGGATGCCCGCGCCCTGGGTGGCGCTGTCCAGCGTGATCGCCTTGCCCTTGGCATGGCCGGCGGCGAACAGCTTCTGGGTGTTCTCGTTGTAGATCGCCTTGGTGATGCCGTAGATCAGGTCTTCCGGCTGGTCGGCGCTGGTCACCAGCTGCGCCCCGACCGAGATCGTCGCCACGTCGGATTCCTGCCCGGTGTAGGTGCCCGCCGGGACGTTGTCGGTGGCGAAGAAGCTGTAGGTCTCGCGCAGCTTGTCGACTTCCGGGCCGCTGATCGGCACCAGAACGACGTCATGCTGGCTGGCCAGCTCGGCGATGGCGCCGGCCGGGAAGCCGCCGACGAAGAAGAACGCATCCATCGCGTTGTCGCGCATCCGGTCCGAGGCCTGGTCGGGCTTCAGATATTCCGGGGTGATGTCGGCTTCGGTCAGGCCGAAGGCCTCGAGGATGATCTTGGCGTCGACCAGCGTGCCCGAGCCCGGCTCGTCCAGCGAGACGCGCTTGCCCTTGAGGTCGGCGACCGAGGCGATCCCGGCGTCCTTGCGGGCGACGAGGTGGATGCTTTCCGGGTAGAGGTTGGCGATCAGCCGCAGGTTCTCGACCGCGGGCTGGCCTTCCCAGAGACCGGTGCCGGACTGCGCCCAGTAGGCCACGTCGGACTGGCTGAAGCCGGCTTCCATCGCGCCGCCGTTGATGGCGTTCACGTTGCCGACCGAGCCGTTCGAGGCGACGGCGGTGGCCACGAGGCCGGGCACGCCGCAAGAGCCGCCGTCCTCGCAGGCGCGCGAGCCGGGCGGGTTGGAGATGGCGTTGGCGATCAGGCCGCCGATCGGGTAGTAGGTGCCCGCGGTGCCGCCGGTGCCGATGCGGAAGAACTGCATTTCCTGGGCGACAGACCCCTGAGCGAGCATCCCGACCGCCAGCGCGGCTCCCATGAGGCTTTTCACGGATATCATCTTCATTCCTGTCTCCCGAGGCTCTGACACGTTTGGATCGGCCGGAAGCTCCGGACCGACCGAGTGTTAACGAGTGTTAATGAACGTTTGCGCGCCGGTCCATCCCTCAAAACGAACGCTTCGCGGGACCGTCCGCCCGCCGCGGGACCACAGCGCGCGGTTGAGCTTCTGCTAAACCTAAGGTAACGTATATGTCATATAGGGATAATATCCTCGCCGCTCGCCGTCTCCAGCAGCCTTTCCCCGCCGGAGCCTAGCGGCTTCCCGCCGAAAAAAGACAGGAGAGCCAGTGAGCCAACCCCCGACAGTTCCGACAGACCCCGCCTCCGAAGCCGTTCCGGCGCCTGAGGGTGCCACCCAGATCATCGACACCGAATACGAGATCGGCCAGGACAACATCAGCTACCGCCGCCGTTTCGTCTTCGAGCTGGACATCCACAACGTCGTCTTCAGCGTCTCGGCCATCGGCATCATGGCCTTCACCCTGCTGACGCTGATGTTCCAGACCACGCTGGAGCCACTGTTCTCCGGCCTGCGCAACTTCCTCACCGCGAACCTCGACTGGTTCTTCCTGTCGGCGGGCAACGTCTTCCTGCTGCTCTGCCTCGTGCTGATCCTGCTGCCCCTGGGCCGCATCCGGCTGGGCGGGCCCGAGGCCACGCCGGACCACAGCTACATGTCCTGGTTCTCGATGCTCTTCGCCGCCGGCATGGGCATCGGCCTGATGTTCTACGGCGTCTCAGAACCCTTGGGCAACTACACCGCCGCCTTCGGCGGCCCGATCGTCGGGCCGGACGGGGTGCGCACCGACTGGTCGCCCTTGGGTGGCGCGGTGGGCGACGCCGAGGGCGCGCGCCGGCTGGCCATGGCGGCGACGATCTTCCACTGGGCGCTGCACCCCTGGGCGATCTACGCCATCGTCGCGCTGTCGCTGGCGCTCTTCGCCTACAACAAGGGCCTGCCGCTGACGCTGCGCTCGATCTTCTACCCGATCTTCGGCGAGAAGGTCTGGGGCTGGCCGGGCCATCTCATCGACATCCTCGCCGTCTTCGCCACGATCTTCGGCCTCTCTACCTCGCTCGGGATCGGCGCGCAGCAGGCTAGCGCCGGGCTCGACTTCCTGTTCGGCATCCCCTCGACGCTGGGCACGATGATCTTCCTGATCATCATCATCACCGGCATCGCCATCGCCTCGGTGGTCGCCGGGATGGAGAAGGGCGTGAAGCTTTTATCCGAAATCAACATGGGTTTGGCGCTGCTGCTCTTGGTCTTCATCATCGCGGTCGGCCCGACGCTGCAGATCCTCACCGGCTTCCTGAAGAACCTGAAGGCCTATGCGGAATACCTGCCGGCGCTGTCGAACCCCTTCGGCCGCGACGACGACAACTTCCGCCAGGGCTGGACCGCCTTCTACTGGGCCTGGTGGATCAGCTGGTCGCCCTTCGTCGGCATGTTCATCGCCCGCGTCAGCCGCGGCCGCACGGTGCGCGAGTTCTTGATCGCCGTGCTGGTCATCCCCTCGCTGGTCTCGACGATCTGGATGACCGCCCTCGGCGGCACCGCGATCAGCCAGGTGGTGACGGAGCGGCTCAGCTCGGTGCAGGACGCGGCGCTGGAGATCCAGCTGTTCGAGATGCTGGCGCATCTGCCGCTGACCCAGATCACCTCGCTGATCGGCATCGTGCTGGTGGTGGTGTTTTTCGTCACCTCCTCCGACTCCGGCTCGCTGGTGATCGACACGATCAGCGCCGGCGGCAAGATGAACGCGCCGACGCCGCAGCGGGTGTTCTGGGCCAGCTTCGAGGGCCTCGTCGCCATCGCGCTGCTCCTGGGAGGCGGGCTCACGGCCCTGCAGGCCATGGCGGTCTCCACCGGCTTCCCCTTCACCTTCGTGCTGCTGGGCGCCTGTTTCGCCCTGGTGAAGGGCCTGATGGCCGAGCCGAAGTGACGAAAGCCTCCCCCCGGCCCGCCGGGGGGAGCGTTCAGACCCGGCGGCGCCCGGTCAGTCTTGCGTCTTCTTTGCCTTCTTCGCCTCGGCGGCGGCCTTCATGCGCGCCAGAAGCTCCGCCTTGGTCGCCCGGTCGCCATAGGGGTTCTTCTCGGACCCCTTGGCGTTGTGCTCGCTGTGCCGCGGCGCGGCCTTGCCGGTCTTCACCGATCCCGCTTTTCCGTAATCCATCGTCATCCCCTGAAATCAGTGCCTGCTGATGCCTGAAACCGCGCGCCGACACAACCGCGCAGCGCGTCAGGAGCCCTCGCCGCCGCGGAAGGCCTCGGCGCGGATCGCGTGGCGCGTCAGCTTGTCATAGAAGGTCTTGCGCGGCAGGCCCAGCCGCTGCATCGCCCGGCTGGCGTTTCCCCCCGCCTGGCGCAGCGCGTCGCGGATCAGCTCGGCCTCGAAGGCGGCGACGCTTTCGGCCAGCGTCGGCTCCGGCCCTTCCGCCCCGCCCTCCTCCGGCGCCAGACCGAGCGCTTGGCGTTCGGCGAAATGCTGCAGCTCGCGCACGTTGCCGGGCCAGTCATGCGTGGCGAGCCGGGCCTTCAGCCCTGGCGTCATCAGCGGCACCGGCAGCTTCAGCCGGGCGCAGGCGGCCAGCAGGAAATGCCGGAACAGCAGCGGCACATCCTCGCGCCGCTCGGTCAGGGGCGGCACCAGCAGCGAGATGCCGCCCAGCCGGTAGAAGAGATCGGCGCGGAAGCTGCCCTCGCGCACCCGCACGCCCAGATCGACCTGGGTCGCGGCGATCACCCGCAGATCGAGCGGCCGCGCCGCCTCGGCCCCCAAGGGCCAGACCTCGCCCGCCTCGATCACCCCGTGCAGCCGGGCCTGCAGCGCCGGCGACAGCGCCTCGACCTCGTCGAGGAACAGCGTGCCGCGATGCGCCCGCTCGATCCGGCCGATCACCCGCCCGGCGCGCGGCTGCGGCCCGACCCGCACCCCCGGCTCGGCCCCGAGGAAATCGGCGTCGAAGCGGCTCTCGTCCAGCGTGGCGCAATTGACATGCACGAAGGCCCGGGCGCGGCGCGGGCTTAGGCGGTGGATCTGCCGCGCCACTGCCTCCTTGCCGACGCCGCTGCCGCCGATGACCAGCGCGTCGACCCCGGCCTCGGCCACCCGCGCCACCGTCTCGCGCAGGTGGGTCATGGCGAGGCTGTCGCCGAGCAACTCGGCCGCGCCGTCGCCGGGGGCCTGCATCCGCCGCAGCATGCGGTTCTCCAGCACCAGCGCCCGCGCCCCGGTCGCCCGGCGCAGCGTCGCCATCAGGTCGTCCAGCGCCACCGGCTTGGTCAGGAAGTCGTAGACCCCCTCGGTCAGCGCCCGCACCGCCATCGGCACGTCGCCATGCCCGGTCAGCAGGATCACCGGCAGGTCCGGGTCCATCGCCCGCAGCCGGCGGAACAGCTCCATCCCGTCGATCTGCGGCATGCGCACATCAGTCAGCACCACGCCGGGATAGTCGCGGGTCATGCCGCGCAACGCCTCCGCCGCGCCGGAAAAGGCCTCGACCCGGAAACCGCGCAGCGTCAGGGACTGGACCTGCGCGGCCAGCAGATCGGGGTCGTCATCGACCAGCCGGACGAGGGGAGGCGTGTCGGTCATGGCGCCCTGCGCAGGTCGAGGTGGAAGGTGGCCCCCTGCCCCGGTGCCGGCGGGTCGGCCCTGAGGCTGCCGCCGAAATCCCGGGCGATGTCATGCGCGATGACGAGGCCCAGCCCCAGCCCGTCCGGTTTCGTCGTGGTGAAGGGGATGAACAGCTTGGCCGCCGCCTCGGGCGACAGGCCCGGCCCGTTGTCGGCGATGCTGAGCGTGACCGTCTCCGCCGTCTGGCGCAGGGTGACGACGATCTGCGGGTCGGGCCGGTCGGCCAGCGCGTCCTGCGCATTCTGCAGGATGTTCACCAGGATCTGCTCCAGCCGGATCCGGTCGCCCATCACCGCGAGATCCGGCGGGATCGGCGGCGCGATCACCCGCACCATTTCCGAGCGCAGCCGGCTGGCGTGCAGCAGCAGCGAGGCCTCGAAGGCCTCGCCCAGCTTCACCGGCTCGGTGCGGCCGGTGGCCTTGCGGGCGAAGCCGCGCAGCTCGGCGGTGATATGGCCGATGCGGTCGGCCATCCGCACGATGGTGGCGAGGTTGCCGGCCACCTCCGGCGGCGCGGGCCGCACCTCGGGCAGCATCGCGAGCCCGTTCTCGGCCAGCAGACGGATCGTCGCCAGCGGCTGGTTCACCTCATGCGCCACGCCGGCGGTGATCTGGCCGAGCGCGGCCAGCTTGTTGGCCTGCACCAGATCGGCCTGCAGCGCGCCGAGGCGCTGCTCGGTCGCCTTGCGTTCGCGCATCTCGTCGGAGAGGGCGCGGGTCCGCTCGTCCACCGCGCGCTCCAGATCGGCGCTGTAGCGCCGCTCGGCCTCGGCCCGCCGGGTCACCCGCCGCGCGCCGCGCCAGGCCATGCCGGCGCCGAAGGCCAGCAGCCCCAGCCCCAGCGCCGCCGTGCCGGTGGCCAGCACCGCCGATTCCAGCGCCGGGGCCGAGGCGGTGAACAGGGTCAGCGCCCAACCCGCCGAGGGCAGGTCAACCGTGGTCGCCAGTTGGCCCGCCGCCGGGACCGGCGCGGGGGTGAAGCGGGTTTCGGGGAGGCTGGCCAGCACCACCCGCCCGTCAGGTTCGGTGACGAAGGTCCGGTCGGCGCTGACCGCCCAGCTCGCCTCGATCGCGGTGAACTCCACCTTCACCACCACGACGCCGAGCCCCTCGCCCACGACATGCGACAGGTAGAGCCCGGGCCGGTGGCTCACCGTCCCCAAGGCGAATTGCTGCGCCGTGCCCTCACGCAGGGCGACGGTGAAATAGTCGCGGAATGCGTAGCTGGAGCCGACGAAGGAATCCGGCTCGTTCCAGTTCGAGGCGGCGAGGGCGGTCCCGGTCAGGTCCAGCACGTAGATCACCGAGCTCTGCGTCTCGTCCTGCAGCCGGTCCAGCTTGCGCGACATCGCCGCCGTTGCGGCGGGGGTCGGCGCGGCCAGCGCGCCGCGCACCTGCGAGTCGTCGGCGAGGATGGCGGCGACCGCCCGCTGCTTGGCGAATTCGCTCTCGACCGCCAGCGCCCGCGACCGGGCGGCGACCTCGGCCTCCAGCACGATCCGCGCGAGGGTGGAGCGATGCGCCAGGTGGAAGGCCTCCGCCAGCACCCCGAGGCAGAGCAGCACCGCCAGCAGGCTCAGGCCCAGCAGCCGGGCGCGGCCCGGCCGGCGGGGGGAATCATCGGGGAGGGACGCCATCGGATCTCCGGCAGGGGCTGTGTGGGTTTCCATACTAGCAGGCCGGGCCTTGTGTGGAAAACGAAACATCGCAGGCAGGGGCGCGGTTTCCAACATGCTGAAAAACAACGAGCCGCCCACCCCGCCCCGCAATTTTGTTGCGCAGTCACAGAAGTGTATTCTGTCGCACACCGGATTCCCGTCGGGTTGGAGGAGACCTCAATGCAGATCGACACGTCGGCAGGGCCGGCGGCGCAGGCGCCGCGGCCATTCTACAGACATCTCTATTTCCAGGTTCTCGTCGCCATCGGCACGGGCGCCGCCATCGGCCATTTCTATCCCGAGACCGGCGTGGCGCTGAAGCCGCTGGGCGACGGCTTCATTAAGCTGGTGAAGATGATCATCTCGCCGGTGATCTTCCTGACCATCGTCACAGGCCTCGCCGGGATGGGCACGCTGCGCGGCGTGGGGTCGGTCGTGGGCAAGGCCTTCGGCTATTTCTTCTTCTTCTCGACGCTGGCGCTGATCATCGGCATGATCGTCGCCAACG
>NZ_PZKG01000091.1 GCF_003034985.1 Cereibacter changlensis JA139
CAACGAGGGAACCGTCGACGCGGAAAACCGCATCGGCTGGATGGAGATGCGGCGGGGGCAGGGCTATCCCGTGCTCGTCGCGGAACACGAGGGCCGGGTGATCGGCTACGCCTCCTTCGGAGACTGGCGGTCCTTCGACGGCTTCCGCGCCACGGTGGAGCATTCGGTCTATGTCGCGGCCGAGGCGCGCGGGCGGGGCATCGCCCGGGCGCTGATGGCCGAGCTGACGGTGCGCGCGCGCGGCTGTGGCAAGCATGTGATGGTCGCCGCCGTCACCTCGGAGAACGAGGCCTCGCTGCGGCTGCACCGCGCGCTCGGCTTCCGCGAGGCGGCGGTGCTGACCGAGGTGGGGCAGAAGTTCGGCCGCTGGCTGGACCTCGTATTTCTGGAGCTTCGGCTCGACGACCGGGCGCAGCCCGAGCAACGCAAGGCTTGAACCCCGGGCGATCCGGGTCTATCGCCAGTTTTACAACGCTAAGCCCGGAAGGCGCTGACCCATGAAGTTCCTCGACCTTTGCAAAGTCTACATCCGCTCCGGCGGCGGCGGGGCGGGCTGCGTCAGCTTCCGGCGCGAGAAGTTCATCGAATTCGGCGGCCCGGACGGCGGCGACGGCGGCAATGGCGGCAATGTCTATGCCGAGGCGGTCGAGGGGCTGAACACCCTGATCGACTTCCGCTATCAGCAGCATTTCTTCGCTAAGTCGGGCCAGCAGGGCATGGGCAGCCAGCGCACCGGCAAGACCGCCGACGACGTGATCCTCAAGGTGCCGGTCGGCACCGAGATCATCGACGAGGACGAGGAGACCGTGATCGCCGACCTGACCACCGTCGGCCAGCGCGTGCTTCTGGCGCGCGGCGGCAATGGCGGCTTCGGCAACCTGCATTTCAAATCCTCGACCAACCGCGCTCCCGCCCGGGCCAACCCGGGGCAGGAGGGGGTGGAGCGCACCATCTGGCTGCGGCTGAAGCTGATCGCCGACGCCGGGCTGCTGGGCCTGCCGAATGCCGGCAAGTCGACCTTCCTCGCCGCCACCTCGAACGCCCGGCCCAAGATCGCCGACTATCCCTTCACCACGCTGGTGCCGAACCTCGGCGTCGTCGGGGTGGACGGCAAGGAGATCGTCATGGCCGACATCCCCGGCCTGATCGAGGGCGCTTCCGAAGGTCGCGGTCTGGGTGACCAGTTCCTCGCCCATGTCGAACGCTGCTCGGTGCTCCTGCATCTGGTGGACGGCACCTCCTCGACCATCACCAAGGATTACCGCACCATCATCGGCGAGCTCGAGGCCTATGCCGAGGATCTGGCGCAGAAGCCGCGGATCACCGCGCTGAACAAGATCGACGCGCTGGACAGCAAGACGCTGTCGACCCGCAAGAAGGCGCTGGAGAAGGCCTCGGGCGGGCCGGTCTTCCTGATCTCCGGCGTCGCCGGGACGGGATTGCAGGACGTGCTGCGCGCGGTCTATGCCGAGGTCGTGGCAGGGCGCGAGGTGGTCGAGGATCCCGCACCGTGGCAACCCTGACAGCGCTTTCGGCCCCCGACATCCGCAGCGCTCGGCGGCTGGTGGTGAAGATCGGCTCGGCCCTGCTGGTCGACCGCAAGCTCGGCCTGCGGCGCGACTGGCTCGCGGCGCTGGCGCTGGATGTGGCCGACCTGAAGGCGCGCGGGACCGACGTGATCCTCGTCTCCTCCGGCTCCATCGCGCTGGGGCGCGGCGTGCTGGGGCTGGCCGATGGCGCGCTGGCCCTGGAACAGTCGCAGGCCGCCGCCGCCGTCGGGCAGATCCGGCTGGCCCGCGCCTATGAGGAGGTGCTGGCCCCGCATGGCATCACCACCGGCCAGATCCTCGTCACGCTGGAAGACACCGAGGACCGCCGCCGCTACCTGAACTCCCGCGCCACGATGGAGACGCTGCTGGGCCTCGGCGTCGTGCCGATCGTCAACGAGAATGACACGGTGGCGACCGACGAGATCCGCTTCGGCGACAACGACCGGCTGGCGGCGCAGATCGCGGTGACCGTGGGCGCGGATCAGCTGGTGCTCCTGTCGGATGTCGACGGCTTCTATTCCGCCAACCCCAAGGAAGACCCGACCGCCGAGCGTTTCGATCTGGTCGAGGCGATCACGCCCGAGATCGAGGCGATGGCCGGTGATCCGGTCTCGGGTTTCTCCAAGGGCGGGATGAAGACCAAGGTGATGGCCGCCAAGACCGCCGTCGCCGGTGGCTGCGCCATGGCGATCATGGAAGGTTCGGTGCTGCGGCCCTTGACCGCGCTGGCCGAGGGCGCAGCGCGGACATGGTTCGTGGCGCAGGCCGATCCGCAGGTCGCGCGCAAGCGCTGGATCAACGCGATGAAGCCGCGCGGCGCGGTGCAGGTGGATGCCGGCGCGGTCACGGCGCTCAGGGCAGGCAAGTCGCTTTTGCCGGCTGGCGTGGTGGCGGTGACCGGCGCCTTCGGGCGCGGCGACCCGGTCGAGATTTTGGGGCCCGCGGGCGAGACGCTGGGCAAGGGGCTGGTGCGCTACACCGCCGCCGAGGCGCGGCTGATCGCTGGACACCGCTCGGCCGAGATCGAGGGCATCCTCGGCTATGCCGGGCGCGCGGCGCTCTTGCACCGCGACGACATGGTGTTGTGAAGGGCCCGCTGCGGCGGGCGGATGAAGCGGAAGGACAGGCGATGGACGGGGCTGAAGTGGCAGGGCTGATGCAGGCGATCGGCGCGCGGGCACGCGCGGCGGCGGCGGAGCTGGCCTTCGCCCCAGCCGAGACCAAGCGCGCCGCCCTGCTCGCCGCGGCCGAGGCGCTGTGGGACCGCCGGCAAGAGATCATCGCCGCCAACGCCGAAGACCTCGCCCATGGCCGCGACAAGGGGCTCGGCGCGGCGATGATGGACCGGCTGATGCTGGACGAGGCGCGGGTGCAGGCGATGGCCGAGGGGCTGCGCGCCGTGGCGGCGCAGGACGATCCCGTCGGCGCGGTGATCGCCGAATGGGACAGGCCGACCGGCCTGCACATCCGCCGGGTCCGCACGCCCTTGGGCGTGGTGGGCGTGATCTACGAAAGCCGTCCCAACGTCACCGCGGACGCCGGCGCGCTCTGCCTCAAGGCCGGCAACGCGGTGATCCTGCGGGGCGGGTCGGAGAGCTTCCATTCCTCCGCCGCGATCCATGCCTGCCTGCAGGCCGGGCTCACCGCGGCGGGCCTGCAGGCGGATGCGATCCAGCTGGTGCCGACCCGCGACCGCGCGGCAGTGACCGAGATGCTGCGCATGGTCGAGTTCATCGACGTGATCGTGCCGCGCGGCGGCAAGGGGCTGGTCGGCCTCGTGCAGCGCGAGGCGCGGGTGCCGGTCTTTGCCCATCTGGAGGGCATCTGCCACGTCTATGCCGACGGCGCCGCCGATCTGGAGAAGGCGCGCCGGGTGGTGCTGAACGCCAAGACCCGCCGCACCGGGATCTGCGGCTCGGCGGAATGCCTGCTGATCGACCGCGCCTTCTACGCGAAACATGGCGCCGTGCTGATCGAGGATCTGCTGGCCGCGGGCGTCGAGGTGCGCGCCGAGGGCGAGCTGGCCGACATCCCCGGCACGGTGCCCGCGTCGCCTGAGGATTTCGGCAAGGAATTCCTCGACATGATCATCGCGGCGAAGCTCGTCGACGGGGTGGACGAGGCCATCGCCCATATCCGCCGCTACGGCTCGAACCATACCGAGGCGATCCTGACCGAGGATGCGGCCACGGCCGAGCGCTTCTTCCAGCGGCTCGATTCGGCGATCCTCCTGCACAACGCCTCGACGCAGTTTGCCGATGGCGGCGAGTTCGGCATGGGGGCCGAGATCGGCATCGCCACGGGCAAGATGCACGCCCGCGGCCCGGTGGGGGCCGAGCAGCTCACCAGCTTCAAGTATCTGGTGACCGGCGACGGAACGGTGCGGGCGTAAGCCCGGGCCGTCACGTCGCAAACCCTCGACAGCCGACGGGACGGTGCGGGCCTAAGCCCGCGCCGCCAAACCTTGACGGCGGGGGCGGCCCACGCCCGCGCCGCGAGATCCGCTCAGAACACCAGCCGGATCATCTGCTCGCGCAGGTCGGCGGTCAGCCGGCGGTTCTGGCGTTCCAGCTCCTCCGGCACCAAAGCGAAATGCACCTGCGCCGCCGAGACGTCGATCCGTGCGCCCGGGATCGACAGCGGCTGCCACAGCGCCGGGTCGATCTTGACCTTCGCCGCCGAGCCGGTG
This sequence comes from Cereibacter changlensis JA139, assembly GCF_003034985.1. Taxonomy (GTDB): domain Bacteria; phylum Pseudomonadota; class Alphaproteobacteria; order Rhodobacterales; family Rhodobacteraceae; genus Cereibacter; species Cereibacter changlensis. The sequence goes on from NZ_PZKG01000091.1 coordinate 4,240, forward strand.
AGCGTCCAGCGGCTGTCGGTCCGCTCCACCCGGATGCGGCCGCCATAGGCCATCGCGGTCTCGAGGCACTGGATCAGCAGGAAGGCGAGCTTCACCTCGCGGCGCGGCAGCTCGGTCGGGCTGGTCCAGTCGATGGCGAACTTGCCGCCGCGGCAGAGGTCGGCGAGGATGCCCGTCACCTCGGACCGGCCGATCCGCTGGTCGCCGCCCGCCGCGCCGAAGGCGACGCGCAGGAAGCGGATCCGGGCATTGGCGCTGGCGACGCTCTCGGCGATCAGCGCGATCTCCGGCCCCTTCACCAGCCCGTCCAGCATCAGGAGCTCCACCCCATTGCCGATGGCTCCGATCGGGCTGATAAGATCGTGACAGATGCGCGACCCCAGTAGGGCGGCCAGATCGGGCTTCTCGGACATGTACGGAACTCCACTCGTGCGCAGGAAGGAACTGATATGAATGCGTTGCTTGAACCGGGTATACTGGTCAGACATCCGGGCGAGCCGGATTGGGGGGTAGGTCAGGTGCAGTCGAACATCGGCGGGCGGATCACCGTCAACTTCGAACACGCCGGGAAGGTCGTGATCGACGGCAGTCATGTGGACCTGCGGATGGTCATTGATATTCAACGATAAGAGCGGGATGGCGCGTCGTCCAACCCAGATTGCGCCCCGTTGCTCTTGGCCGCGAAGCGTGTCCATCCTGCCACCGGGGGCCCCGCCGGTTGCAATCGGCGGGCCCGGCTTCTAAATGGGGAACGCTCGGAGACGGCAGGCGCGAGGACGGGGGAGACGGGGATGATTGCCGAGGAACCGCATCTCACCCTGCGTCTGGCGCGGGACGACCGCGACCTGAGGGCGGCGCAGCGGCTGCGCTACCGGGTCTTCGTGACCGAGCTGGGCGGTGACGGCGATCTGGTCGACCATGACCAGCAGCTGGAGCGCGACGCCTTCGACCCGCTGTTCGACCACCTGCTGCTGATCGACGACCGCCGCGACGCCGCGGCGCTCGACGACGTTGTGGGCGTCTACCGCCTGCTGCCGGGCGAGCGGGTCGGCCCCGCGGGCCGGTTCTATTCCGAGGGCGAGTATGACCTCTCCCCGCTGAAACGCTCGGGCCGCCGGCTTCTGGAGCTCGGGCGCTCCTGCGTGCATCCCGACTATCGCGGCGGGACGGCGATGTTCCACCTCTGGAACGGGCTGGCCGATTACGTGGCCACGCATGGCGCCGAGGTGCTGTTCGGCACGGCGAGCTTCCACGGCGCCGATATCGCCGCGCTGGCGCAGCCGCTGTCCTTCCTGCACCACAACCACCTCGCCCCGCCGGAACTGCGGGTGACGGCGCGGCCCGGCGACGGCCAGCGGATGGACCTGCTGCCGCCCGAGGCGATCGACCGGCGGCAGGCGATGCTGGCGACGCCGGCGCTGATCAAGGCCTATCTCCGGCTTGGCGGTTGCGTCGGCGAGGGGGCCTGGATCGACCGCGCCTTCAACACCACGGATGTCTGTCTGGTGATGGACACGGCGCAGATGTCGGCCCGGCAGCGCGCGCTCTACGCCCGCCGCCCGGCGCAGGCATCATGACCGACTGGCTCGACGCCCGGATGGAGGACCGCCGCCCCGGCCTCTTGGGCTGGCTGCGGGTGGCCCTGCGCGGCACGGCGCTGGCGCTGGTGATCTATGGCGGGCTGGTGCTGCTCCTCCTCGTCCGGCTGGTCGAGCGGCCGCTCTGCGGCGCCCACCGGCCGGTGACGCCCTGGATCACCCAGGGCGCCTGCCGCGCCGCGCTCGTGATCCTTGGCCTGCGCTTCCGCGTCCATGGCCGGCCGATGCAGGAGCCCGGGGCGGTGGTGGCCAACCACGGCTCCTGGCTCGACATCTTCACGCTGAACGCCTGCCAGCGGGTGTATTTCGTCTCGAAATCCGAGGTTTCCGCCTGGCCCGGCATCGGCTGGCTGGCAAGGGCCACCGGCACCCTCTTCATCAACCGCCGGGGCCGCGAGGCCAAGGCGCAGCAGCGCCTGTTCGAGGAGCGGCTGGCCGAGGGTCACCGCATCCTGTTTTTCCCCGAGGGCACCAGCACCGACGCGACCCGCATCCTGCCGTTCAAGTCGACGCTCTTCGCCGCCTTCTTCGCCCCGGGGCAGGCGCGCGGGCTGGCGATCCAGCCGGTGACGGTGATCTACCGCGCCCCCGAGGGCGAGGACCCGCGCTTCTACGGCTGGTGGGGCGACATGGATTTCGCGCCGCACCTCCTGAAGCTCCTGGCCGCGCCGCGGCAGGGCTCGGTGGAGGTGCGCTTCAACCAGCCCCTGCCGGTCGAGGCCTTCGCCGACCGCAAGGCGCTGGCCCAGGCCTGCGAGACGATGGTCCGCGCCGGCTTCTCCTAGCCGAGCGGCGCGAGCAGGGCCCGCATCGCCGCAACCGGGTCTTCGGCGCGCCAGATCTCCTCGCCGATGCCGAAGAAGTCGGTGACCGGGCCGAATTGCGCCACCAGCTCCGCAGTCAGCGCACCCTCGGCCACCACCGGCACCTCGATCATCTCGGACCACCACTCGAACAGCTCGAATTCGACCCGGCTGCCGTCGCCCAGCGGCGTCTCGCCCACCGGGCCGAAGGCCACGTAATCCGCCCCCGCCTCGCCGGCCGAGATCCCCTCGTGCCGGGTCACGCCGCAGAAGGCGCCGACGATGGCATCGCCGCCCAGATCCTTGCGGACCTTGCGGACCGACCGTGCCCCGTCGGTCAGATGCACCCCGTCGAGCCCAAGCCGGTCCACCAAGAGCACATGGTTCTCGATCACCAGCGCCACGTCGCGGGCATGGGCCACCTCGCGCAAAGCGTCGGCGGCGCGGGCGACCCGGTCCTCGTCGCGGGTGGCGAGCGAGAGGCGGATGCAGGCGATCCCGGTCGCGTCGAGCACCGCGGCGAGGCGCTGCGGGAACAGCTCCAGCTCGAACTCGGGCGGGGTGACGAGGTAGATCTGCGGGCGCTCGGTATCGGCCATGCTGAAACTCCGGTAGGGGTGGCGGAGGCTATAGCCGAAGCCGGGACGGATTGGAAATCCCATTGCGCGGCTGCCCCGCTTTCCCGTAGGAGGCGCGAAACCCCGGAGAAATGCCATGGACCCCGTCTTCATCCTCGTGCGGCCCCAGATGGGCGAGAACATCGGCGCCTCGGCCCGCGCCATGCTGAACTTCGGCCTCGAGCGGCTCAGGATCGTCAATCCGCGCGACGGCTGGCCCAACCCCAAGGCCGTCGCCATGGCGAGCGGGGCGGGGCGGCTCCTTGATCACGCCGGGCTCTTTCCCGACGTGAAGGCGGCCACCGCCGACGTGGACTACCTCTTCGCCACCACCGCCCGCAGCCGCGAGCTCACCAAGCCGATCATGACGCCCGAGCGGGCGATGGAACACGCCCGCGCGCTGACCGCCGCCGGCAAGCGGGTGGGGGTTCTGTTCGGGCCGGAGCGGACCGGGCTCGAGAACGAGGATGTGGTGCTGGCGAATGCGATCATCACGGTGCCGGTCAATCCGGAGTTCTTCTCGCTCAACCTCGCCCAATGCGTGCTCCTGACCGCCTATGAATGGCGCCGCCAGACGGTGGAGGTTCCGCCCGAGGTGATGGAGATGGCCCGCACCGATTTCGCCAGCGGCATCGAGGTGGAGAAGCTGGGCGATCATTTCGAGGAGCGGCTGGCCGAGGCCGGCTTCTTCCATCCCGCCGAGAAGGAGGCCGGGATGAAGCTGAACCTGCGCAACATGTGGTCGCGGCTGAACCTGACCCGGGCCGATGTCCAGACCCTGCACGGCATGCTGCGCCAGATCGCCTGGAAGCTGAAGCAGTAGCGTTTCACGCGTGAAACGCAGGCCAAGCCGCTGATACGGAAGTAAAATCCGAAAACCCTCAACCTTTTGGTAACCCCCTCGCCACGACCTTTAGGATGAGGCCCCGGCGATGGCTCCGCCCGGCGTTCCGTGCCAGACTGGCGCGACCGCAACGCCCCGGAGGAGCCATGGCCAGACTCGTCGTGATGTACAGGACGCCCGCCGACGCCGGGGCCTTCGACCGCCACTACCGCGAGACCCATATCCCGCTCGCCAATAACCTCCCGGGGCTGCGCAGCTACGAGATCAGCGCGGGCCCGGTGCTGGCGCCGGGCGGGGCCTCGGATTACCATCTGGTGGCGGTGCTCGGCTTCGACGACATCGGCGCACTGCAGGCGGCGCTCGGCAGCCCCGAGGGCGCCGCGGCCGTGGCCGATCTCGAGATCTTCGCCACGGCGGGCGTCGAGATCCTGATGTTCGACGACGCCCCCGCCTGACATTTTCTGTCCTCAAATATCCCCGCCGGAGGCTCCGCGGCCTGCCGGAGGCGCGCCCTTGGCCGGACCGCGCGCGGCAGCCGCGGCGCGCGGGGGCTCGATGCCCCCAAGCGGCGCACGCCCCTCGCGCCGCGTCAGGGCGGGAAGGCCTTGAAGCGGGGGCGTGGCGGGCCTAGTCTCCCGCGCGACACGGGAGCCCGGGATGGCATTGAAGAAGCGCAGCATATTCGAAGAGGTCGGCGGCGGGGCGAAGGCGCCGGCGCCACAGGCGGGCGGCATCGCCCGGGGCCAGGGCGGGGCGCGGCGGGGCATCCGGCTCTGGCTGATGCTGCTGTTCGCGCTGGTGATGGTGATGATCGTCGTCGGCGGGCTGACCCGGCTGACCGATTCCGGCCTGTCGATCACCGAGTGGAAGCCGTTCACCGGCGCCATGCCACCCCTGGACCACGCGGCCTGGATGGTGGAGTTCGACAAGTACCGCGCCAGCCCGCAGTACCAGTTGCAGAACAGCGGCATGAGCCTGACCGCCTTCCAGACGATCTACTGGTGGGAATGGGGGCATCGGCAACTCGGCCGGGTGATCGGCCTCGTCTGGGCGCTCGGCTTCTTCGGCTTCCTCGTCGCGCGCAAGATCCCGCGCGGCTGGGCGCCACGGCTGCTGCTCCTGGGCGCGCTCGGCGGGTTGCAGGGCGCGATCGGCTGGTGGATGGTCGCCTCCGGCCTGCAGGAAAACCAGGTGACGGTGGCCTCCTACCGGCTGGCGACCCACCTGGGCCTCGCCTTCCTGATCCTCGGCTTCATCGCCTGGTATGTCTTCCTCCTCGGGCGCAGCGAGGCAGAGTTGATCCAGGCGCGGCGGCAGCGCGAGGCCAAGCTCTTCGGCATGTCCACCGGGCTGATGCATCTCGCCTTCGTGCAGATCGTCTTCGGCGCGCTGGTCGCCGGCATCGACGCCGGCCGCGGCTTTCCGACCTGGCCCGACATGAACGGCGAGTTCTTCCCCTCGAACGCGCTCTATGTGCCGGGCGTCACCGCGCTCTCCGACCCGCAATATTGGGTCGGGCTCTTGGACAATCCCGGCCTTGTGCAGTTCGTCCACCGGATGACCGGCTATCTGCTGGCGCTGTTCGGCCTCGGCGTCTGGATCGTCGCGCGGAAATCGGTGCATCGCGCCACCCGCAGGGCCGGGCATCTGATGGGGCTGATGATGCTGGCGCAGATCGCGCTCGGCATCGGCGCCGTGCTGACGGCGGCGCAGTGGCATGCGGCGATCAGCCATCAGGTCGGCGCGGTGATCCTCTGGGTGCTGATCATCCGCCTGCGGCATCTGGCGCAATATCCCCGCGTGGGGTCGATCCGAAAGGGAACCGTATGAGTGCCGATATCGCCTTCACCGAGCTGATGGAATTCCAGCGCCAGACCGAGGCGCTGGCGCAGGTTGCCGGCCGTCTGGGCTGGGATCAGGAAACCATGATGCCGCGCGGCGCCGCCGAGCAGCGCTCGGAAGAGATGGCGGCGCTGGAAGGCGTGCTGCACGAGCGGCGCACCGATCCGCGCATCGCCGACTGGCTGATGGCGGCGGCCGCCGAGGATGACGAGGATGCGGCGCAGCTGCGGCTGATCCGGCGCAGCCACACCCGGGCGACGAAGGTGCCCTCGCGGCTGGCGCAGGAGATCGCCCGCGTCACCTCGACCGCGCAGGGCATCTGGGCCGAGGCGCGGGCGGCGGATGACGTGGCGCTGTTCCTGCCGACGCTGACCGAGGTGGTGCGGCTGAAGCGCGAGGAGGCGGCGGCGCTGGCCGACGGGCGCGACCGCTACGACGCCCTGATCGACGATTACGAGCCGGGCGCCACCGCGGCCACGCTGGGCGCGATGTTCGACCGGATGCGGCCGCGTCTGGTGGCGTTGCGCGAGGCGGTGCTGGGGGCCTCCTACCAGCCCGCGCCGCTGCAGGGCCATTTCGGGCTCGAGGCGCAGGTGCGCATGGCGCGCGATCTGGCCGCGACCTTCGGCTATGACTGGACGCGCGGGCGGATGGACATGGCGGTGCATCCGTTCTCCTCGGGGTCCGGCAGCGACGTGCGGATCACCACGCGGGTGGTGGAAACCGATCCGTTCAACTGCTTCTACTCGACGGTGCACGAGGTCGGCCATGCCTGCTACGAGCTCGGCATCGACCCCGATTACGCGCTGACCCCGATCGGGTCGGGCGCCTCGATGGGGGTGCACGAGAGCCAGAGCCGGATCTACGAGAACCAGCTCGGCCGCAGCCGCGCCTTCACCGGCTGGCTGTTCCAGCGGATGAGCGAACGCTTCGGCGATCTGGGCCTGCCCGATGCCGAGGCCTTCTACGGCACGGTGAACCGGGTGCAGTCCGGCTTCATCCGCACCGAGGCCGACGAGGTGCATTACAACCTGCACATCATGATGCGCTTCGATCTGGAACGCGGGCTGATCCGCGGCACGCTGGAGGTGGCCGATCTGGAAGAGGCCTGGAACGCCCGCTTCCTGCAGGATTTCGGCGTGGCGGTGGACCGGCCCTCGCATGGGGTGTTGCAGGACGTGCACTGGTCGGTCGGGCTCTTCGGCTATTTCCCGACCTACACGCTGGGCAATCTCTACGCCGGCTGCCTGATGCAGGCGCTGCGCGAGGCGGTGCCCGATCTCGACGAGGCGCTGGCGCGGGGCGAGACCCGGGGGGCGACCGGCTGGCTCAGGGAGAACCTGCAGCGGCATGGCGGGCTCTACACCCCGCACGAGCTGGTGACCCGGGCCTGCGGCTTCGAGCCCAGCGAAGGGCCGCTGCTCGACTATCTGGAAACGAAGTTCCGCGACATCTACCGGCTCTGACGGCCGGTTTCCTGCGTCATCTTGGCTCGAATATCCGCAGGGGGTATATCCACAGGGAGTATGGGGGACGGCAGTCCCCCGCGGCTTTCCGTCAGAGCGACCAGTCCGGCTTGCGCTTCTCCAGAAAGGCCGCGATGCCTTCCTCGGTGTCGCGCCAGAGCATGTTCTCGGCCATGACCTCCGCCGTATGGGCATAGGCCCCGGCCAGATCCATCTCCAGTTGCTCGTAGAAGGCGCGCTTGCCGATCTTCACCGCCGCGGTGAGCTTGGCCGCGACCGTTTCGGCCAGGGCGCGGGTTTCCTGCGCGAGCGCCTCTTGAGGCACGACGCGGTTGACGAGGCCCAGCTCGCGGGCGCGGGCGGCGTCGAGGAAGGCGCCGGTGGTCAGGAGCTCGAAGGCCTGCTTGCGCGGCAGGTTGCGGCTGAGCGCCACCATCGGGGTGGAGCAGAACAGGCCGATGTTCACGCCGTTCACCCCGAAGCGGGTGCCTTCGGCGGCCACGGCCATGTCGCAGCTGGCGACGAGCTGGCAGCCCGCGGCGGTGGCGATGCCATGGACCTCGGCGATCACCGGCTGCGGCAGGCGCGGGATCTGCTGCATCAGCGCGCCGCAGCGGGCGAAGAGATCGGCGAAATAGGCCGCGCCCCTGTCGGGGGCGGCGCGGGCGGCCTGCATCTCCTTCAGGTCATGGCCGGCGCAGAAGGCCTTGCCGGCGCCGCGCAGCACGATCACGCGGATCGAGCCGTCCTCGGCCAGTGCCTCGAAGGACGTGGAGAGCGCGTCGAGCATCGCGTCGGAGAGCGCGTTGAGGCTGGCGGGCGTGTTCAGCGTCAGCGTGGCGATGCCGCCCTCGTCTTGGCGCAGCAGGATCTCGGTCATCTTGTCTTCCTCCCCGGTTTCGCCCAGCCTAGCCGGCGCGGCAGGGGGAGGGAAGCGAAGGTGCAGGCGATGACGGGGGCGGAGCTTGCGGGCTTCCTGCAACGGGATTTTCCCGAGGTGGCCGGGGATTTCGCGCTGGAGGGCGAGGGCGAGGCGCTGGCGCTGCGGCTGCTGGTGCAGGCGCGGCATCTGCGGCCGGGGGGGACGGTCTCGGGGCCGTCGATCTTCGGGTTGGCCGATGTGGCCTTTTATCTGGCGCTCCTGTCGCGCATCGGGCCGGTGGCGCTGGCGGTGACCACCGGGGCCTCGATCGATTTCATGCGCAAGCCCGTGGCGGGGCGCGACCTGATCGCGCGGCCGCGCATCCTGAAGCTGGGGCGGGTGCTGGCGGTGGGCGATGTGCTGATCTGGTCGGAGGGTGCAGACGAGCCGGTGGCGCGGGCGAGTCTGACCTATTCGATCCCGCCGCGCTGAGCGTTGCGCCGGGGGCGGGCCGGGACGGGGGGCTGTCTGCCCCCCGGCCGGACCTGCGGTCCGGCTCCCCCCGAGGATATTTGTGCAAGGTGAGGGGGGGAGGGGCGCGGCGCGCCCCTTTCCGCGCGGGTCAGTCCTTGCTGTGCTTGAAGCGGCCGTCGACGGTGGCGCCGTTCTCGATCACCACGGTGCGGTAGGTGACGTCGGTGGTCATCTGCGCGGCGGCGCGGACGATGAGATTGGCGCAGGACAGCCGGCCGTTCAACTGGCCGCGCACCTCCACCGTCTCGGCGCTGACGGTGCCGGTCGCCTTGCCGTCCGGCCCGACGGTCAGGCCGCGCGCGGTGATCGTGCCCTCGACCTCGCCCATCACCTCGATGCTGCCGGCGGAGGTGATGTCGCCCACGATCTTGAGATCGGCGCCGAGCGTCGATTTCGAGGCGTTGGAGCCGTTGCGCTGCGGGCCCGGATCGGCGGGTTTGTTCTGCATGTCTTTCCCTCTCTCGCGCCCCCGGCTGTGGAGGCAGGATGTGGGGCGTGGCCCGCACGGTCTAGCCGATAGAGGCCGAAGCTCGCCAGCCGGTCAAGGGGCGGGTGGGGGATTTCCGCCCAAGCGTGGACATGGCGCGGGGGCAATGCTCTGATGCCAGCAGGAATCGGCCAAGGGGAGACGGCATGTCGACGACAGGTGATGAGCAATTTTTTCGTCCGGTATCGGGTTTCGATCTGCCGCGCTTTGCCGGGGTGCCGACCTTCATGCGGCTGCCGCATGTGCCGCTCGACCATCCGCGGATCGGCGAAGTGCAGGTCGGGCTGATCGGCGCGCCCTGGGACGGGGGGACGACCAACCGGCCCGGGCCGCGCCACGGGCCGCGGCAGCTGCGCGACCTCTCCACCATGATCCGGGCGGAGAACGGCGTCACCGGGGTGCGGCCCTTCGAGGCCTTGCGCTGCGCCGATCTGGGCGATGTCGGGCCGAACCCGGGCGATCTGATGGATACGCTGGCGCGGATGGAGGCCTTCTATGCCGAGGTGCGGCGGCGGGGCATCCTGCCGCTGACGGCGGGGGGCGATCATCTCTGCTCGCTGCCGATCCTGCGGGCGCTGGCGAAGGACCGGCCCTTGGGGATGATCCATTTCGACAGCCACACCGATCTCTTCCACAGCTATTTCGGCGGCACGATGTATACCCATGGCACGCCGTTCCGCCGGGCGGTGGAGGAGGGGCTGCTCGACCCGAAGCGGGTCTGCCAGATCGGCATCCGCGGCACCGCCTATGACCGGGAAGACCGCGACTTCGCCGCCTCGGTCGGCATCCGCATCATCCCGATCGAGGAATTCCATGCCCGCGGCGTCGAGGATGTGATGGCCGAGGCGCGCGAGATCGCCGGGGCGGGGGAGACCTATGTCTCCTATGACATCGATTTCGTCGATCCGGCCTATGCGCCGGGGACCGGGACGCCGGAAGTGGGCGGGCCGACCTCGTGGCAGGCCCTGCAGGTGGCGCGGCTGCTGCAGGGGGTGAACATCGTCGGCGCCGATCTGGTGGAGGTCTCGCCGCCCTTCGACGCCTCGGGGGGGACGGCCTTCCTCGGGGTCTCGATCATGTTCGAGATGCTCTGCGTGATGGCCGAAGCGGGGGACCGCGCATGACGCCGGATCTGATCCTGACCAATGCCCGCGTCCTGACCATGGATGCCGGGCGGCCCGAGGCCGAGGCGGTGGCGGTGGCCGCAGGGCGGATCGTCGCCGTTGGGGCGCGGGCCGAGGTGGAACGGCTGGCGGGGCCCGAGACGCGGGTGATCGATGCCGGCGGGCGGACGCTGCTGCCGGGCTTCGTCGAGAGCCATCTGCATCTGGTGCTGGGCGGGGCGGAGCTGGCGCATCTGCAGATCGGCGGGCTGCACGGGGCCGAGGCGCTGGCCCGGGCCTTCCGCAGCTTCGCCGAGGCGCATCCGGAGCGGCCGCTGTTGATGGCGCAGGGGGCGGATTACGGCATGCTCGACCGGCCGGTGACGCGGCAGGATCTGGATGCGATCCTTGCCGACCGGCCGATCGCCATGACCGCGCATGACCATCACACGGTCTGGGCCAATACTTCGGCGCTGCGGGCGGCCGGCATCCTGCATGGGGCCGCGACGCCGCACGGGCATGAGGTGGTGATGGGGCCGGACGGGCTTGCCACCGGCGAGCTGCGCGAGTTCGAGGCCTTCGCGCCGGTGATCGCGCTGGGGGGCGAGGCGCGGCTGAACCTCGGGATCGCCACCGGGGAGGAGCCCTCGCCCTGGCCGGCGGAGGCCGAGCAGGCGATCGACCGGGCCAAGGTGGCGCGCGGGCTCGCGCATTGCGCGGCGCATGGCATCACCTCGATGGTGAACATGGATGGCAACCGCTACACGCTGGAGTTGCTGCGGGCCTTGCAGCGCGAGGGCGGGCTGACGGCGCGGGTGAAGGTGCCGTTCCACTTCAAGCCGCATATGGAGCTTGCGGCGCTGGCGCGGGCCGAGGAGATGCGGCGCGACTTCGACGACGAGTGGCTGTCCTCCGGGTTCGTCAAGATGTTCATGGACGGGGTGATCGACAGCCGCACGGCTTATCTCTTGAACGATTATCCCGGGATGCCGGGACTGCGGGGCGAACCCTTGTTCTCGCCCCAGCGCTTTGCCGAGATCGCCACCGAGATCGACCGGAGGGGCATGCAGATCGCGGTGCATGCCATTGGCGACGGGGCGGTGCGGCAGACCATCGACGGCTATGAGGCGGCGCAGCGCGCCAATGGCCGGCGCGACAGCCGGCACCGGATCGAGCATATCGAGATGATCGACCGCGCCGATATCGCCCGGCTGGGGGCGCTCGGCATCACGGCGAGCCTGCAGCCGCCGCATCCGCCGGGGGCGATGGACTTCCCGTTGCAGCCGACGCTGGAGGTGATCGGCCGCGACCGTTGGAGCGACAGCTACCTGTGGCGCACTCTGGCCGAGGCGGGAGCGTCGGTGGCCTTTGCCTCCGATTGGCCGGTGACGGATGTCTCGGTGCTGCGCGGCATCGGCGCGGCCCTGACCCGGGCGCCCTACGAGGGCTGTGCCGACGAGCGGCTGGGGCTGATGGCGACGCTGCAGGCCTATACCGCAGGCGGAGCCTGGGCGGCGCATCGGGAAGCGATCACGGGGCGGATCCGCCCGGGGCTGGCGGCGGATCTGGTGCTGCTCGGCGGCGATCTTCTGGCCGCGGATCCTGGCGAGATCGGCGGGATGGGAATCGCGCTGACGATCTGCGGCGGTCGGGTGACCCATGCGGGGGTGGGATTCGCCTGAGCGGAGGGCGAGTCGGGGCCCTGGCGGGCCAGATTCGGGCGGGTTGCGGCGGGGAAGGGGTTCGCGAGAGCTTTCCCTTTGCCGCTTTCCGCGCCGGCAGGTGCGAAAAGTTCCTGATTTTCTTGGCTCTGACAAGAAATCGTCATGAAGCGCGAAATTTCTGCTTGCGGCCCCGGCGCTCTGCCCCTAGAAACCGCTTCACCGAGACGACGC